>JAKFXD010000009.1 GCA_021731565.1 Methylocystis sp. | reverse complement strand
GTGCTGAGCGTCGCCGTCGACCCGCTCGCCAGCATGCATCCGAGCGGCGAAATCTGGGGCATGACCGGGCATCCGCTCGCCCCGGAGAAAATCGCCTTCGGCGTCGGGCGCAAGGGCAACGGCTTCATCGACCACGGATGGAGCTGGAACAATTCGGGCCGCAACGGCCATTACGCGCCGATCGAATGGTCGAACTGAGGGGCGGCGCCGACGGCATGGAACAGACCCGTCCGGACCCGACCGCCGTTCACCGCAATGCGATCCTCGCCGCGCTGAGCGCCCTGTCGATCGCGGCCTGGATTCTTCTGATTTGGCAAGGCGCGGCGCATGGCGCCGACAGCCGCATGGCGTCGCCGTCGATGGGTCTCGGCGCACCGCTCTTCCTGGCCGTCTGGCTGGCGATGACGATCGCGATGATGTTTCCGGCGGCCGCGCCGATGGCGCTCACCTTCCACAAGGCGCAGAGCGCCCGGCGCAAGCGGCGACAGGCTTTCGTGGAAACTTGGGTCTTCCTTTCCGGCTATCTTGTCGTCTGGGTCGCGTCCGGCGTCGTCGCCTATGTCGGCGCGCTTGCCGCGGAGGCGATTGCGACGCGTCTCGATCTCTCGGCGCAGACGTCGGCGCGCATCGGCGGTTTGACTCTTGTCGCCGCGGGCCTCTACCAGCTGACGCCGTTGAAGGATCTCTGCCTGACCAAGTGCCGCACGCCGATGAGCTTCATCATGACCTCCTGGCGCGAGGGACCTCTCGGCGCCTTGCAGATGGGCGCGATCCATGGCGCCTGGTGCCTTGGCTGTTGCTGGCTGCTGTGCGCGATCATGTTTCCGCTCGGCATGATGAACGTCGCCGCGCTTGCGACGGTGACGCTCATCGTTTTCGCCGAGAAGACCCTGCCCTTGGGCGCCGCCGTGGCGCAGGCCCTGGGCGTCATCATCTTCGCCTACGGCCTGTTGATCATCATCCAACCTCAGGCGCTGCCGATCTTCCATGGATGAGGGGGGGGTCGCTGGCGCCGGCCAGCCGGCAATACGCGAAATGTCCTCCTAACGGTTCAGCTCATTGAAGGGGCTACTCCCATAGAGGCATCATAGTTCCCATCTTGCTCTTGACTCTTTTCCCGCTTAGCGTTTCCGAACGAGTGCCGGTCGATTCGTCGAGTCAGCTGTCGCGGACGCTGTCAAAAGTTCGCGCTTTCGAGGGATCAGAACATGGATCGGGATACGCTCGGCGACATCGCCGAGTCCGCCCCTTTGGCGGGCGACGGCGCCGATGATCGCAGCTCCGCCGCTTCCGCCGCCGGCAAGAATTCGGTCAGCGTTCCGGCGCAACTCGTCACCCAGGGCAAGCACCGTTTTTACGCGCTGGTGCTGCCGAGCGGGCTGCTCGCGCAAACCTGCATGGTCGAACCGCGCGTCGAAAATCCGATCGAGGGATTTCAGCGCCTGCTCGACGAAAAGCGCGCGCAGTCCATCGCCAAATATATCGACGCCGGCTTCGGCACGGTTCCCGGCGCCGTGGTTTTGTCGGCTCAGTCCCGCGCCCATATGCATTACGACCGCGTCACAGGCGCGCTGACCTTCCGCGAGGACCCCCGCGCCTTTCTCATCATCGACGGGCAGCATCGCGTCTTCGGCTTCAAGCTCGCGAAACACGCCGTCGACGTGCCGGTGGTGATCTACAACAAGCTCAGGCGCTCGGAGGAATGCCGCCTGTTCATGGACATCAACACCAAGCAGCGCCCGGTTCCCAACGAATTGCTGCTCGACATCCGCCGCCTGTCGGAAGTCGAGACGCAGGCCGACGCGCTGCTGCACGACGTGTTCGACCTTTTCCACAACCGCGGCGACAGCGCCTTGAAGGGCCTGCTCAGCCCGGCGGAGCGGCGCAAGGGCACGATTTCGCGCGTCACCTTCAACGCCGCTTTGCGCTCGATCAAGGGCGCTTTCGACGACGCCCGCGCCGAGGAAGTTTACGCCGTGCTCAACGCTTATCTCCGCGCCTGCCGTCACGGCCTCGGCCTGCACAACGCCGACGAGCAGATCGCCCATCCGGCTTTGTTCAAGGCTCTGGCGCTGCTCTTCACCAATGTCGCCGAGCGCGTCGCCGACCGCCATGGCGGAAAATATACGGTGGCGAATTTCGAGGACGTGCTCATTCCCTTCTTCAAGCGCCTGAAGAAATCGGATCTGCCGCGCGCCGGCATGAGCCATGTCGCGCTGCATGAGCATTACGGCAAGGCGCTAAGCGCCGGCTTCCTGATCAAACAATGGCTCTTCTCCTGAGCCGAAGGGGTCGATGTCGACGTCCACGTCGGGAAGGCGGCGCAGGGTCAGCCCATGCTCGGTCTTCTCCCAATGGAACGGACGTCGCCAGAGTTCATAAAGGGCGCGCCAGGCGGCGACGCTCAGCATCGTCAGCCACAGCGGCAGATAGATCAGCGTGCGGCGAAACCGCGTGAGTTCGCGCCGGCGCATGCCGATGGCAAGCGGGACAATAAGCGCCGCCGCGCCGGCGATCGCCAGAGAGCACCACAGCGTGCTCAGGGCGACGTCAAACGGCGAAATCGGCGTCAGCAGAGCGCCGAACATCGCATCATAAGCCATACGCGCCGCGAGGAACGGACCGAGCAGAGGCCCGAACAATCCGCTCGCAAACATCGCCAGCGCGGCGATGGCGCGACGGGCGCCGAGATCGACGAACAGCCGCACCGGCCGGCGGCAATGCACGACGAAAGTCTGCATCCAGCCCTTGAACCAGCGGGTGCGCTGTCTCACCAGCGCCGTGAACGTCGCCGGCGCCTCTTCGAAGGTTTGCGAGGCGAGAGTCTGCACCTCGAAGCCGGCGCGCGCCAGCCGCAGGCCGAGATCGGCGTCTTCGGTGACGTTGAACGCGTCCCAGAAGCCGATGTCGCGCAGCGCCTCGATGCGGAAATGATTGGACGTGCCGCCGAGAAACAGCGGCATGCCCATCGAGACGAGGCCCCTGTTGTAAACATCGAAGAGCGCGGCATATTCGAGAGCGAACAGCGCCGTCCTCCAATTCAGTTCGCCA
>JAKFXD010000131.1 GCA_021731565.1 Methylocystis sp. | reverse complement strand
GCGGGCAGTCCTTCAGGAATTGCGGCCACGGCAAGCGAAATCGCGCTGCGCAAAGTGGGAATGAGCCCATGGCCGCGCAAAAGGCCAAGAGCGAAGACGCTCACGCAAATCAGACCGTTGACGACGACGAGCTCGCGCTCGACCTCGCCCAGTTCGCGCTGGATCGGAGTCGGCGGCGGTCGCAGCGCGCCGAGCAATCGTTGCACGCGGCCGATTTCCGTCTGCGCCCCGATCGCGGTGACGATCGCCCTGCCCGATCCGCCGGTCGCCGCCGTTCCGCGAAACACCATGTTGCGACGATCCGAAATTCCCGTTTCCGGCGACAAAACCACATCGTCGTCCTTGGGCGCCGGTTGAGCCTCGCCGGTAAGCGGCGATTCGTTCACGGTCAGATCGTCGCTGGCGATCAGGCGCGCGTCGGCCGGAACGAAGGCGCCGCGCTCAATCAGCAAGAGATCGCCCGGCGCGAGATCGCGCGAGTCGATCTTGAGGCGCACGCCGTCCCGGATGACAGCGGCGTCCGACGGCTCCTCGCCGGCAAGGCCCAAAATCGCGCGGTCCGCCTGGCGCTCGGTGGCCGTGGCGATGCTGGCGTTGACGAGCACCACGGCGGCGATCATCACCGCATCGGCGATCCCGCCGGTCGCCAGCGACACCGCCGCCGATGCGGCGAGCAAAGCGACAGGCAGGGTGGACATCTGCTCGGCGAAAATGCTCGCCGCCGAGCGCGGCTCCTCGCGGCGCAGCTCGTTGCGCCCCCATTTCTCCAATCTTGCGGCGGCTTCCTCTGTCGATAAGCCCTGAGCGACGTCCGTTTTCAATCGCGCCGCGAGCGTCGCGATCGTCTCGACATGAGCGGCGCATTCCGGAGCGTGCGAATCGTCCGCGTCGCGCGCGGGCGCGCCGGCGATCGCCGCCTCAAGCGCCTGCATCAGCCGCGCGGTGGTCATCGGCGGCTGAAATTCGACGAGCGTCGAACCGGTCCATTCGCTGGCGCGAACCCGGCGCACGCCGGGAAGATGGCGAAATCGTTCTTCGACGGCCCGCGCCAGCGGCGCGCGGCCGCGCAAGCTCATGTGGCGCATGCGCACGCGGCCGGCGCAAGTGTCGTGAACAAGCTCGGCGCCGAATGGCGCGCGGGCCTCGACGCCGAAGCGACGCGAATTTATGGGAGCGTTATTTGAATCCGTCCCGGCGATGATCATCGAGCACATTGTCTGGCGCGCATCGAAGCCCGCTTTTCACGACCGTTCGATGACATTCGGAGCGACGCGCTCCGCAGTGTTTCGGGGAGGCCATAATAGCGCGAAGTGCAGGCGAAACCGACGAGAACTTGCGCCCTGTCCGGAAGGGGCGCGTCGGGAGGGCTCGGCAATCCGCTCGAAAACGCGTATTTTCCGCAGCCCCTACCCTTATGGCCCCGTCAAGGTCGCAAAATTAAGAAAAATGTCGAGACGCGCTGAACCGACGCCTATGCCGAAAAAGCCGACCGAATTTCCATATTGGACATGGCGGCGTCTCTGATGCGCGCCTTCTCGCGAATGTCATTTGCCGCATGCATGGCGTTGGCGATGCGCGCCTGTTTGGACGCGCCGGCTTTGGCGCAGACGACGCCTTCCGACGGCGAGTGGCGCGCGGAACAGGCAAAGCGTCTGAACGCGCTCGACGCCTATATCAGCCGGAAGCCGATCGCCTACCGGTGGTTTGCGGATTTTCCGTTTAGCCGGACGGACGGCGTCCCTTTCATCATCCTGAAGCTCTTGCCGAAACTCGCGCCGGAAGAATGGGGAAGCGCGAATAATTTTCTCGATGTCGCCGGCCTCTTCGTCGACGAGCGCGACCCGACCTATCCGATCGCGCGCGGCTTCGGCTGGACGGGCTTGGCGCGCGAGGATCCAAACGGCGGCCTCGATTACGCCGCGATGAGTTGCGGCGCGTGCCACATCGGCCGCGTGCGGCTCGACGACGGCAGTCTTCGCTATCTCGACGGCGGCATGAACACGCAGTTCAACCTCATTCAATATCGCGTCAGAGTGATCAACACGATCAAGAAAATCACCGAAGGGGCCGCAACGCTCGAGGAAAAGGTCGAACGCGCGACGCAGGCGATTGTCTCGAAGCTCGACAAAATCCATGCTCAAGACAAGAATTTCTTCTACAGGAATTACACATTCGCCGGCCGCCGGTTCGACGCCGCCTATGAGGCGCGGCAGATCGAACTCTTCAAGCAGGACGCCGCCGCGATCGTCGGAAAATATCTTGCCCGCGCCGGACTCGAATTCTTCTCGCTGCTCGATCTCATCTCCAAGAACTACCGAGGCTTCGAGGAGCAAATGACGCAAGGCCTCGGCGGCATGGTCGATGCGGCCGGCGTCAGCGCGTCGATGGCCTACGTCGCCGCCGAAGCGCGCGGCGAAATTCCCGACCCGAAGACATATCTGCCGCCGACGCCAGGAATCGCCGATTTCATGGCGGTTTGGGAGCAGCGTAAGCGCCGGCCGCGCTGGTCCGCGGATCATACGCAGCTTGTCGACGGCGGCGGCCAATGGACCGGCGACATTCCGATTCCGATCTTCAATGGCCTCGCCGCGCAATTGACGCTGGAGTCCGGACCCGACGTCGACATTCGCATCGCCGCCTTCAGCGAAGACTTGCTGCGCGATCTGCCAGCGCCGGTCTATCCCTTTCCCGTCGATCTCACGCTCGCAAAGAGAGGCGCGGCGCTCTTTGAAGAGAATTGCGCCCCATGTCATCGGCCGCATAACGGCAAGGTCTATGATCTGGGCGCCGATCTCAGCCGGGCGCGGGCTGTCAGCGATTCGATCGCGAAAAACGTCCGCGACAGCTTCGCAAGGATTTGTCCGCCGACCAAAGTCGTCGACATGCCGCCCTCGGGCGATCGCATCGCGCCCTGCGCGAAATTCGACGGCGTGTCGCTCGAGAGCCGCGCCGACCTCTCCATCGCCGATCCCCAGACGCATGAAGGCTATAATGCGCTGCCGCTCGGCGGCGTCTGGGCGCAGGCGCCCTATCTGCACAATGGCTCAGTCCCGACGCTGTATCATCTTCTCGTTCCGCGCGAGCGCCCGGCGGTTTTCGTGAAAGGCCGGCTCGACTATGACAAGAAGCTCGTCGGCTTCTCCTGGCAGCCGGCGCAGACGCTCTCGCGGGAGGGCTATCGTTTCGACACGACCTCCTTTCCGGCGCTCTCCAACAAGGGACACGACAAGGATGTGGTCGAGGACGGCA
>JAKFXD010000059.1 GCA_021731565.1 Methylocystis sp. | reverse complement strand
GTGAGGCTCGCGCCCTGGTTGCGCGGGCGGGTCTCATCGACCCACACATGAACGGCTGCGCCCTCTCGGGCGGCGGCGTAGATCGGCGCCAGCGCCGTGCCCCAATCCACGGCGCAGAGCCAGCCGGCGTTGCAATGGGTGAGGATGTTCACGGGGCCGTCGCTGCGCCGCGCCTTGTCGATGAGATCGGCGCCGGCGCGGCCGATCGCCTGGCAGGCCGCGACGTCCTCTTCCGCGATCCTCGCCGCTTCCGCATAGGCGAGGTCGATGCGGTCGGAGACCGGCGCGGCGAGGAGCAGCGCGCGCAGCCGATCGAGCGCCCAGCGCAGATTGACGGCCGTCGGCCGCGTGGCGAGGAGCAGGGCGTGAGCGCTCTCGATCGAAGCGTCGTTCGGGTCGTGCAAAGCGGCGAGCGCCATGCCATAGGCCCCGGTCACGCCGATCAGCGGCGCGCCGCGCACGGTCATCTCGCGGATCGCCGCGGCGGCGTCTTCGCATCTTGCGAGCGTTTTCAACTCGAAGCGATGCGGCAGCCGGGTCTGATCGATGACGTGAACGCGCTGTCCGTCCCGGTCGAGCCAAATCGTTCGATAGTCGCGGCCGTCGATTCTCATGCTTGATTTTCGCCTGCTTAAAAGTCGCGCTTGGATGACGTCGCGATGAGCGCCATGATAGAGGGCGCCGCGACGCCATGCCAGCAGGCGCTCAAACGCGGCTGCTTCACAGGACAGATGGCGCAAGGATTTTCGGTTCGATACGCGGAATCGCTTGAGTCCGTCGCGGCGGCGGCCTGGGACGCCTGCGCCAATCCGCCGGGCCTGCCGGAGTCCGTCGGCGAGCGCCATAATCCCTTCGTGTCGCATGCCTTCCTGCACGCACTTGAATCGTCCAAGTCGGTCGGCGCGCGCAGCGGCTGGATGCCGGCGCATGCGCTCGTCAAGGATTCGCGCGGGCGTCTCGTCGCCTGCGCGCCGGCCTATATCAAAACAAACAGCCTCGGCGAATATGTGTTCGATCAGAGCTGGGCGCAGGCCTATGAGCTTGCCGGCGGTCGCTACTATCCGAAGATTCAGGTCGCCGCGCCCTTCACGCCGGTGACCGGGCGCCGTCTGCTGCTCGCAAGCGACGCGCCGGAAGGCGCGCGCGAGGCGCTGATCGCCGCCTTGCAGGGATTGCGGAAGGCGAGCGGCGCCTCTTCCATCCATGTTACGTTCTGCACAGAGGAGGAGCGCGTTGCGCTCTCGGGCGCGGGGTTTATCCACCGCGCCGGAGAACAATTCCACTTCGTCAATGACGGCTATGCCGACTTCGAGGATTTCCTGGCGCGGCTGACGGCGCGCAAGCGCAAGGCGATCAAGCGCGAGCGGCGCGAGGCGCTCGGCGGCGAGATCGAGATCGATCTCATCACCGGAAGCGACATTCGTCCGGCGCACTGGGATTCGTTTTTCGCCTTCTACATGGATACGGGCGCGCGCAAATGGGGCCGCCCCTATCTCACTCGCGCCTTCTTCGATGCGATCGGCGCGCGCATGGCGGATCGCATCCTGCTGGTCATGGCGCGCCGCGGCTCGAAACATATCGCCGGCGCGATCAATTTTCTCGGCGACGACGCCGTCTACGGACGCAATTGGGGGGCGCTGGAGGCGCTGCCGTTTCTCCACTTCGAGGTCTGCTACTATCAGGCGATCGAATTCGCGATCCGTCACGGATACAAGCGCGTCGAGGCCGGCGCGCAGGGCGAGCATAAGATCGCCCGCGGCTATCGGCCGGCGATCACCCATTCCGCCCATCTCTTCGCCGACCCCCGTCTCGGCGAGGCTGTTTCGGCCTATCTCGCGCGGGAGCGCGCCGCCGTGGCGGAATGGGCCGCCGAACATGCGGCCGAACTTCCTTACAAGGTCGAAAATGACGGCTGATTTCGCCACGCTGTGGCTTCGCCGCACTTGTGCCCTGGCCTGAAACTTGTAAGTCCTGAGCCGTTTGGCGCGAACCGCGGCGGGAATCTCATGACCTATTGTTGCGGCATTCTCGTGCGCGATGGGCTGGTGATGATCGCCGACACCCGCACCAACGCGGGGCTCGACAACATCTCGACCTTCCGCAAGCTCTATCTTTTCGAACGGCCCGGCGAGCGCGTGCTGATGCTCGCCGCCTCGGGCAATCTCTCGGTGACGCAGGGCGTCGTGAATCTGATCAGCGACGGGATCGAGCATCCCGAAAGCGGCGTCGTCGAGAGCGTCATGAATACGCCCAACATGCTGCACGCCGCGCAGCTCGTCGGGCGCGCCGTGCGCCTTTCCCGCGTCCAGACGGGCAGCGCCGAGGAGGAGCCTGCGGCGCAGGGCGTCAGCTTCGACGTGTCCATGCTGCTTGGCGGTCAGATCGCCGGCGGTCCGCTCCGTCTCTTTATGATCTACACTGCCGGCAACAGCATCGAATGCACGCCGGACACCAATTATCTGCAGATCGGCGAACATAAATACGGCAAGCCGATCCTCGACCGCGCCGTTACATACGACACTGATATCTATGATGCGCTGAAGATCGGGCTGATTTCGATGGATTCGACCATGCGCTCGAATCTTTCGGTCGGCATGCCGATCGACATCGCGCTGCTGCGGCGCGACGCGCTGCAAATTGAAATGGCGACGCGGATCAATACGGACGACGTCTATTTTCGCAGCTTGCGGAACAGCTGGTCGAAGGCGCTGCGCGAGGCGCATATGGCGATCCCCAAGCCGCCCTACAGCGGCCGCGACGCGTGACGATCATCGCGCCGGCCGACGCCGCGGCGATCGGCGAGGCCGCGGCGATCCTGCGCGACGGCGGGCTCGTCGCCTTCCCGACCGAGACCGTCTATGGGCTGGGCGCCGACGCCACCCAGGCCTGGGCGGTCGCGCGCATCTACGACGCCAAGGACCGCCCGTCCTTCAATCCGCTCATCGCCCATGTCGCCGATACGGAAGCCGCGCGCCGCGAGGCGGCGCTGCCTGAGCCCGCGCTGCGTCTGGCCGCGGCCATCTGGCCGGGGCCGCTGACCATCGTCGCGCCGGTCGCGCCGGGCGGATTGATCTGCGACCTCGCCCGCGCCGGCCTGCCGAGCGTCGCGGTCCGGGTTCCCGCGCATCCTGTGGCGCAGGCGCTGATCGCGGCGCTGGGCCGGCCGATCGCGGCGCCGTCAGCCAACCGGTCCGGCCATGTCAGTCCGGTGACCGCCGCGCATGTCGCCGAAGACCTTTCCGGCAAGGTCGATATGATCCTCGACGGCGGCCGCGCGCCGGCCGGGCTCGAGTCGACGATCGTGTCCTTTTGCGACGCTTCGCCGGTTCTGCTGCGCCCCGGCGCGGTCGCGCGGGAGGCGATCGAGAAAATCCTGGGCGAGAAGCTTGCGGCGCCGGCGCGGGCCGACGTCGTCGCGCCGGGCATGACGCCCTCTCATTACGCCCCGGCGGCGCGGCTGCGTCTGGAGGCGCATGAACTCGAGGAGGGCGAGGCGGCGCTCGATTTCGGCGGCAGGCTCACGGCGTGCGCCAGGCCCGGGACTCTGGTGCTCGATCTTTCGCCGTCGGGCGACCTCGTCGAGGCGGCGGCCAATCTTTTCGCCCATTTGCGGGAG
>JAKFXD010000023.1 GCA_021731565.1 Methylocystis sp. | reverse complement strand
TCGACGCGCCCGTCCGGACGAGTTTCAACGAAATTGGCGCAGGTTTCGGTCAGCAGACGCGCGCCGAGCGATTGGGCGCGGGCGACATGAATGGTCGCGTCATATTTCGCCTGGATCGGACAGATCGGAATGCAGCTGGCGCTGCCGCGACATGATGGCCGGTCGCCCGACGGCTTCGAGAGCCGCGCCTGGGGCGTCGGGCGCACCTTGTAGTCGGAAGCCTGCAGCGCGTCGCGCCATGCAAGATCAAGAAAGCTTTGCGCGATCGGCGGAAAGGGGTAGGGCGCGGAACGCGGCGAGCCGAGATCGTCGTCATTGTCTCCGGCGACGCCGAGCTCCTGCTCGGCCTGGCAATACCAGGGCTCGAGATCGGCGTAGGAGATCGGCCAATCAACGGCGAGGCCGAAACGCGATTTCATCTCGAAATCTGCGGGAACCAGCCGAATGGCGGTGCCGAGCCAATGCCATGTCGTGCCGCCGACCTGGCGCAGATAGGTCGAACCGAACGGATGCGGGCCTTTCTGCGCGTAGAAGGCGAAGGGCTTGTCGGATTCTGGATGCGGCGCGAACGCGGCCTGCGCATAGGCCGATTCGGGAGTCTTCGGATAGGCGCTTTGGAACCGCGTGACGGCGGCGGGGCGATCCACTTCGGGCCCCGCTTCCAAGATGACCACCTTCGCGCCGTCTTGCGCCGCGCGGCAGGCGACCAGCGCGCCGGCGACGCCCGAACCGATCACCAATATGTCGGCATGGAGGTCCATATCAGCAGCGTCACTCCGATGTCGGCGCAAGCGCCCAACTCGCGGCTTCGCCGGGAACGCCGCCCGGCCGCGCAAATCCCATTGCGTCCCACATCAGCGCGCCCGTGTAGTCGACGCAGATCATGCGGCCCGACTCGACGGTCTGGCCGGAATACCAATCCGCGACAATTCTGCGCGCAAGGCGATCGGCGTTTTTTTTGCTGCGATCGAATCCGAGACTGCGCATGTAAATCAGGGCGGACTCGGCGGAAAGATTCGCGCGCCCGGTCAGCTTGGCGCTGAGGCGGAGAAATTCGGCGAGAGGCGAGGTCTTCGCCACAGCCGCGCGAGGCGTCATGCAGGGCGCGAGCGCGCAGCCGATGAGAAGAATTCGACGCGAAATTTCATGATTAATTGCGCGCATGTCGTTCCTGCCTGCGAACGCCGTTCGGCGTTTTGAGAAGTGTCGGCTCTTTTAGCCCTTCCATGCAACTTTCCCGTCGAAACTTTCGATCGCCTCCTGTGACAGCGAGGAGGCGAGCAACTCGCCCAGAACGGCCGGCGGCGCGGTAATGTCGCGACTGTACCGAAGCCCGACGTCGACCGTGTGCCGATCGGGAAAGCTCGCCAGCAGCAGGGTTCGTTCGGCGCTCTTGACGATCGCGGCGATGCTTTCGAGCTTCCTTTGCCAATCCGTGTCGAGCCGCATGAGCCTGCCGAGATATACGGCGACGCCGTCGGCGCCGGCCTCCATCGCGACATAGGCCTGTGCTGGCGTGAAGACGGCGGTGACCAGGGTCGCGCAGCCCATGTCCTTCAGCGCCGGGCAGCAGGAGAGGCTTGCCGGCGTCGGCGTCAGCTTCATCCACAGCGTCTTGTCGCGCGCAGCTTTCATTTCGTCGAGATAGAGAATCGCCTGTTTGCGAATATCGCCGGCGTCGCCGACCGCCTGGATCATCAGATGACGGACGGCGCCAATGTCGACGGCGATTTTGCCGAGCTTGCGCGCCGCGCCGACATAATCGTCGAGCGACAGAATTTCGGCGCCGGCGGCGCGCGCGATCAGGGCCGGATTCGTGGTGAAGCCCTGCACGCCGGGAGATTCGAGCGCCTGCAGGATAGCGTCGTGATCCGCGGTATCGACGAGAAGCATCGCTTGCCCGCTGCTTTCTGATCGAGGTCGCGTTCAGGCGGACTTTCGTCGCGCGCTCAGCACGACGCTTTTCGGATTGGCAAGGATCGCGTCCCAGAATTCCTGCCCGTAGCGTTCAAGTCCTTCCTTTGAGACCGCGAACGGCGTCCATTGGACGTCGGCGAATCCGGCCTGCTCCAGGGCGTTCTCGTAAGCGCGACGGCTCCATTGGGTGAATTCGATCGAGAAGTCGTCGCCGACAAAACTCATCCGAACGCGCAAATTCTCAGGGCCTTCGCCGATCTCTTCGAGAACGTAACCATAGCGGAGCAGATCGTTTCGACCGTTGATGAAATCCGGGTTGGGGACAACGGCGACGAGCCTGCCGCCGGGACTCACATTCGCCGCCACGGAGGCGAACATTCGCGCCAGCGTCTGCTCGTCCTTGGCGTAATTGAATAGAAAAACGGCGGTCGCGACATCGAAAGCGCCGAAGACGGCCATCGTCGCGGCATCGCTGACCTCATAAACAATTCCGAGCGGATTTTCGCTTTCCGCCTCTCGCGCCGCCGCGATCATCGCCGCCGACAGATCGACGCCGAGCACATAAGTCGCGCCGAGTTTTTTCAGGAGCCGGGAAAAATGGCCCGTTCCGCACGCAAAATCGATGGCGCGCGCGCCCGAGATGTCGCCGAGCGCGGATTCGACCGACGGCGTTTCGAGGAAAACGGTCGCGTCATCTTTGCGCGCATGCGAATATTGCGCGCTGATGCTTTGATATTGATCCTTCATAGCCGCCTCAAAGAGTCATGACGCCGCTTCGATTCGCCAATGAAAATTTCGTGCTGGACACACAGCGTGGCGGCGGCGCGCGTCTTACATGCCGCCGACGACGGGTTCGCCGGCGTTGAGCCAGGCGAGAATGCCGCCGCCGAAATGGGTGTTCGCGTCGCGACGGCCCATGAGCCGCGCCTGTTCCATCGCCGTCACCGAGCGCTTGCCGGAACGGCAATAGATCACCAGTTTTTGTCCCTCGTCCGCGACAGGCAGTTTGCCCGGATCGAATTGCGACAGCGGATTGAACAGCGCGCCGGCGATATGGCCGGCCGCGTATTCATCGGCCTCGCGCACGTCGACAAGCAAGACCGCGCCTGTCGCAAGGCCTGCTTTCAGCTCTTCAAGGCTGATGTCATTGAATGGACTGCTCATGATCTCAATCCTCCGATGCGACCGCAACTATACGCTTCGGCATGGCCAATCGAGGCCAGCCGGCGCTGACTCGCTATGTTTGCGGTCTGACGACACTTGATAGGCTTATATCATGGGTCAGGTCGCGCCGTCCGCCGCCGCCGCGCGAGCGAAGCCTGACTTTGAAATGTTGCGCATGTCCGGCATTTTTGCGATCGCCAAGTCCAAATTCTCTCAGCCGTCCTATGCACAGGAACCATTAATCATGCCCATGGAACGCCGCGCCTTTCTTCTCGGAGCGTCCAGCCTTGCCGCCGGCGCAACGGTGGCCGCTTCGCCAGCGACCGGCGAGACCATCGCGCCCGCCGCAGTGGGTGACGATCCCGGCGCGCTGCCGCCGAAGGGCGGCCAGAGCCTCTTCGCGCGCGTCAACGGCGTCAATTTGCATTACGTGCGCGTCGGCGTCGGGCCTAACGTGGTCTTGCTTCATGGCTGGCCACAGACCTGGTTCGGCTGGCGCGGCACGATGGCGCGGCTTTGCTCGCGGTTTACGCTGATCGCCCCCGATCTCCGCGGCCTCGGCCTGTCCGAGCGGACCGCGGCGGGATATGACAAGCAAACCATCGCGGGCGACATTCGAGCGCTCATCGACGCGGCGGCCGGCGGGCGCGCCCATGTCGTCGGACACGACATGGGCGGCAAGGCGGCCTTCATGCTCGCCCATCTTCACCCTGAACATGTCGACAGGCTCGTTATGGTCGATTGTCTGGTTCCGGGCACGGAGAACATGGACGCCTTGCGCGGCGGCGCCTGGCATTACGGATTTCACATGGCGCC
>JAKFXD010000024.1 GCA_021731565.1 Methylocystis sp. | reverse complement strand
ATCAGCTGGCTCAGTTCCGTGCGCCAGAGCGTGAACCGATCGTTCGGCGCCAGCGCCATGTAGCGTTCGGCGATTTGCGTGACGACGATATCTGGCTTCACGCGCGCGACAAGCCGCCAGTCGACATTCGCCGACCAGACAAAGACCAGTTCGCTGGCCGTTTCGGCGAGCTGCGCGGTCAGACGGTCACGCCCGACGCCGGCGAAGGAATCGCCGAAGAGCAGGATCCGAACCTGGTTGGGCGCTTCTTCGTTCCTGTAGACGACATGCGCGCCCACATGGATGTCGCCGCCGTGAAGCGGATTTTCGAGGATGCGCGCGACGGCGTTGGCGTAGATGCGTTCAGCGGACGCGATCCAGTCGATTTCGCGAATTTCCTCCCACCGCGGCGGATCGACCTTGCCGCCAAGGTCCATGATCTTGTGCAGCGTGGTGCAGGGCCGGTGGGCCAAATCCTCGTTCGGCGTCAGCCCAAGCGCGTCGCACAAGAGGCGATAGGCGAGCAGACTGCCTTCCGGCGTCCAATGCGTGTCGCTGCGCCAGTAGAGCTCGACCTCGTCGCGCCGCTCGCGCATCGGCCAGACGAGATCGACCCATCCGGCGGCGCGCGCGTCGCCGCGAAAGAGCTGCTGCAGGCGGATCGCCGGCGCGAGATCGACATTGACGAGCGGCGTCGCCTGTTTGTGCCCGTAGATCGTCAGCTTTTCGGGCGCGACGAGATGGGCGTAGGCGACGCCGAGCGCGTCGCAACGACGCTTGCGTTCGAGAATCGCGTCGCGCCACCGGCGCAGATTCCTGTCCGGCAGATGCCCGCCGTTACGCTCATAGAGCGTCGTGACGAAATTCGATCCGCCGGTGAGGAACAACCAACCATCGCGGCCTTCGTGAATGATGAGTTCGGTCACGGCGCGGATTTCGCGATCGGCTCGGCCGCGGAGTCCGCCGCGGGCTTGCGCGCGTAAAGTATCGTCGCGGCGGCGAGTTCGAACAGCTTCTCGCGCGGCAATTCCCGGGCCCAGGGTTTTTCGAGCAGCGGGCCGGGATAGGCGATCAGATCTTCGACGCGCGTGCGCAGGAACTGCTTGCGCGCGCGCGGCGGGAGACCTTGCGCCCAGGAGCGCAATTGCCAGGCGATCGCCCAGACCGGGTGCGTCGACTTGGTGACCTCCTGCCGTTCGATGGTCAACCGCCCTTCGAAAAGCGTCCGCAATCCCTCGTGGGTCATATTGAAATAGTGATGCGGATAGCCATGCAGAGGCTGAAGAAAGGGCACGCAGCATTTCAGCCAGCCGCCGGGCTTGAGCACGCGCGCGATTTCGGCGGCGCAGCGAAACGGATCCTTCACATGCTCCAGAACGGCGATCGAGATGACGCCGTCAAAGGTCCCATCCTTGAACGGCAGCCGATGCGCCGCGCCGACGACATCGGTCGTCGCATAATCCATCATCTCGAAATTCACGACATTGCTGTAATAGACCGGCCGGTAGCCGGCGCCGACGTCGAGGATCAGGCCGTCGGCGAGCGCTTCGATCCATTCGACGGTTTCGTCGTCGTAACCGTTCTCGCTGATCGGCATTTCTTCTTCGTCGGCGTCCGCGCCCGGCGACCCCTCGTCGGCGAAGATGAATTTGCCCGAATCCGACAGCGGCGTATCGGGATCGAGCAGCAGCGGCCGCACCGCGGCGAGCTTTCGCGCGCGCATGGCGGGGATGTCGCTCGAGCGCTGCTGGCGGCGCCCCTGGGCGCGGCCGAACGCATCGAAATGCGCGCGGCCGGAGCCGAATTGACCAAGCGCGATCGCCTCCCGCACGTCGGGGTTTAAGGCCAGATAGCGCGCCTCGTCGAAATTCTCCGGCGTCGCGACCTCGTCCTCGGCGACCTTCTGCCGGCGGCCCTCAATATGGCCGAATTTCTTGAAATGACTCCAGCCCGACCTGATCTTGCCGAGGCGAACGGCCTCGGCGACGTCGGGGTTGACGGCGAGATAGTCTTGTTCGTTGAAGGTTTGCGGCGTCGGCGTCTCTTGCAGCGCCGCCGACTGGAAGGGATTATTCATGCGGGCGGAGAGATGCTATCCAATGGCCGATCCGTCGAATAGTTAGCACAAGCGGCGGAGCGCGAAAACTCGCATTGGAACGTCGGCCAGGAAGCGTCGGCCAAGGAGCATGACCTAGATCGCAGCCGGCGCGACGCCTTTCGTCCAATCAACCCCGTTTCGGAACCACTGATGAATTCCAGCAGCGACCAGATCGATCATGAGAAAGCGCCGATCGCCGTCGAGGCCTTCTATCCTTACGGCTACGGGGGTCGCCGCATGCTCGCCATCCGCGCCCCCTTCGCGATGGGCGCCGACGGCGCGGACATCATCGGCCGCGCCATCGAAGCGGACGGGCGCCGCTACGTCGTCGTCTCGATCGCGCGCCAGATTTCCGGGCCGATCCATCAGGGCGAGCCGTTTGGCGTCGAACTGCGCGCCGCCGCCGCGCGTGAAGAGTCCGCGGCCTGAAAGATGACCAAGATTTTGGGGCTGGGGCACAGCCATATCGTGGCCATCGCCAAAGGATGTTACGAGCTGCAGCATGAGGGATTCCAGCTCGGCGGCGGGCCGCTCGTTTCGCGCTTCGTCTATCTCTACGATCCCGAACTCTCGCCGACTCTGGCGGAGGAGAGCGCCGCTTCGCGCCTCAATCCCCGTCTTCGCGGGATCATCGAAGAGGAGCAGCCGGACGGGATCGTATTGTCGGTCGGCGGCAATGAGCATATTGCTCTTTCGGTGACGCAGCCTAAGGAGCGCTTTGACTTCATTCTTGGCGCGGAGCCCGAGCTCGATCTCGAGCCCGGCGCCGTGGTCTTGCCAGAAGCCGCGGTCCGCGAGACGTTGCGGGAAAAAATGACGCCGACCCTTTTGACGATCGCGGCGATCCGGAAGGAAACCGGCGCGCCCATCGTTTGCATCGAGCCGCCGCCGCCCTTGCCGAATTCGCGCGTCGTGCAATGTCCGCAGGAGTTTTTCCGCCGATCGTTCGATCCGCGCCGGCTCTCGGGAGACGCCTTTCGCTATAAAATGTGGCGCACGCAGTCCGCGCTCTATCGTGAAATCTGCATGAGGGAGAATATTCTGTTTGCGCCCGTTCCGGCCGAGTTCATGGCTCCGTCCGGGATGTTGGCGGAATTCGTTTGGGGGGCCGACGCCTCTCACGCGAATGCGCTGTTCGGCCGGCGGATGATCCAGGCCGCCGCTCAGCTTTTTGAGCCTCGGCTCGGCGATGGACGGCAATGAAGACGCATCCCTATTCGAAACGTCCCGACTACGCCCTTTGGCGGCGCGCGGTCGCGGACGTCGCTCCAGGCGAACTCGATCCGGTTGTGGAGGCGCCGTTCCGGCTCGGCGTTCGGGAAAAAATCGCGACCGCCGGGAGCTGCTTCGCCCAGCACATCGGCCGCTATCTGAAGTCGAGCGGCTGCAACTATCTCGTCACCGAGGCGCCGCACGCCTTTGTCAGTCCCCAGGCGGCCGACGCGCTCAACTATGGGCTCTATACCGCGCGCTACGGCAACATCTACACGAGCCGGCAATTGCTGCAGCTCTTCGAACGCGCCTATGGACGATTCACGCCGAAGGAAAACCGCTGGCAAGAACGCGGCGGGCAGGTCATCGACCCGTTTCGGCCGCAAATACAACCGGGCGGATTCAATTCGGCCCGCGAACTCGATTATGACCGGGAACGGCACTTCGAGGCGGTGCGCGCGGCGTTCGAAACGCTCGACGTCTTCGTGTTCACGCTCGGACTGACGGAGCTTTGGCGTTCGCGCGAGGATGGCGCGGCGTTTCCGCTCTGTCCGGGCGTTGCGGGCGGCGACTATTCGCCGGCGCGACATGAGTTCGTCAATCTCGGGGTCGACGAGATCGTCGCCGACATGACGGCCTTCATCCGCGGTCTGCGCGCCGTCAATCCCGCCGCGCGGATCATTTTGACCGTTTCGCCGGTGCCGCTCGTCGCCACCGCCGAGGCGCGTCATGTGGTGACGTCGACCATGTATTCGAAATCGGCGCTGCGCGTCGCCTGCGATGTGCTTTCGCG
>JAKFXD010000071.1 GCA_021731565.1 Methylocystis sp. | reverse complement strand
GGCCTTTCTCGAACTGATCGCCGATCATCCTGTCGCGGCTGACGAAAATATTCATCGCCCGGCTCATGAGGCCGGCGTCGCCCGACATGCTCCAGACGACATGAGTCTTATGGGCGGCGGAGTCGCCGCCAAAACCCAAAGTGCGCGCGAGCCACCGTCCCTGCGTCACTTCGCCGTCGGGGGCGAGAAAAAAGGTCACCTCATTGGTCGCGGCAAAGGGTTTTCGCATATCGAGCTTGAGGTGGACGCGCTCGCCCGGCTGACTGTCCAATATGGCCATGCGTCCGGCGCCAACCGTCTTGTCGCCCGACCATTCGAAGGCCGCGCCGGGACCGGCCGCGGGTCCCTCGTAGCGGGTTTCGGCATTTGGATCGAGCTTCGCCCAGGGCGACCAATACGCCCAATTGCGCAGATCGTTGATCGCGGCGAAAACCTCGCGCGGCGGCGCGTCGATCACCGTCTCGCGCCGCACCACGAAACGATCCGGCTGAAGATAAACCGCCAATGCGAGCAAAGCGGCGCCGTAGCAAATCACGAGAAACAGCAAGCCGGTCATGAATGCCTCCAAATGCCTGCGCCACATGAGCCCGCGACAGAACTAGCGCGCCGGGCCTGGGCTTCAAATCATTCCGCCTGCGTCAATTAGCGCGGCCGCGCGCGCTTCCTCGAGGCGGAAATCGGCGCCGTCGCCGCAGGCCGCGGCGGCGATAAAAAAACCGCCGCGCCGCCATTGGGCGACGCCATAAGTCTCGCCGGAGCCGCTGCTAATGGCGAGCGGCGACAGGTTGACGACAAGGCTGTCGAGGCCGCGCGCGAGGCCGCGCCCATCGGCCTTCAAGACCGCCTCCTTGAGGGTCCAGATCGCAAAGAAGAGTTCGCTCTGCGCGAAAGGATCGGACTCCGCGCGCAACAGCGCCGCCTCTTGAGGCGCGAAGTAGCGTTCGGCGACATTGAGCGCGTTGCGCGGCGTCAGGGCGGATTCGACGTCGACGCCAATCTGGCGCCCGGAGGCGATCGCCGCGGCGGCCATGCCGCGCGTATGCGAGAGGCTGACGTCGAGGCTGGTAACTGGCGCGCGCAGAAAGGGCTTGCCGTGCGGCGTCGCGCCGAAACGCCATTCGGCGGGCGAAATATTCGTCGCATGTCTGGAAAGTCGCGCGCGCAACAGCGCATGGGCGGCGACAAAGGCGCGGCGGTCGGATTCGAAAGCGAAGCGCTGCGCCCGCGCTGATTCGGTTTCATCGAGAAGCGCCGCGAGCCTCGGCCATTCGTCGTCGGCGATCGCCGCGATGTCGATGAACGACACATCGACGGCGGGCGTCTCGTGAGCAGCGTTCGCCGACGTCAGGAAACTCCGAGCTTCTTTTGGAGATTGGTCGAGGACGTCGTGTATTGGAAGAGCAGCTTCTTGTCGGGATAGACGTAGCGATGCGCCTTCTGCGAAGCGAGCGCAGCTTCATGAAAGCCCGAAAGAATGAGCTTCAACTTGCCCGGATAGGCATTGATGTCGCCGACGGCGAAAATGCCGGGATGGCTCGATTCGAATTTTTCCGTGTCGACCGGGATAAGATTTTCGTTGAGCTGAAGGCCCCAATCGGCGACCGGACCAAGCTTCATGGTGAGGCCGAAGAAGGGCATCAACCGCTCGCAGGCGATCTTCTCTTCGACGCCGTCATTGCCCTTGAGCGTGGCGCTGATCAGCTCGCCGTCCTCGCCTTCGACGGTGGTGATCTGACCGAGTCTGAAATTGATCTTGCCCGTTGCGACAAGCTCCTGCATCGCCGATACGGAATGCGGCGCGGCGCGGAACTGGTCGCGCCGATGCACGAGCGTGAGGCTTTTCGCCACCGGTTGCAGATTGAGCGTCCAGTCGAGCGCCGAATCGCCGCCGCCGACGATCACGACATTCTTGTCGCGGAAATCCTCCATGCGGCGCACCGCGTAAAACACCGACTTGCCCTCATAGGAGTCGATCTTCGGGATCGGCGGCTTTTTGGGCTGGAACGATCCGCCGCCGGCGGCGACGAAGACGACCTTGGCGTGAAAAATCTTGCCGGCGTCGGTGCTCAGGCGAAATTCCGGCTTTTCCGGCGTTCCCAGCGAGACCAGGGTTTCGACCATTTCATTGAAGTGAAAGGTCGGGCGAAAGGGCTCGATCTGCTTGAGGAGATTATCCGTCAGCTCCTGGCCGGTGCAGACCGGCAGGCCGGGAATGTCATAGATCGGCTTTTCGGGATAGAGTTCGGAACATTGGCCGCCGGCGCGCGGCAGAATGTCGATGACATGCGCCTTGATGTCCAGAAGACCGAGTTCGAACACCGAGAACAGACCCGCGGGGCCGGCGCCGACGATGACGACATCGGTTTCGATCGCGGCTTCCTTAAGCTGGTTCATGGTCAATTCCCGGTAAAATCTCAAACCCGTGATGAGGAGGGGCGCCGTTGGCGTCGCGTCGCGAATCGACGCCGACCGCGCGGGACGCATCTGCGCGCGCCGACTTGGAAACGCGGCGCCGCCCTTGTTCGTCTATCGCATTTGTCGAGAGATTCAAACCCGCGCGGGCGA
The DNA here is from genome assembly GCA_021731565.1 of Methylocystis sp. Lineage (GTDB taxonomy): Bacteria > Pseudomonadota > Alphaproteobacteria > Rhizobiales > Beijerinckiaceae > Methylocystis. The sequence continues at coordinate 1,585 of JAKFXD010000071.1, read as the reverse complement.
GATATGGAATAATTGGCGTCAGCCCTGCTGGGCGGGGGTCGTGACGACCAGTCCCTCGAGCTCCGGCCTCACCGTGATCTGGCAGCACAGCCGAGAATTCGGCTTCACGTCAAAGGCGAAGTCGAGCATGTCCTCTTCCATCTGCGACGGCTTGCCGGCTTTTTCCGTCCAGTTTTCGTCGACATAGACGTGGCAGGTGGCGCAGGCGCAGGCGCCCCCGCATTCGGCGGCAATTTCGGGAATGTCGTTGCGGCGCGCGGTCTCCATGACGGTGGAGCCGACCTCGCCCTCGACGGCGCGGGCTTGACCCTGCGAATCGATGAAGGTGATCTTGACCTTTGTCGGCGCGCCGCCGCCCGGCTCCGCGCCATAGCGGGTCGCAGCATCCTCAAAGCTCATCTTCGCCATGACGCCTGTCTCTTCCTCGTCCATGCTCAATGTTCGCAGCGCTTCCGCTTGCCGCAGGGCGGAAGGCCGCGACCCTTGTTCGTCCGCGCCCCTCCGGCTCACCGGCGGGCGCCTAAATCGTCGCCGTCCAGTTACCACCCGCCCGTTTGCGGCGCTAGCCCCTCCGAGCGCGCGCGATCCAGGGCCACATTTCAGCGTTTTGGCGGATTAGATTCGCAAGAGGGGCGCCGATGACCGACATTGCTTTAAGCTTTCGCAACGCCGACGGCGCCATGCGGCCCGACCTGACCCGCTGTCTCGATTTCATGAACGGGACGCCGTTTTTCCAGCGCTACAAGAAGGAGAGCTGGGACGCCCTGCGGATATCGGGAAACAGCGGCATATTGGATGTGGCCTGCGGGGTCGGCTTCGATGTGATCGAACTGGCGCGGCGCTATCCGCGCGCCGACGTCTATGGGCTCGACCCGTCGCAAGGCTTTCTCGACCTGGCGCGGGGACGGGCGCAGGGCCTTGCCAATGCGCGCTTCGTTCGCGGCGACTCGCGCCGCCTGCCGTTCGGCGACGGTCGCTTCGACGCGGTCCGGATCGACCGCTCCCTGCAGCACATCCGCGCCCCCGTCGAAGCCTTGCGCGAAATGGTCCGGGTGACCCGCAGGGGCGGGCGAATCGTCGTCGCCGAGCCCGATTGGGGAACCTTTTTCGTCTACAACGGCGATCGCGCAACCGGCGCAAAAATTGCCGGATTTTGGGAAAAATCCTTCGCCAATCCCTATATCGGCCGAGAGGCCGGGGCCCTGCTGCAGCAATGCGCCGTCGAGAACATCGGCTGCCGGGCGCATGCGCTGATCGTCAGGGACGAGGCGGCGGCGGACATTATTTTCGATCTGACGCGCGTGACGGAAAACTGCGTCGCTGCGGGCGTCCTGACGCAAGACGAGGCGGAAGGCTGGCGCCTGGCGACCCAGCTGGCCTGCGAGAGCGGCGCGTTTCTCGCCTGCCTCAATATCATGCTGTGGGACGGCTCGATCCCCTAACGGGGCGCGTCGGCGTCGGCGCGCTACAGCCGCGCGCGCGTCCATTGGCCGATGCGCAGCGCGACGCGCGCGGCGGCGTCGCTGAGCGCCCGCGCCGCCTGCGACCCGACATGCTCGGGGGCCGGACTCTCCTCGACGAAGAC
>JAKFXD010000036.1 GCA_021731565.1 Methylocystis sp. | reverse complement strand
TGACGCCACGGTCGATCTCGTCGTCACTTCGCCGCCCTTTCTCGATGTCGTCGACTATCGCGGCGACAATTGGCTGCGCAACTGGTTTGCGGGAATTGACGCCGAAAGCATCAGCTTCTCGCAGCTTCGCGCGCCGGAAGACTGGAGCGCGATGACGCGGGCGGTTTTCGAGGAGTTCGCCCGAATCGTGAAGCCCGGCGGGCACGTCGCCTATGAGGTCGGCGAAGTCAGGGGCGGCGCGCTTCCTCTGGAGCAACTGGTCTGGCGCGCGCTCGACGAGCTTCCGTTCGAGCGGCTCGGCGTGCTGGTCAATGCGCAAAGCTTCACGAAGACGAGCAATTGCTGGGGCGTCGCCAATAATGAAAAGGGCGTAAACAGCAATCGTGTGGTCGTCGCGCGTCGGCTGTGACGCTCGCGTCAGCCAAGTTTTTCAGTTGATCGGTTCGCTCGGGGAGTGTCATTCCCGGCAGGCCGAAGGCCTGACCGGGAATCCAGAGTCACAACAAGGATCGTGGATGTCACACTGGATTCCCGATCGCGCGCGTTGCGCGCGTCGGGAATGACATTCGACCGTTCAAACGGATTTCGTATCATTGCGTAGCCAGCCAACGAAGCGATCCAGCAATCGCCGCGCGGCGCTGGATTGCGTCGCTTCGCCCGCGATGGCGGCATGCGTCAGCCGGCGCGCAGCAGGCGTACGGCTTCGTCGCGTTCGAACAGATAGAGCAGGGCGCGCAGCGCCTGGCCTCTCTCGCTCGAAAGCTCCGGATCGCGGCGCAGGATCAATTCGGCGTCGTCGCGCGCGATGGCGAGGAGCCGCGCATGGGCGGCAAGATCGGCAAGGCGAAAGCTCGGCAGACCGGCCTGCCGCACGCCGAGAATTTCGCCCTCGCCGCGCAGACGGAGATCTTCCTCGGCGATGCGGAATCCATCTTCCGTCTGCCGTATGATCATCAGGCGCGCCTTGGCGGCTTCGCTTAAGGGACCTTTGTAAAGCAGCAGGCAGGACGATTCCGCCGCGCCGCGCCCGACGCGGCCGCGCAGCTGGTGGAGTTGCGCAAGGCCGAAGCGCTCGGCGTGTTCGATGACCATGATCGTCGCTTCCGCCACGTCGACGCCGACTTCGATCACCGTGGTCGCCACCAGAATTTTGACGTCGCCGCGCTGGAAGCCTTCCATTACCGCGTCTTTTTCGGCGGATTTCATCCGGCCGTGAACGAGGCCCACAGCCGGTCCGAAAAGCTTGGCGAGATCGGCGTGGCGCTGCTCCGCCGCGGCGAGGTCGAGTTCTTCATTCTCTTCGACGAGCGGGCACACCCAATAGGCGCGCGCGCCCTGCGCCAGAGCGCGCCGCAGCCCGGCGACCACCTCGTCGAGTCTTTCGGCCGGCAGCGCGCGCGTCGAGATCGGCGTGCGGCCGGGCGGCTTTTCGTCAAGCGTGGAGCAGTCCATATCGCCGAACGCGGTCAGCGCCAGCGTGCGCGGAATCGGCGTCGCGGTCATCACCAGAACATCGACGGCGTCGCCCTTGGCGCTGAGCGTCAGCCGCTGCTCGACGCCGAAGCGATGCTGCTCGTCGACGACGGCGAGGCCGAGGTCGCAAAAGGCGAGATCGCCTTGCACCAGCGCATGCGTGCCGATGACGATGTCGACCTCGCCCGCCTTGATGGCGGCGTGGACCAGCGTGCGCTCGGTCGGTTTGATCCGGCCGGTCAGCAGCGCCACGCGCAATCCCGCCGGCTCGAGCAATGGCGCCAGCCGGTCGTAGTGCTGGCGCGCAAGAATTTCGGTCGGCGCCATCAGGGCGCATTGGCGGCCGGTCTCGGCGACGCTCGCCATGGCCAGCGCCGCGACGATCGTCTTGCCCGAGCCGACGTCGCCTTGAACAAGCCGCAGCATGCGCTTGTCCGACGCAAGGTCGGCGCGAATCTCTTCGAGCGTGCGTAGCTGCGCGCGCGTCAGTCGAAATGGCAGACTGGATTCGATCGCGCCGGCGAAGCGGCCGTCGCCCTTATGCGCGCGACCCGAGGGACGCCGCATCCTGGCGCGAACGAGGCGGAGCGCGAGCTGGCTCGCGAGCAGTTCGTCAAGCGCCAGTCGCTGACGGGCCGGGTGCTGCGGCGAGAGCGCATCGGCACCCGAGGGCCGGTGCGCCGCGCGCAACGCCTCGGCAAAGCCGGGAAGCTTATTGGCGGAAACAACGCTTGCGTCCTGCCATTCAGGAAGAGTCGGCAGGCGCGCCAACGCCTCTTCGCTCGCGCGCAGGACATAGCGCGCCTGCAAGCCTTCGGTGAGTCCGTAGACGGCTTCGAAGGCGGGGAGCCTGGCGAATCCCGCTTCGTCGAGAACCCGGTCGGGATGCACGATCTGGCGGCGGCCGTCGTAAAGCTCGACGCGTCCCGATATCCAGCGCGTCGCGCCGAGCGGCAGGCTGCGCTCGATCCAGTCCTGATTGGCCAGAAAGAACACGAGCTCGACATCGCCGGTGTCGTCCTCGACCAGCACGCGATAAGGCGATTTCGAATAGCGGCCCTGGGGCCGGCGATGTTCGGTGACGCAGGCCTTCAACACGACCATCGTGTCGAGCGGCGCGGCGGCGATCGTCGGCCGCGCGCTTCGGTCGATGACGTTGGACGGAAGATGGAACAGCAGATCGACGAGGCGCGCTTCGGTTCCCGGCCTGGCGAGCAGCCGGTCGAACAGTTTGGCGGTTTTCGGCCCGACGCCGGGCAGCGCGGCGATGCGGCCGAAGAGCGGGTCGAGCAATGACGGACGCATGAGGTCTCAGCTCAATCGAACGGCGCGGACCGACTCACTTGATCTCGGCATCATAGCTCGGCGCGCCGTCGGCGCCCTTGTAGGTGAAATGCCACCATTCGCGCGGATAATTTTCAAAGCCGTGGCGGCGCATCAGCGCGACAAGCGCGTCGCGATGGGCGTGCGCCGTTTTCGAGGTTTTCGCCTTCGTCCAGGAGCGGGGATCGAAAAAGTCGAAAGGCGTGCCGAAGTCCCAGCCCTTGACCCCGATATCGACGGCTAGTCCGGTCGAATGGGTGGAATGTTCGGCGATATAGCCCTCGGGAAACAGCGCGCTCTTGTCGACGCGCGGATAATGCGCCGCCTTTGTCCGCTGGTCCGGATTGCGCGACCAGTCGACGAAGGCCGAAACGGCGCGCAGCGGGCGATAGCAGTCATAGACGACAAGCGAAACGCCTTGCGCCCGCGCGTCCTTCTGCGCGGCGGCCAGCGCTTTGGCGGCCTCGGCGCGCAGCCAGCATTGCGGCGCGTCATAGCCAGGCACGGGCGCGCCGGTGAAATTATTCGGGCGGGCGTAGCGCATCTCCTGAATGACGTCTGGCGCCACGTCGGCGAGACGCGCGAAGCCCGGCGGCGGGTCGCCGGCGCGCGCGTAAGATACGGAAAATGCAATGATAAGTAACAACATCGATCTACGCATGCCGGCTCCAGGTGCGCTGGCGCAATTCGGGGACGCCTAGTCCCGACTATAGGTCTTTCGAACTCAATCGGGAGCCCTCGGATGCAAGAGAGAAACGCCCCTTTCGCCGGCCTGACCCTTGCCGCGCTCACCGCGGCGATCGCCTGGGGCGCGACGGCGCTCGCCGGCGACCGATGCGTCGCGACAGACGTGCTCGGCGCTCCGATCGCGATCCGCGACCAGCACAAGACCGTCATCGGCGCGATCGAGGACGGTAAGGCGATCGTCGTGCAGCGCTACGGCGAGGACGATCGCGGCAAGCCCTGGGCCTATGTGGCGCGCGCCGGCGGCAAGCGGCTCGGCTGGGTTTATCGCGAATTCATCAGCTGCTAGTGATCGAGGCGTCACGACGGCCGAAGATAATTCGCGCTTCGGCGGGTTGACGGGGAGGTCCAGGCGATGGCGCAAATAAACAGGCGATGGTTTCTCGCCGCTTCCGCCGCTGGCGCCGCGCTCGACGCGACTCACGCTTCCGTCAAGGCGGAAACCGCCGCCTTGCCGCCGCGAACGCCCATGTCGCATAAGCCGCAGCCTCTTCCGTTCGACCCGGCGAGGATCAAGGGACTTTCCGAAAAGCTTCTCGTTTCGCATTACGAGAACAACTACATCGGCGCGGTCAAGCGACTGAATGCGATCGCCCAGGAACTCGCGGCTCTCGATTTCGACAAGGCGCCAGGATTCCAGATCAACGGG
>JAKFXD010000101.1 GCA_021731565.1 Methylocystis sp. | reverse complement strand
CTCGGCAAAAAACGCAAGAAAACCATCCCGCCGCAGCTTGCGCGTGACCGCCCGCCCATCCTCGCTAAGAAGCGCGTGAACCTGAAAATACCGCTTGCCCAGATCGACTCCGATTCTGATAAACTTCTTCATGGACGGCCTCCCTCTCTGTGGCGCTCCGGCGACCACGTCTTGGCACTCTGATGCCGTTGAGGCGGGGCCGTCCACCCCATCATTCCCGGCGGACCGAAGGTCCGACCGGGAATCCAGGGCAATATTCAAGAACCTTGTCGTGATTCTGGATTCCCGATCATGCGCTTCGCGCATGTCGGGAATGACATCCGAACAGTTCGTCAAGTTGCGTATGAGAGCTACAGCGTCAGCCGATAGCGCACGAAATTGTCGGCCTGCCCGAATTTGTCATAGAGCCGCCGCGCGGCCTCATTGTTTGCGCGCGTCACCCAGTAGAGCTGCGACCAGCCGCGCATGCGTCCAAGATCGATCAGGTCTTGAATGAGCGCGCGCCCGACGCCCCCGCCGCGAAAAGTTGGATCGACGAAAAGGTCTTCGAGGTAGCAGATCGGCGACGTCGTCCAACTGCTGTCATGCAGCACGGAAACGGAAAAGCCGGCGACGCGCCCGTCTATTTCCGCTATCCGTCCGATCATCGCGGATGTCGGATCGAGCAGACGGTGCAACGTGTGTTCCGTCACCTCTGCCGGCACAGAGGTTTCATAGAAATCATTGTAGCCGGCCCAGAGCCTGCGCCAATCTTGCGCGTCCGCCTCTCGGATGTCCCGCACGAGCGTCATGCGTCTTGCGCTCTCGCGCTCTCATGCCAGCCGCGCAGCAGAACATGGGACAGCGCGGCGAGCGCGCCATAGATCGCGAGGCCGCTCAGCGAAATCAGCGCCAGCGCCGCGAACATGCGCGGAATGTCGAGACGAAATCCTGCCTCGACGATGCGATAGGCGAGTCCGGTTCCCTGTCCCGAGGCGCCGGCGGCGAGTTCGGCGACGATCGCGCCGACGAGCGCCAAACCGCCGCCGATTCGCAAGCCGGTCAGGAATTGCGGCAGCGCCGACGGCAGCCGCAGATAAATCAGCTTCTGCCACGGCGACGCGTGATAGAGGTCGAAGAGATCGCGCAAGCCGAAATCGACCGACGCCAATCCGAGCGACGTATTCGAAAGAATCGGAAAGAAGGCGACGAGAAAGGCGCAGACCAGCACCGCATTGCCGGGTTGCAGATAAACCAGCAGCAAAGGCGCGATGGCGATGACCGGCGTCACCTGCAATGCGATGGCGAAGGGCAGGAGCGCGCGCTCCAGCCATTTCGACTGCGCGATCAGAAGCGCCAGCGCCACGCCGCAGACGGTGGCGATGACAAAGGCCTCGAAGGTGACGCCGAGCGTCACCAGCAGCGACGAGAACAGCAGTTCGCGATCTTGGATAAGCGTGGCGAGGATGACCGAGGGCGCGGGCAGAATATAGGGCGGAATATTCTTCCACCGCACGAGCCCCTCCCACAGCGCCAGCGTTGCAAGAAAGACGCCGAACGGCACGCCGATGTCGCGCCACTGGATCGATTGTCGCTTGTGGATCATGGCGTCGCCTCTTCGATCGCGACGCGAAGCGCCAGCGATCCTCGACGACAAATGTCGGCGAAGCTCTTGCTGGTCCGATAGTCGTCGTCGCGCGCGAGCTCCGGGTCGATCCCGATGTCGTCGATGATTCTGCCGGCGCGGCGCGACATCACCACGATGCGGGTCGAAAGATAGGCGGCTTCGAACACCGAATGGGTGACGAAGACGATCGTCGCGCCGAGCCGGCGTTTGAGCGTCAGCAGATCGTCATTGAGCTTGAAGCGCGTCACCTCGTCCAGCGCGGCGAATGGTTCGTCCATCATGATCAGCGCCGGCCGCGTCACCAGGGCGCGGGCGATGGCGCAGCGCATCCTCATGCCGCCCGAGAGCTCGCGCGGCAGCGCGCGCGAGAACTCCAGAAGACCCACATGCGCAAGCGCCTCATTAACGCGCGCCGTCGCCGCTTGGCGCGAGAGGCCGGCAAGCCGCAGCGGCAAAAAGACATTGTCGAAAACGCTCGCCCAGGGCAGCAGCGTCGCATCCTGAAAGACAAAGCCGATATTGTTCTCGATGCGAGGCGTGCGCCAGTCGATCGAACCGGCGGTCGGGTCGGCGAGACCGGCGATCAGTCGCAGCACCGTCGACTTGCCGCAGCCCGAAGGCCCGAGCAGCGTCAGAGTCTCGCCCGCGCGCACGTCGAGATCATAGTCGGCGAGAGCGACGAGGCCGCTCGGGAAGGTTTTGCCGACGGCGCGGAGCGAAACCAGCGCTTGCGCCGTTCCTTGCGCATCCGCTAAGTCAAACGCGGTCACGACAGTGTCTCCGGCGTCATTTCGGCCGTAGCTCCATGCCGACCTTCTTGCCGATGAAGCGCCGCGTATAGCCGCGCTGGTAATCGAGATCGGCGGGAACGACCCCGGCCTTCGCCATCTTGCCGAAAAAACTCTTCATCCGCGCGTCGGTGATCGCGCCGACGCCTTGCGTCAGCGCGTCGCCGGAATCGACGATTCCGCGTTCCTTCATTTTAGCGATCGAATAGGCGATCTGGCCGTCGGTCATCTCCGGATTGTCGCGCTTGATCAGGGCGTTCGCCGCAGCATTGTCGCCGTAGATATAATTGTACCAACCGATGATCGACGCGTCGACGAAGCGCTGCACGAGGTCCGGGTTCTTCGCGATCGTGTCGGCGCGAGTCTCGATCGTCGTCGAATAGCCGTCATAGCCATAGTCCGCCAAAAGAAAGATGTTGGGCGTGAAGCCGCCTTCACGTCCGATGGCGTAAGGCTCCGAGGTTAGATACCCCTGCTGAATCGAATTCTTGTCGGCAAGGAAAGGCGCAGAGTTGAAATTATAAGGCCTCATGTTTTGGTCCATGAATCCGTAGGCCTGCTTCAACCATTGCCAAGTCGATGCGCGCATGTCGCTGGCGATGAAGGCCGTCGCTTTCGGCAGGTTTTCGAATCGATCGAGGCCCACGCCCGGATGCGACATCAAAATCATCGGATCCAGCTGAAACATGCTCGCGACGGTGACGATCGGCACGTTCTGCTGCACCGATTCGAACATCTGAATGGTGTTGGCGCCCATCGCGAAGTTGACTTTTCCTGCAGCGAGCAGCAGGCGCGCATTGAGCTGGGGCCCGCCCTGCAGAATGGTCACGTCGAGTCCGTAGCGCGCGTAAGTTCCGTCGGCGACGGCCTGATAGAAGCCGCCGTGCTCGGCCTGCGCGCGCCAGTTGGTGGCGAAGGAGACTTTGTCGAGCGCCTGCGCGGACGCGGCGAAGAGGAGGACGATCGCAACAGATAGGATTCGGGCGAAGGCGCTGCGCGCTGTCACTTTTTTCTCCCTTCGCCAATTCGGCGTTGACGCTGTGTCGCGGCCCGACAGCGAACGCGTGCTCGCTGTTTCGAGCGGTCGACCAATTTGGCCGTGATCCGACTCGGGGAACGATATCCGAGCGCGCGGCGCCGGTGAAGCGCATTGTCGCACTCGAAACCGACGTCAAGCCTTCGCGTCGAAGGAACGCGCTAACCGTTCGCGGCGCGGTCTTCTTTCCAAATCCCCCAGCGCCAATAGAGGAAGATCAGCAGAAGCAGCCAAAAGGCGATGAATCCGTCCGAAAAAATCGTGAAGAAATTATAGGGCGCGAAATCGCCTTCGCGCAGCGTCTGCACGACATGGCCATAGGTCGCGCCGAGCAGGAAGAAGGACCAGCCGAGCCCGGTCGCGATCCAGAACGAGCCGCCGATCCACAGGCTGAGAAAACCAAGAATCCCCCAGGCCCCGTCGTGAAACCCAACCTCGAACTGAAACGGGTTTCCCGGTGGCCAGCCGATGCTCTTCGCCGTGGCGTCGGCGAAGAAAATATGGGGAATGAAGCCGAAGACGAATCCGATGACGCCCACGTCCAGCACGAGGGCGTAGAGCAGCAGCAGGCGAATGATTCGGGCGCGAGTCCTCGGGACTTTGCTCAGCGCCAGATGAACGAGGGGCAGAAGCACGCTCAATAGCGCGACGACGATCATGATCATTTTGGACGGCCTCCGAGTATAAATATGGGGGCGTCTGCGGCGCTGGCCCGGCTCGGTCGCCTATTGTAAATGGCCTTTGGCGCGAAAACCAACTGCCAGGCCCGCCCGCGCCGGACGACACATCCCGACCCGAATCGCGCTAATATCGCCCCATGGCTACAAAACCAGATCTTTTCGGCGGCGCGCCGCGCAAGGCGCCCGCGGCGAAACCCGCCGCAAAGCGCGGGCCGGCCGAATATTCGGCCGC
>JAKFXD010000066.1 GCA_021731565.1 Methylocystis sp. | reverse complement strand
GCCGCGGAAACGCGCGCTGCCAGTTCATCCATGCCCGGCCTCCCACTGTGCCAAATCTTCAAAGAGCGAGGACTGTCGCTGCGACGGGGAGGAAAATCAAGCGCCGCTCCGCTCGCGCTTGGCGCGGACAGGCTGGCGCGCGGGCAACGCGCGCCAGCGGGTCGCTCACGCCGATCGACGCAGATCCGTCGGCGAATCGGTGCGTTCGCGCAGGGCGGGCAGCATGTTCCGGATCTTCTCGGCGCCCTCCGCGCCAAGAACATTCTCCGCGCGCTTCAAAACTTGACGCACCAAGGCGTCGGTTTGCTCTTCGCTGATCCCCAGCTTTTCGAGCTGCCCGGCAAGAATGTTCAAGTCGGCGCGGCCGTGGCCGATGAAGCTTGTCATGCCTTCGATGACCTGAGTGACGCCGCCGTCGCCGACGCGCTGCGACGCCTCGATCACTTCCTGGGCGCGCGGCATCTTGGCGATCATAATCTCCATATTGCCGGTCGTGTCCTTGTCCCGCAGGAAACCGAGCACGAGGCCGAGCGCCGCCTTGGCGATCGTCGGATCGAGCTTCGTATCGGCGACGACATTGGTGGTGAGTTCTTCCATTGGACGTCCTCCACGCAAGCATTGCGGTTGCGGGGAAAGATGTCGCGGCGACGCGCGGCTTCAAGCGTGGCTATGTGCGCGCGGCTATGAAGCGTCCAGCCCATAAAGCGAATGCAGCGTGCGGACGGCGAGTTCGGTGTAGGCCTCGTCGATCAGCACGGAGAATTTGATTTCCGACGTGGTGATGGCGCGGATATTGACGCCCTTTTCGGAGAGGGCGCGAAACGCCTGCGCGGCGACGCCGGCGTGGCTGCGCATGCCGATGCCGATCGCCGAAATCTTGGCGACGTCCTTCTCGCCGGTGATATGCGCGAAACCGACCGCGTCCTTGACCTGTTCGATGATCGCGAAGGCGCGCTCATAATCGGCCGTTCCCACCGTAAAGGTCATGTCGGTCATGCCCTCCTCGGAGACGACCTGCACGATCATGTCGACGTTGATCCCCGCCTCGGCCAGCGGCATGAACACCGCGGCGGCGACGCCCGGCTTGTCGGCGACGCGGCGAAGCGTGATCTGCGCTTCGTCGCGCGAGAAGGCGATGCCTGTGACGACCTGGGCTTCCACAATGTCCTCCTCGTTGCAGATCAGCGTGCCCTGCCCCGGATTCTCCGGATCGTCGAAGGACGAGCGCACATAGGTGGGCACGCCATGCACCATGGCGACTTCGACCGAGCGCACCTGCAGAACCTTCGCGCCGAGCGACGCCATCTCCAACATTTCTTCAAAGGCGACCTTGTCCATGCGGCGCGCCTTCGGCACGACGCGCGGATCGGTAGTGTAGACGCCGTCGACGTCCGTATAGATGTCGCAGCGATTCGCTCTGATCGCCGCGGCGAGCGCGACGGCGCTCGTATCCGAGCCGCCGCGGCCAAGCGTCGTGATCCGCCCGCTGTCGCGGTGCACGCCTTGAAAGCCGGCGACGACGGCGACTTCGCCACGGGCGAAACCGTCGACGACGCCCGAGCCGTCGATCGATTCGATCCGCGCCGCGCCATGCGTATCGTTCGTGTAGATCGGCGTCTGCCAGCCGAGCCAGGAGCGCGCCGGCATGCCCGCCTTTTGCAACGCCATCGCGAGAAGCCCGGCTGTCACCTGTTCTCCCGACGCGACGACGGCGTCATATTCGCGCTGGTCGCAAAGCGGCGCCGCCTCCTTGCACCAGGCGACGAGTTCATTGGTCTTGCCGGCCATCGCCGAGACGACGACCGCGACCTCATGTCCGGCGCCGACCTCGCGTTTGACGTGGCGCGCGACATTGTGGATGCGTTCGACAGTGGCGACCGACGTGCCGCCGAATTTCATGACCAGGCGTGACATGAAGACCGGAAAATGAGCGGGACTCTCGCGTCCCGCGGGAAGCGGCGCTATATGTGTCCGCGCCGGCATGCCTGTCAACGGCGGCGGCGCCGACAAGGAATCATGCGCAAGCTCCCTGTCCTTCGAGGCGCGCGCTTCGCACGCTCCTCATGATGAGGAGCTTTCGCATAGTTCCCCTGACCTCATCCTGAGGAGCCGCAGGCGGCGTCTCGAAGGACGGGGTCAGGGGAATTACGAATTTCTCCGCATCTTTCGCGAGGCTCCCCTTGCACCATCAGCACACTCCCCACTCCGCCAGCGTCGACCCCGAAGACGTCGCGCGTTTCAACCGGCTGGCCGAACTCTGGTGGGACAAGAGCGGCAAAATGGGGATTCTGCACGACATCAACCCCGTGCGAGTGGCTTATATCCGCGATCACGTGCGCCGCTTCATCCGTCATGACGCCGGCGCCCTGAATGCGCCGTGCGACCGGCCGCTCGAAGGCGTGCGCATCGCCGACATCGGCTGCGGCGGGGGCATATTGAGCGAATCTCTGGCGCAGCTCGGCGCGCATGTCACGGGAGTCGATCCGGCGCCCAACAACATCGCCATCGCCAAGCGTCACGCCGAAAAGTCCGAACTGGACATTGATTATCGCAACATCACCGCCGAAGACCTTGCCGCGGCCGGCGAGCAGTTCGACGCGGTGGCGGCGCTCGAAGTCATCGAACATGTCGAAGGGCCGCGGGAGTTCGTCGCCACGCTCGGGCGGCTGCTGAAGCCCGGCGGCCTGCTCTTCCTGGCGACGATCGACCGGACGATGAAGAGCTATCTGCTGGCCATCGTCGCCGCCGAATATGTGATCGGCTGGGTGCCGAAAGGCACGCATAATCATGACAAATTCATCCGCCCGGACGAGCTTTCGTCATGGCTGCGCCAGGGCGGCATGCGGGAAATCGACCGGGCCGGAATGAGCTTCCAACCGCTGACCAGACGGTGGCGCAAGAGCCACGACACCGACGTTAATTATTTGATGGCGGCCCGGAAAGAGGGTTAGGCTCGACCATGGCAAAGAGGCGGGAATGGCGCTGAAGCTCTTGTTCGCGCCCGCCGCCGCCGCTAGACTCTCGGCCTATGCATAGAGAATCTCCGCGCTCCAGACTTTTCGTCGCCCTCGCCGCCGGACTGGCCGTCGCCTTCGCGCTCACCGCAGCGGAAGCGAAGCCCAAAGCCGCGGAAGAAGCGCCGGCCGAAGACGCCGGCGCGAAAGCCGCCAACAAGCGCAAGCCGGCCAAAAACGACGCGAAAAGCGAAAAGGTCGAAAAGACCTCGACCGACAAGGGCTCGGACAAGCCGGAGCAGCTCGGCAGCTACGGCGAATGGGGGGCCTACGCCGCCCAGAGCGGGCGCAACCGGACCTGCTATGCGCTCGGACAGCCCAAGGAGCGCGCGCCGAAGACGAAGCTCAAGGACTCCGCCGCCTACATCTTTATCTCGACGCGGCCGGCCGAAAACATCCACAACGAAGTCGCGATCAATCTGGGCTATCCGACCAAGGACGGCTCAGCCGCAGTGGCCGACATCGACGGCGACAGCTACGAACTGATCACCAAGGGAACCAACGCCTGGGTGAAGGATCAGGCGCGGGAGCGGGAATTCGTCGGCGCGCTGCGCGGCGGCTCCAAGCTCATCGTGAAGGCCGCTTCGTCGAAAGGCACAAGCACGACCGACAGCTATTCGCTCAAGGGATTGTCGGAAGCGCTCGCCCGCGCCGTACAGGAATGCAAATAGCTATCGCGGAACGCCCGCGAACGAAACGTCCCTGACCGACGCCGCGATGGCGCGTATTTCAGGCGCGACGTCGGGATATTTTGTCGCCAATTGATCGAGATCGCCGATTTCGACATCCTCCGGCGTGACGCCCGGCCATTCCGTGCTTGCGCCAAGAAACCAGCGTCCGCTCCCCAGGAGCCGCGCCGTGTGAAAGGTGTCGCCTGGAATAAGCAGCTGCAGCCGCTGGCCCGCGCGCAGATCGGGTCCGACCACCACGCGCTCGGTCGAACGGTCGCCATGGAGCAAGAAAAGCTCGAGCGGATCGCCGAGGTAATAATGATAGAGCTGGTCGTTGCGAATCCGGTGCAGCCGAACCGGCGCATGCGGCGCCACCAGAAAATAGAGCGCCGACCCCACTGGACCGCTGCGCGCGAAGGGCGCCGGCAGCGCGTCGGCGCCGATCGAGAGCTTGCTCGTATAAGTGATGCGAACAAAGCCGCATGTCGCGTTAGGCTCGAGCGCGAGCAGATCGATGATTTCTTGATCGCTCAAAGCATCAGTCATGTCGGGGCTCCTGGGTCCACCAAGTATAAATCTCATGATACCAAGTATCTGACTATAAGAAATACTCTCTGTGGTCCTTGTTGTTCGCGATCGACTCCGCAAACTAAGCGTCAGCCACGGCAGTCCCCCCTGTAACT
>JAKFXD010000144.1 GCA_021731565.1 Methylocystis sp. | reverse complement strand
GGGGTTATATATGGTGGGGTAGATAGAGTCGATCAACTGCCAATCAAGGAGTTTGACGTGCTCGGAATCGGGGGAGACAAGCCGGTCGCCGGACAGTCGGACGACTTGGTCAAATGCTCTACAGAGACGGCTTATGATTACATAGGCTGGGGGTTTTTCGCGAACTATCGCAAGTGGTGCCCACAAGTGATCGGACTGGAGGAACTTTCAGAGCCGCCTGTGCATCTCGGGACAAGAGGGAGGCAAGTGACGAGAGACAGAGGGCTTGAAAGCGAATCAACCTTCGAAGTCTCGGCATTCGCGCCGACCAGCAAGTTCGAGATCAAAGGCGTCTCTGAGCCGTTTCGATCGGTCTACGAATTTACCAGCGAGGGGGACGGCGCCACTCGCGTCAGTTTCACCTTCGAACTTCAGCAACTCGATCTGGCGATGCGGCCATTCCAGAAACTCATCCGGACTGCGCTAGAGGATGGCGCGATTCAGATCATCGAAAACATCAAGGCGCTTCTCGAAGGAACGCCCGCCTAAACGACGCGCGACGAGCGCGTCAGGGAAGAAGAAGAATCAGGGAGAAAACTTATGTTCATCGTCCAAAAGGACAGCGGCGTCATCCCGCGCGTGTTGACCCAGATCCTGGATTCATGCGTGAACGGCGTGACGCTGACGGACCCCGACCTTGAGGACTCGCCGATCGTTTATGCGAACAAAGCGTTCGAAGATATCTGCGGCTATCCGCAGGAAGAAATTGTTGGCCGCAATTGCCGCTTCCTGCAGGGGAAAGATCGCGACCAGCCAGAACTGGACCCGCTTCGCGCTGCGATCAAGAAGGCCGAGTCTGTTGAAGTAACGCTGCGCAACTACAGAAAGAATGGCGATCTGTTCTACAATAGGCTTGTCGTCAAGCCGCTCTTCGATGAACGGGGCAATGTCGTTTATTTCCTGGGCGTTCAATATGACATCACCGAACAGGTGCGCGCCCAGGAGGAGATCAAGAGCCTGACCGAGAAGCTCAACATCGCGGGAGCATCGCCGCAGCCTTGAATGCGAGCGCTGTCGGCGGTCGTTCTCTGGAATGGGCCGACGCGCCGCCGAACCGGTCGTCTCCCTGGTTTTCCCAGCTGACGCTGGGATACACGACAGCGACGACGCGCCTGGAGAGGCCTGCCTCAGGAACAGGCCGCGTTCGATCCGTTCATATTCAGGTTCACTTCGTCGCATAGCTGAACAGCATCGCATGCGGCAGGCCGCGCGGCGGCGGCGGGAAGGGGGCGGCGCGGCGCACCGCGGCGAGCGCGGCGGCGTCGAGATCGGGCGCGCCGCTCGGCTGCTGCACCGCCTGATGGGTGAGATTGCCCATCTCGTCGATGTAGAACACGATCGCGCCCCTGCCGATCACGCCGCTCCCTCTCACGCGCGGCGGTATACGCATATGCGGCATGATGAGGCCGTAGAGGATCGTCAGATAGGTGGTCTTGGCGTGGCCGCCGCCGACCGGCGACGGCTTGCGCGGCGCCGCCAGCTTATAGTCCGGTATCGGCGCGAGCGCCGCGAGCTGGTCGGCGATCGAATTGGCTTCGCCTTTCTTCACCGGGCCCTTTTCATTGGGGTCGGGCTTCTCCTGCGGGGTCTTTTCCGGCGCGGCCTGCTCGATGATCTCGGCGTCGCTCTTGTCCTCTACCGGCTTCTCCTTGACCTCTTCCGGCGCCTTGGCCTTTCCCGTTTCGTCCACGCCTTCCTTCATGCCCTGGGGCTTCTCGTCCTTGGGCGTGACATTGTCCTTCTCAGGCTCGTTTTTCGGCGTCTTGAGGTCCTTTTCCTCCGGCGCGTTGACGTCGGACTTGGTCTTGCTTTCGGCCTCCGGGGCGTCGAAGGCCGGCTTTTCGTCTTCCGCTGGCGGCGGAGGAGGCGGCGGCTTTTTCTGCTGCTCTTGCTTCTCCGGCGGCTTCTCCGGCTCGGGCGGCGGCGGCTCCTCCTGCTTTGGCGCAGGCGCAGGCGGCGGCTCGTTGATCACCTCGACGGGGGTTTCCTCGACGATCGGCGGCGCTTCGCGGGCGAGGCGCCAGTCCTGCCAGAGCAGGAAGGCGAGCACGCAGATATGCGCCAGGAGACCCAGCAGCAGAAATAGGAGAAAGCGCGGGCGTATGCCGGCCGCGCGGCGTCGCCGAAGGAATTCGACGGCCAAGTTCGCGCCGATCGCGCGTTGTCCGCTACTGTCGTTCATCGTGATGGAAAGCCGAACTCCAGCGCCGCCGCTGCTTGCATCATCAATCTGAAGGGGTGATCGGGCCGCGCCACGTCGCAAATTATAGCCGCCTTTGGGCAAAAACGCGCCCCCGCAAAACGAAGAACCTTTTGTCGCAGTTAGCAAGCCGCGGAGCCGTTCATATATAAGATAGTTCTAATTTAATCGGCGCTCGAACGCCGGGAGCGCGCTGCAAAAAATGGGAGCCGGCGTATCGCGCAGAGCGCGAGCTAAACTTTTGGAACCGATCAACTTATCTGCATTTTGGCGATTCCGCCCAAATGCGGCGTGATCGAGAGGGGGAAACGCATTGAACCGTTTTAGAAGCCTGTCGCGCCGCGGATTTTTGCTCGGCGCCGGCGCGGCGGCGATCGGCGCCCCAGCCTATGGCCAGGGCCATGCGATGCGGCGGATCGCGCCCAACCGGGCGTCCGAGGCATTCGATCCCGACGTCGACCTCGAATTAATCTGCAAGCGTGACGAAACGCCGATCTTGACGGGCAGGCCCACGCGCGTGTGGCGCTACGCCGGCCATCTCATCAAAGGTCCGGCGAATGCGCTGACCGCGATGCCCGACAGCTATCTCGGCCCGCTGCTGCGCTTTTCCAAAGGGCAGAAGGTCCGCATCCGGCTGCGCAACGAATTGCCGGAAGAGACCATCACGCATTGGCACGGCCTGCACGTGCCGATGCTGATGGACGGCCATCCGACGGCGGCGATCGATCCGGGCGAATCTTACGTCTATGAATTCGACATCCGCAATCGCGCCGGCATGTATTTCTACCATCCGCACACCCACGAAAAGACAGCGACGCAGGTCTATCGCGGCCTCGCCGGCGCGATCATCGTCGAGGACGAGGAGGAACGCGCGCTGGCGCTGCCTGCCGGCGAATTCGAAATTCCGCTCGTCATTCAGGATCGCTCCTTCGACGACGACAATCAGCTCGCCTATGGCGGCGACATGCCTACGCGCATGTTCGGCTTTTACGGCGACCGCGCGCTCGTCAATGGAAGATGCAATTTGACGCTCGACGTTGCGAGCCGCGCTTATCGTCTACGGATCCTCAATGGCTCGAATGCGCGCATCTACAAACTGTGCTGGGACGACCGGACTCCGCTGACCGTGATCGGCGTCGACGGCGGGCTGTTGGAGAAGGCCGAGACGCGGCCCTATGTGATGCTCGCGCCCGCCGAGCGCGTCGATCTCCTCGTCGATTTCAGCGGCCGTCCGCAAGGCGCGAAGCTGACCATGCTCAGCGGCGAATTCTACGGTCTTCTCCCGCCGATGGCGCAGCGCATGATGGGAAGCGATCTCGCGATGGGCGAAGCATTTCCCTTGTTTGCGGCGCGGGTGACGGAAACCTCACGCGACTCTTGGAAAGCGCCGGAGAAGCTTTCGACGATCCGCCGCTTTCGCGAAGCGGACGTCGCCAATCTCGACAATCCGATCCCGATCGCGATCACCATGGCGCATATGGCGATGCTGCTGAATGGCCGCCCCTATG
Organism: Methylocystis sp.; assembly: GCA_021731565.1. Taxonomy (GTDB): domain Bacteria; phylum Pseudomonadota; class Alphaproteobacteria; order Rhizobiales; family Beijerinckiaceae; genus Methylocystis. The sequence goes on along the minus strand of JAKFXD010000144.1, from coordinate 729 downwards.
GTCACGACGACATCCAGCCGTGCGAGCGCATCCCTGTCGACTCGACGCAGTTGATCGAGATTTTTTATGAGCGCGCCGGCATGGGCATGGGCATGGGCATGATGGGCGGCGGCGGCATGATGCGCGGACGAATGGGCGGCATGGGCATGGGAAGAGGCATGGGGATGATGGGCATGATGTCGATGGCCCATCCCATCCATCTGCACGGTCAGCAATTCGAAATTGTCGAGCGCAGCTTCGCGGGCGACGAGGACGCCTATGCCACGATCCGCGACGGCTTCATCGACAGCGGGCTAAAGGACACCGTGCTCGTCGCGCCGGGCGAGCGCCTGCGAATCGTCAAGCCGTTCGGCGATTTCAAAGGCCGCTTCATGTATCACTGCCACAACCTCGAACATGAGGATGCGGGGATGATGCGCGAGTTCTCGGTGGAATAGAGCGGCGCGACGCGCCTAACCGAGCGCTATCCGTCTTGCAATCCAGCTAGCGCATTCCCGGCCGGCCCGCGCCCGCCGGGAATGATTTGGCGCGGATCAATGCTGCATGCCGCCCATCATGCCGCCCATCATGCCGCCCTTGCCGTCGCCGCCGCCGGAATGTGACATGCCGCTCATGCCGCCGCCCATCATGTCGCCCATCGACATGCCGACCTTCATGATCCCGGTCAGCGTCTCATTGGCGGTTTTCTTCTGTTCGTCGCTCAGATTGGTGAACAGCGATTCGATCGCG
>JAKFXD010000043.1 GCA_021731565.1 Methylocystis sp. | reverse complement strand
CGCTTTTCGAGAAAGGCGGACAGACCTTCCTGCGCCTCGGCGCTCGATCTTCGCGCGGCAAGACGATGCGCCGCCTCGCGCAGGAGTTCCGCCTCGACGCCGCGGCCGTCGCATTCCGCAAAGAAGGTCTTCGCGTCCGCCTGCGCGTCCGGCGCGCCGCGCAGCAATTCGGCGACAATCGCCGCTTGCGCCAGGCCGAGTTCGAACCTCGGCGTCACGCGATGAACGAGACCCAACCTCTGCGCCTCGGCGGCCGAGAACCGCTCCGCCGTCAACGCATATCGACGCAACTGCCGCAGCCCGAGCGCGCGGATGAGAAAGGGCGCGACGATCGCCGGCAGCAACCCAAGCCGCACCTCGCCGAGCGAGAACGACGCGTCATCGGCGGCGATGACGATATCGCAGCAGGCGAGCAGGCCGACGCCGCCGCCGACGACGACGCCCTTGGCCAAGGCGACCGTGGGTTTCGATACGGAGTCGACGACATGCAGCATGCGCGCAAGCGCCAGGGCGTCCTGTTCATTGGCATATGAGGAGCCCTGCGCGACCCGGATCATCGAGCCGATGTCGCCGCCGGCGCAAAAAGAGTCGCCGGCGCCCTCGATGGTGATGATTCGAACGTCGGCGCGCGCATCCAAGGATTCGACGGCGTCCTTGAGCAGGCCGATGAGGTCGGAGTCGAGCGCGTTGCGCTTCTCTGGCCGATTGAGCGTCAAAGTCGCCACGCCCTTCGCGTCGATCGATTGCAGCAAAGACGTCATAAAAGCTCGCTCACATGCGGAATAGGCCGAAGCGCGTCTCCTCGATCGGCGCCTTCAGTGCGAAAGATAGGGCAAGAGCGACGGTTCGTCGCGTATCGAGCGGATCGATGACGCCGTCGTCCCAAAGCCGCGCGCTGGAATAAAGCGGCAGGCTCTGGCGGTCATATTGCTCGCGAATGGGTCGCGCGAATTCTTCCTCCTCTGCCGCCGAAAAGGGCTTCCGCAGCTTCTCCAAGGCTTCGCGCTTGACGCGGGTCAGCACGCTTGCCGCCTGTTCTCCGCCCATGACGCCGATGCGCGCACCCGGCCACATCCACAGGAATCGCGGCGAATAGGCGCGTCCGCACATCGCGTAATTGCCGGCGCCAAAGCTCCCGCCGACGACGATCGAGAGTTTCGGAACCGCGGCCGTCGCCACCGCCGTCACCATTTTCGCGCCTTCCTTGGCGACCCCCGCGCTTTCGTATTTCGCGCCTACAATGAAACCCGTGGTGTTGTGCAGAAAGAGCAGCGGCGTTTTGCGTCGTACGCAAAGCTCTATGAAGTGCGCGCCCTTTTGCGCGCTCTCGGGAAACAGGACGCCATTGTTGGCGACGATCCCGACGGGATAGCCATGGATGTGGGCGAAGCCCGTCACCAGCGACGGGCCGTAGAGCTTGCGGAATTCGTCAAATTCGCTGGCGTCGATGAGGCGCGCGATCACCTCGCGTATGTCGAACTGCTTTCGCGGCTCCTGTGGGAGCAGCCCGTAGATTTCGGCGGGATCGTAACAGGGCTCCGCAGACTTTCTCACGGGGATCTCTATGCGCCCTGTTGGTCCGAGATTGCCGACGATCTCCCGCGCGATCCGCAGCGCATGCGCGTCATTCTCGGCGCAATGATCGGCGACGCCGGAACGACGGCAATGCACATCGGCCCCGCCGAGCTCCTCGGCGCTCACTTCCTCGCCGGTCGCCGCCTTGACCAGCGGCGGCCCCGCCAGAAATATCGCGCCTTGATTGCGGACAATGATGGTTTCGTCGGACATCGCCGGCACATAGGCGCCGCCGGCCGTGCAGGACCCCATGACCACCGCGATCTGCGCAATGCCTCGCGAGGACATCGTCGCCTGATTAAAGAAAATGCGGCCGAAGTGATCGCGGTCGGGAAAAACATCCTCCTGGCTGGTCAGATTGGCGCCGCCGGAGTCGACCAGATAAAGGCAGGGCAGATCGTTCTGAGCCGCGATCTCCTGCGCGCGAAGATGTTTCTTCACGGTCAGGGGAAAATAGACGCCGCCTTTGACCGTGGCGTCATTGGCCACGATCATGCATTCGCGGCCCCGCACCCGCCCGACGCCGGCGACGACCCCGGCTGCCGCGACGCGCCCGTCATACATGCCATGCGCGGCGAATAGCGCGACTTCGAGAAAGGGCGACAAGGGATCGATGAGCGCGTCGATGCGCTGACGCGCCAGCATTTTCCCGCGCGCGAGATGGCGTTCGCGCGCCGCCGCGTCGCCGCCAAGACGAATCTCGCCCGCAATCCGTTTCAGCTCCGCGACCCGCTCGGCCATGAATTGATAATTCTTCGCGAATTCCGCGTCCTTCACATTCACGAGGCTGTCGAGACGGGGCATGTGTTCGATCCAAAAATCAGGCCGTTTCCTCAAAGAGTTCGCGCCCGATCAACATGCGCCGGATTTCGCTCGTTCCGGCGCCAATCTCGTAAAGCTTGGCGTCGCGCAGCAATCTGCCCGTCGGATAGTCGTTCATATAGCCATTGCCGCCGAGGCATTGAATCGCCTCCAGCGTCATCCACGTCGCGCGCTCGGCCGCGAATAAGATCGCGCTCGCCGCGTCCTTTCGCGTCACGCGGCCGCGATCGCAGGCCTTGGCGACCGCATAGACATAGGCGCGCGTCGCCATGATCGCAGTGTACATGTCGGCGAGTTTGCCCTGCATCAGTTCGAATTCTCCGATCGGCTGACCGAACTGCTTGCGCTCATGCACATAGGGCAGCACGACATCCATACAGGCCTGCATGATTCCGAGAGGACCGCCAGCCAGCACCGCGCGCTCATAATCCAGCCCGCTCATCAGCACATTCACGCCGCGTTCGGGCAGGCCAAGCACGTTTTCTTGCGGAACCTCGCAGTCCTCGAACAGGAGTTCGCAAGTGTTGGAGCCGCGCATGCCGAGCTTGTCGAGCTTGGCGCTGGAGGAAACGCCGGGAAAGACCCGCTCGACGATAAAGGCGGTGATGCCATGCGGGCCCGCGCCTGGGTCCGTCTTGGCGTAGACGATCACGACGTCGGCGTCGGGACCATTGGTCACCCACATCTTGCTGCCGTTGAGAATATAGCGATCGCCGCGCTTGATCGCGCTGAGCCTCATGTCGGTGACGTCGGACCCGGCGCCGGGCTCCGACATCGCCAGCGCGCCGACGTGACGGCCGGAGACGAGATTCGGCAGATAGCGCTGCTTCTGCTCCTCGGAGCCGTTCCGGTGAATCTGATTGACGCAAAGATTGGAGTGCGCCCCGTAGGACAAGCCGACCGAAGCCGAAGCGCGACTGATTTCCTCCATGGCGAGGACATGTTCGAGATAGCCCATTCCGGAGCCGCCGTAGCGCTCATGCACGGTCAGTCCGAGAGCGCCGAGCGTTCCGAGCTTGTGCCAGAGATCGGACGGGAAGGCGTTTTGCGCATCGATCTGCTGCGCCCGCGGCGCAATTTCGACCGTCGCGAACGCCTCGGTGGCGCTGCGCACCCGGTCGGCGACGTCGCCGAGATCGAAGTCGAGGGTAGGCGTCCAGTGGCGCATGCGGATCTCCGATGGCGCACGGTGGTAGTGCCTATATTTTCTCGCGTGGGCGAAGTTTCAAGCTGCGACAAGGCTAAAGCGATTAGCGGATACGGCCGGGTCGGGCATCAAGCGCCTGCTGATCGACGACAAGCGCGAGCGTGCGGAAATTCGTCTCGAACATGCCGACAAGTCTGTCCGCCATCCGCTCAAAATCCTCGCGCGACGACCAGGTCTGGACCGGATCAAGTATTCTGGAGTCAACGCCCGGCGCCGACGCCGGCACGCTCAAACCGAACGACTGATCGTTTCGGAAGTCTCCTTGCGCGAGAGAGCCGTCAAGCGCGCCCTGCAGCAGCGCGCGGGTCGCCGCGATCGGCATCCGCCGCCCGACGCCATAGGGGCCGCCGGACCAGCCGGTGTTCACCAGCCAACAGTCCGCTTGGCTGATCGAAATGAAGTCGCGCAGCAAGTTCGCGTATTCGGTCGGCCGCCGCGGCATGAAGGGCGCCCCGAAGCAGGCCGAGAACGTCGCCTGCGGTTCCTTGACGCCGCGCTCCGTCCCGGCGACCTTGGCGGTGTAGCCCGAGAGGAAATGATACATCGCCTGTGCGGGCGTCAGACGCGCGATCGGCGGCAGGACGCCAAAGGCGTCGCAGGTCAGCATCACAATATTGCGCGGATGGCCGGCGCGGCGTGTCGCCGAAGCATTGGGTATAAAGTCGAGCGGATAGGCGATCCGCGTGTTTTCGGTTTTCGAGTCATCGTCGAAATCGAACCGGCCGGCGCGCGGATCATAAGACACATTCTCGAGGATCGCGCCGCGCCGATGCGCCGCCGCGAAGATGTCCGGCTCCGACTGCTGCGACAGGCGGATCGCCTTGGCGTAACAGCCGCCTTCGAAATTGAAGAGGCCGCCGCCGTCCCAGCCATGCTCGTCATCGCCGATCAGGCTGCGCGCCGGATCGGCCGAGAGAGTCGTCTTGCCGGTCCCGGA
>JAKFXD010000151.1 GCA_021731565.1 Methylocystis sp. | reverse complement strand
TGTCGCCCGGCGCCAATACCCGCGTGCGCTCCTGGTGTCCGACGCCCGGCGCGCAATATGGCTTTCTCGTCACCCATAATGAATCGATCTCGATCGCCGACTATCTGACGCAGCGCGACGCCTCGGGCGAGGCGATCTACCGTCCGACCTGCCATTACGCCTACCATCCCGCCGACGACGCGGTGCTGTCGCTGCATGAAATGTTCGGCGCCGCCGGCAAGATGCAGGAGAGCTGGACGATCCTCGACGAACACGAGATCGTCGATGGAATCGACGAACTCGGCGTGCTGCTCTACGGCCACGCCAGGAACGCCTATTGGTATGGCTCGCAACTCTCGATCGAGGAGACCCGCGATCTCGCGCCCTATCAAAACGCCACCGGACTGCAGGTAAGTTCGGCGGCGCTCGCCGGCATGGTCTGGGCGCTGGAGAACCCGCAGGCGGGAATCGTCGAGGCCGACGAGGTCGACTACAAGCGCTGCCTCGAAGTGCAGCTGCCCTATCTCGGCCCGGTGAAGGGCTATTACACGGATTGGACGCCGCTCGACGGACGTCCGGGCCTCTTTCCGGAAGACATCGACGAGAGCGATCCCTGGCAGTTCAGGAATATTCTGGTGCGCTGAAGGGCCCGCATTTTCGCTCGCTTCGAACAAACGCGCCGCTCGCAACAGCGGCGCTTTTTTTTGCGCGCACATTCTTGCGCTCTTGCGCCCGCCGCTCGTGTTCTATATATGTTCTTTATTCGCGTTATGTTCCTATCCGGCCGCTCGAGCCGGAGAAGAGCAGCGAGTCCCCAAAGGCATCCGGCGTCGCGCCGGATGAGTAGCGTCGCGTTGCGTTTGCGTCGGGAGGCCGCGTCGAAGTTTAAGCGTCAGCGCGGCCTCCCTTGTTTCTTTCACAAAGTCGGAGTCCGCAATGGCGCGCGTGGCTGACGTTTCATCCGAGGCGCTCGGGCGCCAGATCGGCCACCTTGGCCAGGCGAGCGTCGGCGCGTTCATCGACGCCGAGCGTCGGCGCGGGCGCGGGACGCTGTCGAAACGCAGCGGCCGGTTCGAGAAGGAGACGCGCGAGGAAGAGGACGACGGCTGGGGGTCGCTCGAGAGCCTGCAGGCGCTCAAGACCAATTTCCACGTCGAAAAGCCGCGCACCATCATCACCAGGAATGAGTCGCCGGACATTTCCTTCGACCGCTCGATCAACCCCTATCGCGGCTGCGAGCACGGCTGCGTCTATTGTTACGCGCGGCCGACGCATGCCTATATGGGCTTTTCGCCGGGCCTCGATTTCGAGACCGAAATCTTCGTCAAGGAAGGCGCGGCGCAGCTTCTCGAACGCGAATTGTCGGCGCCGGCCTATGCGCCGAAGACGATCGCCATCGGCACCAACACCGACCCCTATCAGCCAGCCGAAAAGAGCCATCGGATCATGCGGTCGATCCTTGAAGTTCTGGCGCGGGCCAATCATCCGGTCGGGATCGTCACGAAATCGGCGCTCGTATTGCGCGACCTCGATCTAATCGCGCCAATGGCGGAAAAGGGCCTGGCGAAGGTGGCGATCTCGGTGACGACGCTCGACCGCAGGCTGGCGCGCCTGATGGAGCCGCGCGCCGCCACGCCCGAACTGCGGCTCGAAACCATCGAAAGGCTCAGCGCCGCCGGCGTTCCGACCGCGGTGATGACGGCGCCGATCATTCCTTCGATCAATGACGACGAGATCGAGAAGATTCTAACGCGAGCGCACGCCGCCGGCGCGCGCGAAGCCGGCTATGTGCTGCTGCGGCTGCCGCTCGAACTGCGCGATCTCTTCACCGAATGGCTCGTCGCGAATTTCCCCGACAGAGCGCGGCGCGCCCTGGCGCTCATGCGTTCGACGCGCGACGGCAAGCTCTATGAGTCTGCATTCGGGACCCGCATGAAAGGCGAAGGGCCCTACGCCTGGATGATCGGCCGGCGATTTGAGGTGGCGGCCGACCGGCTCGGCTTCGCGCAGAAAACAAGATTGCGAACCGATCTGTTCGAGCCGCCGCGCCGCGCCGCGCAGCAGCTCAGCCTGTTCTGAGGCCAAATTTCTGGCGCATTACGCGCCTCGCGCGGCTTGTCAGCGGCCCGCCTTCCGCGCTTTATTCGCGGCGCGGTCGCCGCGCGACCGGCCGGGGAGGGCGCATGTGACGGCGAGCGGGGTCAGTTTTCGACTGGAAGGCCAGTTGCGCCGAAAAGGCGTCTGGCCGATCGCCGGCGTCGACGAAGTCGGGCGCGGGCCGCTCGCGGGACCGGTCGCGGCGGCGGCGGTGATTCTCGATCCAGCACGACGGCCGCGCGGCCTCGATGATTCCAAGGCGCTCAGCCAGACGCAGCGGGAGGAAGCCTTCGAGCGGATCATGGCCAGCGCGCTCGCGGTCAGCGTCGCCTTTGTCACCGCGGCCGAGATTGATCGCATCAACATCCGCCAGGCGTCGCTCGCGGCGATGGCGCGGGCCGTCGCCGGCCTCTCCCATCGTCCGGCCTATCTCCTCGTCGACGGCAACGACCGGCCGCCGGTCGACTGCCCCTGCCAGATGATCGTCAAGGGCGACGCCACGGCGCTCTCCATCGCCGCCGCCTCGATCGTCGCCAAGGTCGCGCGCGACGCGATGATGCGCCGTCTCGCCGCCCATTATCCGCAATATGGTTTCGAGACCAATGCCGGCTACGCCGTGCAGCGTCACCTTGAAGCCCTGGCGCGTCACGGCGCGAGCCCGGCGCATCGGACGAGCTTTGCGCCGGTGCGCGACGCGTGAGGGTTTTGGCAAGGTTTTGCTAAGATTTTTACTTCCTTAAGACTTCCGTCCGAAAAAGAGACGTTGGTTTTTCCCCGATCTAAACGGGGCTTTTACCTTCCTCCTTCACTCTCGCGCCTGTCAGTTGCGTAGATAGTGTGGAGTTCATGCGTAGCACGCGCGTCGGAGCGGCTCGTCTCAAAGCCCGAATTCAGGTCACGCGTATCGGGCGGACCAGCGAAAGGCCGCTCCGCGCGACGGCGCGCAATGATATCCTCTCTGGCGACTGCGTCGCGCTGATGGAGCGGATGGCTGACGAGAGCGTCGATCTCGTCTTCGCCGATCCGCCCTATAATCTCCAGCTCGCCAATCCTCTCCATCGCCCGGACCAAAGCCTCGTCGACGCGGTCGATAACGACTGGGACAAATTCGCCAATTTCGCCGCCTATGACGCCTTCACGCGCGACTGGCTCAAGGAAGCGCGCCGGCTGATGAAGCCCACGGCGACGATTTTCGTCATCGGCTCCTATCACAATATTTTCCGCGTCGGCGCGATCATGCAGGATCTGGGGTTCTGGATCCTGAACGACATCGTCTGGCGCAAGAACAATCCGATGCCGAATTTTCGCGGCCGGAGATTCACCAACGCCCATGAGACGATGATCTGGGCGGCGCGCGACCAGCGGGCGAAGAACTACACCTTCAATTACGAGGCGCTGAAGGCGGCCAACGAAGATTGCCAGATGCGCTCCGACTGGCTCCTGCCGATCTGCGGCGGGTCCGAGCGGCTCAAGGATGGCGCGGGCCGCAAGACCCATCCGACGCAAAAGCCCGAAGCGCTGCTCGCGCGCGTCATTCTCGCCGCGTCGAAACCGGGCGATCTGGTGCTCGATCCTTTTTTTGGGACCGGAACGACCGGCGCCGTCGCCAAGCGGTTAGGCCGCGACTGGCTCGGCATCGAGCGCGACGGCGACTACCGCGCCGCGGCGCAGGCGCGGATCGCGGCGATCGAATCTTTGCCGCATGAGGCGATTGCAACCGCGCCGTCGAAGCGCGCCGAGCCGCGCATCGCCTTCGCCAGTCTCGTCGAAGCCGGTCTCGTCGCGCCGGGCGCGACGCTTGTCGACGCCAAGCGTCGCCATCGCGCGGTAGTGCGCGCCGATGGCGCCCTGTCGCTTTCGGGTTTCGTCGGTTCGATCCATAAGACCGGCGCGCTGGCGCAGGGCCTGCCGGCCTGCAACGGCTGGACCTTCTGGCATTATGAAGAAAAGGGCGCGCTCGCGCCGATCGACGATCTGCGGGCGGAAGCGCGGGCGCGACTCAAAGTCGCGGCGGAATAATAAATATCCGTCATTGCGAGGAGCGGAGCGACGAAGCAATCCAGAGCCGTGGGCGTGTCTCTGGATTGCTTCGCTTCGCTCGCAATGACGGCCCTACGCCAGAAAGCCTGCGTAAAACCCGACCAGCAGCACGATTCCGATGAAGGCGCGGTAGAAGACGAACGGCCAGGCGGAGAAGCGTTCGAGAATCCGCAGCAGGCCCCAGATCGCGACAAAGGCGGAAAGCGACGCGACGAAGAGTCCGAGGGTCAGCACCGCCCAGCCATGGAAATCGAGCTGCGCCTTATGCAGCTCCCACAATTCCTTCAGGCCCGCGAGCGCGATCGCCGGCAGGCCGAGAAGAAACGAAAATCGCGCCGCTTCCTCGCGCTTCAGGTCGAGGAACAGCGCCGCGGTCAGAGTCGAGCCGGAGCGCGAGACGCCGGGGATAAGCGCGCCGACCTGCGCGAAGCCGACGATCATGGCGTCCTTCAGAGTGACATGTTCGAGCGTGCGCTTGTGAT
>JAKFXD010000038.1 GCA_021731565.1 Methylocystis sp. | reverse complement strand
TCGGGCTCGTCGCTCATCGCGGCTTCCATCGACTGCGGAAATGCGCCGACCCAACATAGCGCCGCATTGCGCCTTTGTCTCCGGCTTCCCACCTCCATCGAGGAAAGGAAGCCTGCATGTCAGATTACGCAAAGCGCCTCGCCTTCATGGCCGCAGGTCTCGCGGCGATGATCTTTTCCAATTTGCACTTGGGCGAGACGCCGCTTGGCTGGGCTGGCCTGCTCGCGGGAATCGGCCTCTATTATTACGGATGGCGCGGCGTCTGCCCCGCGTGTCGAGCTCAGCGCTGCGCCGTGGCTCCCCCTGAGCGGAAAGATGCGCCCGCGGACGGCGGCGCCAAGGGACAAAGCGGGCGGGACAGAGCGCCCGCGCGCTAGGCTCCAAACCTTCTCGACCTGACCGAACTCCATCTCCACCGGCGTCGCCCGGCCGAAGATCGAAACGGCGAGCTTAAGCCGTGAGCGCGCTTCGTCGATTTCCTCGACGAAGCCTCAATGCCCCTCGGGCAAAAGCCCCACATGCTGTTCGAGGCGGCGCAGGCGCTCCTCGAATTCGGTCAGCAGCACGCCATGGCCAATCTGCGAAGAATGATATTCCATCACCGAGCGGCGCAGACCGGTAATCTGGTCGCTGAGTCGCTTTTCCAAAGCGATCATGTCGGACGCCACGTCCGCGCGCAGCGAATGAATCTCGGAGCGAAGCTCCGAGCGGACGTCAGCGATGTCGCTCTTCGTCGCCATCACTTTGCGAATATCCGACACTTCTCCGCGAAGGCCGTCCACCTTCCCGTCGATCTTGCGCAGCAGCGCCAGCGTGAAATTTTCGGGCTCGTCGCTCATCGCGGCTTCCATCGCCGCTAAAAAAGCGCGGCGGTCATTCATAACATTATTTGCGAAAACTGGGCGGCAGCTCTCCCCGCCGAGGCGGAGAGAGGGGAAACATCAAACCTTCTCGACCTGGGCGAACTCCAGTTCGACCGGCGTCGGGCGGCCGAAGATCGAGACGGCGACCTTGAGGCGCGAGCGCGCCTCGTCGATTTCCTCGACCAAGCCGTTGAAGGAGGCGAAGGGCCCGTCGGCGACGCGCACCGTCTCGCCGACTTCGAACATGATCGTCGGCTTGGGCCGGTCGACGCCCTCGGCGACCTGTCCCTTGATGCGCAGCGCCTCTTCCTCGCTGATCGGCATCGGCTTGTTGTCGGCGCCAAGAAAACCCGTGACCTTCGGCGTGTTCTTGATGAGCGAAAAGACCTGGTCGGAGAGGTCGCATTTCACCAGCACATAGCCGGGGAAGAATTTGCGCTCGGCCGAGACCTTGCGGCCGCGCCGCACCTCGACGACCTGTTCGGTCGGCACGAGGATTTCCTCGAAATTGTCCGAGAGTCCGCGCTGCGCCGCGCCCTCGCGAATAGCGTCGGCGACCTTCTTCTCGAAGTTCGAATAGGCGTGGACGATGTACCAGCGCATGCTCATAGCGGCGCCACAAGCTCCAATTATCTAACGCCCGATGCCGATCATCAGGCCGACGCCGAACCGCAACGCGTAATCGACGATGACGAAGAACAGGCTCGCGAACAGCACCATGAGAATGACGAGGCCGGTCGTGATGAAGGTCTCGCGGCGCGTCGGCCAGGTGACCTTGGCCGCCTCGGCGCGGACCTCCTGAAGGAATTGAAACGGATTGACCATTCGACTACCGGGCTGAGCGGGGACGCGCGACCTTGCGAGAAGCCGCAGATTGAGACGCGCCGCAAAACGATCGCGGCGCGGGACCTGCCGGCCGCGCGCCACGAATTCGAGTGGTTATAGCCGCTTGGCGCCGCGCCGCCAAGCGAAAAAGCAGCATCATGACAGCGCCGCGGCGGAATGAAGGACGGCGCGCGCCTCCGCCAGAGCCACGAGATTGGGCGGCAGCAGTCGCGCCTCTTCCGGGGTGACATAAGCGATCCGGGCCGCGATCTCGGGCCCGAGCCGCGCCATCGCCGCCTTGAGGTTCGGCGGGTCGTAGCGGCTGTTCTCGACGCCGTAGATTTCGCAGCTGCGGCCGAGCTTGGCCAGCACGCTCCAGTGAATCTTTTCGTTGACATGTTCCTCGTCAGGGCTCCCGCCCCAGAGGAGGCTGTTGGCCGGAGCGCCGGCGGCAAACATCTCGCGGCGGCGCGGAAGAGTCCGGTCGATCGGATAATTCTCCGCCGAGTCGGGAATGTCGCCGTCGATATTGGGCTTCAGCGCGCGCCTGATCGCGTCAGCGTCGAATGAGAGCCCGGTGAGCGCCTGCGTGCGCGCGATCATCCAGATCAGCGCGATGTCGGAAAGGCCCGCTTCCGGATAGCCGCCGCCGACATTGCTGTGGACGCCGGGGAACCAGTTCTGTTCGATGTTCCTGGGATGCGCCTCGCCTTTCTTCACCGTCCAGAAGGTCGGTATGAAGGGACGGCGCCGTTCGTCGACGCCGATCGCGTGCAGGGCGTGATCGACATGAGCGCCGAGCTGCGTATCCTCGAACCCGCCGAAAAACAGTAGCGTGAAATAGCGGCCAAGCGGCGCGAGCCCGCTGAAGCCGGCGGGAACGCCATAGGAGCCGACGGTGTCGAAGACGCCGAGCAGCGTGATGCGGCTGTTTGACTGAATGTCGGGGCCGCTCGGCGGTCCGCCGCTGCGCGAGGCTTCTCTTGCGCGCCGGTTGGCGCGCGCGATGTTGAAAATGCCCCTGTCCTTCGTCTTTCTGACGCCGCAGTCGCCGATCAGGCCGGCCAGGGCGCGGGCCGCATAGGCGCCGCGCGAAAATCCGTAGATGTAGAGCTCCTGATCGTCGCGATAATTGTCGACCACCCAGTCATAGGCGTCCTGCACGATCTTGCGCAGGCCAAGGCCGATCGTGCCGCCGACGAGCTTGAATCCCTGCGCGCCGACGCCGGAGAAATAGCGCACGTTTTGCTGGACGCCGTCCGCGCCGCGCGACGGAATGATTCTTTCGGCGACTCTCTCCTCCCAAGACTGCTTGCAGATATTGGTGAAGTCGCGGGGCGTATTCCATGTGCCGTCGAGCAAGACGATGTTGCGAATCATTTTGCCTCCAACAGCGTGCAAAACTTAGGCAATCGCGGCAGACACGCATGTTGATGGTGACGCGCTTTAACCGCCGGCGCAAGCGCGCACGAAAGATTTGCCCAAGACAGGCGCTCCCCGTTATGAGAAGCGAAACCTCAGCCAGGCATTGGAGACAAGCATTGGAGAAAAGGATGCGCGCAAGCCTCGTTTTTCTGGCCGCATTCACCGCGGCCCTCAGCGCCGGCTGCAACGCGGCCCGTCCGCCGCAAGCCGCGCCGCCCGGACCGGCGGTCCCGACGGCGCAAGCCCTTCCGCCCGACGGCCCCGGCTGCGCCGGCGCCGTGGCGCGCTACCGGTCCGTCGTCGACAACGACCTCTCCATGGGCCACGTCAACCGGAGCGTTCACGCCCAGATTTCGAGCGAAATCGCCGAGGCGGCGTCGGCCTGTTCCAGCGGCCAGGACGGGCGCGCGCTATCGCTGCTGCGCGCCTCGAAATCGCGCCACGGCTATCCGGGCTGATCCTTAGCGCTGGCGCCTGTCTTGCGGCGTCAGCTTGGAAGCGGTCCAGATTAGACTGATTGACCACATGTTTTGGCGTTCTTACTTTCGGTAGGCGCTGCGGACTCGGGAGATGGAATTTTTTGAAACGTCACCATGCGTATGCGGTCTTGGCCGCTTGGGCTTTCGGCCTCTCCGGCGCCGCCGCGGCTGAGAGCGCCTTCACCCTTACGATCAAGGACCATCGTTTCGAGCCGGCAGAACTGCGCGTGCCGGCCAATCAGCCGGCTACTCTGACCGTCAAGAATCTTGATACGACGCCGGAAGAATTCGAAAGCAAGCCCCTGCGCATCGAGAAGGTGATCCCGGCCAACAGCGAAGCGACCTTCACGCTCCGGCCCCTCAAACCCGGACGCTATAAATTCGTCGGCGAATTCCACGAGGACGTCGCCAAGGGCGAGATCGTCGCGGAATAGGCCATGCTCGGCGCGCTCATCATCGTCTTTCGTGAAGCCATCGAGGCGGGGCTCATCGTCGGCATCGTGCTTGCCGTCACGCGCGGCGTCGCCGGGTCGCGCAGCTTCGTCGCGGCGGGCGTCGGCGCGGGCGCGCTTGGCGCCGTCATCGTCGCGGCGTTCGCCGACCGGTTGTCGCAGGCCTTCGCCGGCGCCGGCCAGGAGGTCTTCAACGCCGCGATCCTCGCGCTCGCCGTCGTAATGCTCGTCTGGCACAACATCTGGATGGCGCAGCACGGGCGCGAACTGGCGCAAAACCTTTCCGAGGTCGGGCGGGCGGTCGCGCGCGGCGACGAGACCCTGTTCGCGCTGACCGCCGTCGTCGGCCTCGCCGTGCTGCGCGAAGGCGCCGAGGTGGCGCTGTTTCTCTATGGCATTCTCGCCTCGGGCGAATCCGGCTGGGACGTCTTCGCGGGGGGAATCGCTGGACTGGCGCTCGGCGCGGCGACGAGCTTTGCGACCTTCTATGGCCTCGTCGCCATTCCGGCGAAACGCCTCTTCGCGGTGACGACTTGGCTGATCACGCTGCTCGCCGCCGGACTGGC
>JAKFXD010000141.1 GCA_021731565.1 Methylocystis sp. | reverse complement strand
TATACGCTTTACGAAGGCGTCGGCTCGGTCGAGGCGATCGACACGGCGATGAAGCTCGGCGCCAACCATCCGATGGGACCGCTGCAGCTCGCCGATTTCATCGGTCTCGACACCTGTCTGTCGGTCATGCAGGTGCTGCATGAGGGACTGGCGGATTCGAAATACCGCCCCTGCCCGCTGCTGGTGAAATATGTCGAAGCCGGCTGGCTCGGCAAAAAGACCCAGCGCGGCTTCTATGATTATCGCAGCGGCACGCCGGTGCCGACGCGTTAACGCCTCAGTGGCCGCCGGGGCCGGCGCCGCGCGCCGCCTCGAACAGGAACCAGGTCCGCTTCTCGGTTTCATCGAGAAAGTTTTCGAGCAGGCTCGCGGTCGCGATGTCTTCATTATCGTCGCAGACCTTATGCGCGTCGCGTAGAGCCTCGGCCATCGCCTTATTGTCTTCCAGCAATTCGCTCAGCATGTCGTAGGGCGAAACGAATTCCTCGTTGTTGTCCTTGATGCGGGAGAGCTTGGCGATGTGGCTGATCGAGCGAAGGGTTGGCTGGCCGAGCTTGCGTACGCGTTCCGCCAGCGGGTCGACGGCGGCGGATATCTGCGACGCCTGTTCGTCGAGCAGCAGATGGTAGTCGCGGAAATGCGGGCCGCTCATATGCCAATGGAAATTTTTCGTTTTGACATAAAGCGCCAGGGCGTCGGCGACCAGCTTGTTGATCTCCGCGGCCACCTTCATCGTCGACTGTTTTTCCAGATCGGTCGGCGTATCAAGCGCCGAGCGATCGGTGTCGGAATTGTTCGGCGTCTTTGCTTTTTGCTGCATGAGCGGGCCTCCTTACGCGCCGGCTCCGGGCTGAAGCTCGGGGGAACTGCTCATTAGCTAGATCGCGCCCCTCGGCGGACCAGATGAAAAATAGGGCAGGGCGGAGAGATTCAGCGACGGCGGGGCGCTTCGCCGGGCGGCGGCGCCAAGAGGTCCGGGCGCCGCGCGCGGGTAAGCGCCAAGGCCTGCTCATGGCGCCATTTGGCGATTTTCGCGTGATCGCCGGAGAGCAGCACGTCTGGGATGTCGCGTCCCTCGAAGTCGCGCGGCCGGGTGTAATGGGGATATTCGAGGAGGCCGGCCTCAAAGCTTTCCTCGACGCCGGACGCTTCTTCGCCCATCACGCCGGGGATCAGCCGCACGCAGGCGTCGATGAGCGCCAGCGCCGCGATCTCGCCGCCCGAAAGAACGAAATCGCCAATTGAAATTTCTTCGAGCGCGCGGGCGTCGATAATGCGCTCGTCGACGCCTTCGAAACGCGCGCAGAGGATAAGCGCGCCGGGGCCTTGGGCGAGTTCGCGGGCGCGCGCTTGAGTCAGAGGCTTGCCGCGCGGGCTCATCAGCAGGCGCGGACGCGGATCGCCCGCGGGCGCCGCGGCGTCGATCGCCGTGGCCAGCACGTCGGCGCGCATCACCATGCCGGGGCCGCCGCCGGCCGGCGTGTCGTCGACGGCGCGGTGACGGCCGAGCCCATGGTCGCGAATCTGCTTCGTCTCCAGCGCCCAGACGCCGCGCGAAAGCGCGTCGCCGGCCAGCGACAGGCCCAGGGGACCGGGAAACATTTCGGGAAAAAGGGTCAGGACCGTCGCGCGGAACATGGGGCGGTTATGGCATGCGGCGTCTATAATCGAAAAGCGCGCACCTTGCGGCGGCGACAGGCTCGGGAGCGTGAAATGGACGAAGAACGCCAGCTCGAAGAAGATATTCTCGCATCATTCGAACGTGATGAATGGCGCCGGGTTCCGGATGTGGCGTTAGAGATTGCGCGTCACGCGGCCTATGCGAAGGAAGCGCTCAAGAATCTTCCTCGACGTCAGCTGGCGGCGCCAGGATGACGCGCCCGGCGGAAAGGTCCACGGTCGGAACGACCGCTTTCGTGAAGGGAAACATCAGCGTCTCGCCGCCCGCCTCCGGCGCGATCTCGAGAATGTCGCCGGCGCCGAAATTCCGCACGGCGACGATCACGCCGATTTCCGCGCCGTCCGGCGTTTCGGCGCGAAGGCCGATGAGGTCGGCGATATAGAATTCGTCCTCTTCAGGCGCCGGCAGACTTTCGCGCGGCAGATAGAGTTCGACGCCGGTCAGCGCCTCGGCGCCGGCGCGATCGCCGACGCCCTCGACCTTGGTGACGACCATATCCTTGCCCTGCGGTCGCACGGACAGCAGCCTGAAATTGCGCGCCCCGCCCATGTCGCGAAGGCCGTCGTATGTTGCAATCGCCAAAGGATCGGCAGTGAAGCTTTGCAGCCGGATCTCTCCGCGCACACCATGCGGCGCCCCGAAGCGCCCAAGCAGCACGAGCCCTTCAGCGGTCCCTTTCATTCGATTTCCTCATCCTGAGGAGCGAGCGCAGCTCGCGTCTCGAAGGACGAGGAAATCGCACAGGGCGCCGCCGCCCTCGCGCTTCGAGACGGCTCCTGCGGAGCCTCCTCAGCATGAGGGCGAATGCAAACGCCACGCATGCTTTACGCCGCCGGCGCTTCCGCAGCCTTGCCCGCGGCTTCGGCCGCGGCGGCGGCGCGCTCCTGCGCCTTCTTCTTGGGCTGCGCCTTCTGCGGATTGCTGCGCGCTTCGCGCTTCATCACGCCAAGGCCATCGAGCAGTCGCGCGACGCGATCGGTCGGCTGGGCGCCTTTCTCCATCCAGGCTTTCGCCTTTTCCGCATCGAGCACCAGACGGTCGGCGGCGTCCTTTTCCTTCAAGGGATCGAAATAGCCGATCTTCTCGATGTAGCGGCCGTCGCGCGGCGAGCGGGAGTCGGCGACGACGACGCGATAGAAGGGACGCTTCTTGGCGCCGCCGCGGGCGAGACGAATTTTGAGCGACATGTTCTCTTTCCTGTTTCGTTGCTTATTCCGGGCAGTCGGTCTTCGGCAGTGGGCAGTCGGGGAGTCCTACTGCCGATTGCCGAAATCCGACTGCCGCTACTTCTTCTTTCCGAACGGGTTGAGCCCGCTCAGCAGTCCGCCGCCGAGACCCGGCAGGCTCGGCTTGGCGAGAAGATCGGGGGGCGGCGCGGCCGGGATGCCGCCGGGGGCGCTCTTCGGCTGTTGGACGCCAAGCTTCGCCTGCAGCTGCTGCAGCTCTTCCTGGGAGGGCATCTGCATGCCGGGGCCGAGCCCCATCATCTGCGCGGCCTTGCCCATCATCCCGCCGCGTTTTCCCGCGCCGAAGGATTTCATCAGATCGGCCATCTGCCGATGCTGCTTCAGGAGCTTGTTGATCTCCTCGACCCTGACGCCGGAGCCCGCCGCGATCCGCTTCTTGCGAGAAGCTTTCAGCAGATCGGGATTGCGCCGTTCCCTGGGCGTCATCGAGAGAATAATGGCGCGCTGGCGCCTCACCATTTTATCGTCAAAGCCGGAAGCGGCGATCTGGTCCTTCATCTTGGCGACGCCGGGCAGGAGGCCCATGATGCCTCCTAAGCCGCCGATCTTTTCGACCTGGGCGAGCTGATCGCAGAGATCCTGCAGATCGAATTTGCCCTTGGCCATCCGCTCGGCGGCCTTGCGGGCCTGTTCGGCGTCGATCGCCTGGGCGGCCTTTTCGACCAGCGCGACGATGTCGCCCATGCCGAGAATGCGGTTGGCGATGCGCGTCGGCGAGAACTCGTCGAGCGCGTCCATCTTTTCGCCGAGGCCGATCAGCTTGATCGGCTTGCCGGTGACATAGCGCATGGAGAGCGCCGCGCCGCCGCGGCCGTCGCCGTCCATACGCGTCAATACAATGCCGGTCAGCCCGACCCGCTCGTCGAAATTCTGGGCGAGATTGACGGCGTCCTGGCCGGTCAGGGCGTCAGCGACAAGCAGAATTTCGTGCGGCTTGGCGGAGGTCTTGATCTCCGCCATCTCGGCCATCAGCGGCTCGTCGATATGGGTGCGGCCGGCGGTGTCGAGCAGAACGACATCGAAGCCCTGCAGCCGGGCGGCCTCCATCGCCCGCTTGGCGATCTGCACCGGCGTCTGGCCGGCTATGATCGGCAGCGTGTCAACTTCGACCTGCCGGCCGAGCACGGCGAGCTGTTCCTGCGCGGCGGGCCGCTTCACGTCCAGCGAGGCCATCAGCACGCGCTTGCCGTAGCGCTCCTTCAAGCGCTTCGCGACTTTGGCGGCGGTCGTGGTTTTGCCGGCGCCCTGCAGGCCGACCATCATGATCGCGACCGGCGGCGTAGCGGCGAGATCGATCGGCTGCGCATCCTGGCCGAGCGTCTCGATCAGCACGTCATTGACGATTTTGACCACCATCTGGCCGGGCGTCACCGATTTGATGACGCCGGCGCCGACCGCCCGGTCGCGGACCTTGTCGGTGAAGGAGCGCACGACGTCGAGCGCGACGTCGGCGTCGAGCAGGGCGCGGCGGATTTCGCGCAGCGCCTCGTTGACGTCGGCTTCGGAAAGCGCGCCGCGCCGTGTGAGCTTGTCGAAAATGCCGGAGAGCTTGTCGGAAAGGCTCTCGAACATGGCGTTCTCCTGGGGGAGAGTGAGTAGTGAGATAGTGAGTAGTGAGTAGACGGCCCCGGCCTACTCGCCATTCACTATCTCACCACTCACCTTCACAAAGCCTATCGCGCCCGGGGGCGCGTCGCGCTGCCGGGCGTTGGCCTGCCGCCTCTCGGACGGCTCGGCTGGGATCGGTTTCTCTTGCGAGATGTGCTGGGGTTTTAGTTTCCCGGCTGGCGCGAGTCAACCGAATCTCCCGATTGCCGATTCG
>JAKFXD010000052.1 GCA_021731565.1 Methylocystis sp. | reverse complement strand
CCGCCTGGAGCGCACGGCGACGAACTGCCGGACAAGATATATGTGATTTAAACCCCTGCCGGACTCACGCGAAACGCACGCATGTCATGCCCGGACTGCGGTTGCGAGTCCATCCGACGCGCATCAGGCCGTTGAAGACCAGCCCTTGCCATCCGCGCTCGAACTTATACGGAAAGGTCTCGGCGCGTTCGACCGCCGCCCATCCGCACAAGGTCGGCGCAATGTCGGCTTGATTGATTCCCCAAGGCATTTCCGGCGTGACGTAGTTACGTCCCCTTCGCCAGCCTTTACGCGTCTTCTTCGAGAGCCATTCGGGAATATGGTCGAAGCACAGGCGCGCCTTCGGAAATCGCGCCGCCATGTCGCCGATGAGGCGCTCCACATCCGCTGGCGCAAAATACATCAGCAGGCCCTGGGCGGTAATATAAACCGCGCGGCCCTCGGGCACGGCGTCGAACCAACTTCGATCCAGCGCGCTCGCGGCGAGATGCCGATGCCGCGCGTCCGGCTTGATGAAGCGCTCGCGTATGGCGATGGCGTCGGGCAGGTCGACGCACAGCCACAGCGCTTCGTCGCCCGCAACGCGAAATCTTTGCGTCTCCAGCCCCTCTCCCAGATTGACGATCACGCCGTCGGGATGGTCGACGAGAAAATCGCGAAGCTCGTTGTCGAAGAAGGAGGCGCGAATGGCGTGGGAAGGTTCGGCCTTTCCGAAGCTGCCCACATAGTCGTAGTCGAGCGCCTCATAGATTTCGACGGCTTTGGAATCGCGCAATATCCCGTCGGGACGCCTGGCCTCGCCCGCGCGATTGTGCAGCGTCCACAACATGGTCTCGGGCACGCCGGTCAGATTGGGCGCAATCCTCGCCATTGGCTTCGCCTCCGAACGCGCCGTTGAGAGAAGAATGTCGGCGAGAGTGATGGAACCGGCGCCTTCCGGCAAGCGCTCCAAGTTCGGAAAGCTTCCTGACGAATCGAGCGCCCGCGGATGACTAACCGCGTCCTGTCGTCTCGCGCGCGACTTCGCGCCAGCCGATGTCGCGGCGGCAGAAGCCGCCGGGCCAATCGATCAGATCAACCGCCGCGTAAGCGCGCGCCTGCGCCTCGGCGACGCTTTCGCCGAGCGCGGTGACATTGAGCACGCGCCCGCCAGCGGCAAGGAGCCGCCCGCCATCCTCGCGCGTGCCGGCATGGGTGATGACGACGCCCTCCACGGCTTCAGCGCGCTGCACATTGCGGATTTCGGAACCGACGATCGGCGTCCCCGGATAGTTTTTGGCCGCCAGCACCACCGTCAGCGCCGCCAGCGGAGCGAATCGCGGCCGCTCCCGCGGCAATGCGCCCCGCGAAGCGGCCAGCATGAGTTCGAGAAGATCGTCTTCGAGGCGCGGCAGCATGACCTGCGTCTCCGGATCGCCGAAGCGGCAATTATATTCGATGAGCTTCGGCCCATCCTTGGTGAGCATCAGTCCGGCGTAGAGCACGCCCTTGAACGGCGCGTCCTTTTCGTGCATGGCGCGCACCGTTGGCTCCACGATCTCGGCCATCACGCGCGCTTCTATGTCTGGCGTCACCACTGAAGCCGGCGAATAGGCGCCCATGCCGCCGGTGTTCGGCCCGGTATCGCCGTCGCCGACGCGCTTATGATCCTGCGCCGTCGCGAACGGCAGCGCGCGAACGCCGTCGCAGATTGCAAAGAACGACGCCTCTTCGCCCTCGAGACATTCCTCGATGACGACTTCCGCGCCCGACAGGCCGAAGGCGCCGTCGAACATCGCCTGCACGGCGCGCTCCGCCTCATCAAGCGTCGTCGCCACGACGACGCCCTTGCCGGCGGCGAGCCCGTCGGCCTTGACGACGATCGGCGCGCCATGTTCGCGCAGATAGCGCAACGCCGGTTCAGCCGCGGAAAAGCGGGCATAGCGCGCGGTCGGAATGTCGTAGTCGCGACACAAATCCTTGGTGAAGCCCTTGGAGCCTTCAAGCCGAGCCGCCGCCCGCGTCGGGCCGAAAGCAGGAACGCCATGCGTCTCGAGCGTGTCGACGAGACCGCCGATCAACGGCTGTTCGGGACCGACGACGACGAGCGCGATGGCGGCCTTGCGGCAAAAGTCGATCACCGCGGCATGGTCGGCGACGTTGATCTCGACATTCTCGCCGATGCGCGCCGTGCCCGGATTGCCGGGAGCGACATAGAGCCGTTCAAGGAGCTTGCTTCTTCTCAGCGCGAGAGCGATCGCATGCTCCCGGCCGCCCGATCCGATCAGAAGAACATTCATGGCGCTACGCTCGTCCCCTTGCCTCGTTTCCGCTTGTAGAGCGCGCCGGCGGCAAAAGGCAATTTGCCCTGAAAATGCCAGGCTTGCCCGCTCCGTAAACGCCGCTAGCTAGCGCACGGGGGGCTAGCGGCTGGAGTGTCCCACATGTCCATCACCCGAGATATCGCATCGCATGAAAATGCGGTCGCCTATGGCGGCCTCATTGACGCCATAGGCGGCGTCGCCACCATCGTTCTCGTCATTTGCGGTTTAGTTGGAATTTCGCCGGCCATGATGGTCGCGATCGCGACGATCGTCTTCGGCGTTGCGCTCCTGATCCAAGGCGGAGCCATGCTGTCGGACTATGCGCAGGTCGTATTTCCCGGCGGCGCTCGAAGCGCGACCCCGGAACAGATGGGCGGGAACAGCCTCGCGCTCGTCTTTCTCGTCGGCGCCGGCGGCATCGTGCTCGGCGTTCTGTCCCTCCTTGGGGTCAGCCCCGCGATCCTGTCGCCGGTCGCCGTGATCGGCTTTGGCACCGCCCTGCTTCTGAGCAGCAATGCCGTTTGGCGCCTCTATGTGCTGCGCCGCGCCTCCATCGCAATGGAGCCGACGAGCGTCGCGCAATCGCAGCATGTCGGCGCGGAAATGCTCGCGAGCGAAATGGCTTCGGGGTCCGCGGGCATTCAGGCGCTCGCCGGATTGGCCGCGATCGTGCTCGGCATTCTGGCGCTCGCCGGCAATACCGCCGATCTGACCCTGATTCTGGTCGCGCTGCTCGCGCTCGGCGCCACGCTGGTGCTGACCGGCAGCACCCTGAGCGCCACGGTCCTGAGCTTTATGCGAAGCTGAGTTCAGGGCGCCGCACGCCAAAAAACGCCCCCGGCCCGGGCCGGGGGTATTTTTCTGCGCCGCTCGCCGTGCAAACGGCTTCCCTCACGCGATGAAAATGCTCTAAACACAGCGCCAATCTCTCCCATTGCGAGGCGATATGGCGCGCCAGTTCATCTACCACATGCAAGGCCTCACCAAGACCTATCCCGGCGGCAAGAAGGTCCTGGAAAATATCAATCTTTCCTTTTATCCCGACGCCAAGATCGGCGTGCTCGGGGTCAACGGCTCCGGCAAATCGACTCTGCTGCGGATCATGGCCGGCATCGACAAGGAATATACCGGCGAAGGCTTCGTCGCCGAGGGCGCGCGCGTTGGTTATCTGCCCCAGGAGCCGCAGCTCGACCCGGCGCTCGACGTGCGCGCCAATGTCATGCTCGGCGTCGCCGCCAAGAAGGCGATTCTCGACCGCTACAATGATCTCGCGATGAATTATTCCGACGAGACCGCCGACGAGATGACCAGGCTGCAGGACGAGATCGAAGCCAAGGGCCTCTGGGATCTCGACAGCCAGGTCGATCAGGCGATGGATGCGCTCGGCTGTCCGCCCGACGACGCCGAGGTGACGAAGCTCTCGGGCGGCGAACGGCGCCGCGTCGCACTGTGCAAGCTGCTGCTGGAGCAGCCCGAACTGCTGCTGCTCGACGAACCGACCAACCATCTCGACGCCGAGACGGTGAACTGGCTTGAAGGACATTTGCGCCAATATCCCGGCGCGATCCTGATCGTCACCCATGACCGCTACTTCCTCGACAATGTCACCGGCTGGATATTGGAGCTCGATCGCGGCCGCGGCATTCCCTATGAGGGCAATTACACCAGCTGGCTGAAGCAGAAGCAGAAGCGCCTCTCGCAGGAATCGAGCGAAGACAAGGCGCGCCAGCGCGCGCTCGAAGCCGAGAGCGAGTGGATCGCGGCGTCGCCAAAGGCGCGGCAGGCCAAAAGCAAGGCGCGTATCCAGCGTTACGAAGAGCTTGTCGCCAAGCAGAACGACAAGGCGCCGACCACCGCGCAGATCGTCATTCCGGTGGCCGAGCGTCTCGGCGACAATGTCATCGATTTCGACCATCTGTCGAAAGGCTATGGCGACACGCTCCTGATCGACGATCTCTCCTTCAAATTGCCGCCGGGCGGCATCGTCGGGGTGATCGGGCCGAACGGCGCCGGCAAGACGACGCTGTTTCGCATGATCACCGGACAGGAGAAGCCCGACAACGGGACGATCGAGATCGGCGACAGCGTCCAGCTCGGCTATGTCGATCAGTCGCGCGACGCGCTGCACGCCAACAAGTCCGTCTGGGAGGAAATCTCGGAAGGCAATGAGGTGATCTATCTCGGCAAGCGCGAGATCAACAGCCGCGCCTATTGTTCGGCCTTCAATTTCAAGGGCGCCGATCAGCAAAAGAAGGTCGGGCAGCTCTCGGGCGGCGAGCGCAATCGCGTGCATCTCGCCAAAATGCTGAAAAGCGGCGCCAATGTGCTGCTGCTCGACGAACCGACCAATGATCTCGACGTCGACACGCTGCGCGCGCTCGAAGACGCGCTCGTCGATTTCGCCGGCTGCGCCGTCATCATCTCGCATGACCGCTTCTTTCTCGACCGCATCGCGACGCATATTCTCGCCTATGAAGGCGACAGCCATGTCGAATGGTTCGAGGGCAATTTCGCCGA
>JAKFXD010000014.1:3347-5041 GCA_021731565.1 Methylocystis sp. | reverse complement strand
GGGTCACTGGGGGTGGTCAAGGAAGGCTCGGGGCGGGCTGGCGCGTGCATGTCCCGCGTTTAAGGTCATTCGCACCGTAGCGCCAGCATGGAATGTCGCGAGCGACTGACAGGAATGTCGCGGGCGACTGGCGGAGCAAGGGGGGATGGGATATTTTAGCGGGGAGCCAATGGGAGCGTAAGAACCGATGGGCGCGGCGGCGATCTTGAAACTTCAGGCGGCGGGCTTTTCCGCCGAACAAGTGACGGCCATCGCGGAATTGATCGATTCCCAGTCGGCCACCAAATCCGATCTCGATGCGACGGAGCATCGGCTCGAAAGCAAAATCGACGCTGTCGACCGTCGGCTCGATATAAAAATCACCGCCCTTCAGGGCGAAATGACTTTGCTGAAATGGATGATGGGCTTCGTGCTCGCTTTTCAAGTCGCGATCTTTGCAAAGCTTTTCCTTCGTTAGAAGCTGACTGAAATTGTTATTGAGTGATTTCAGTAGGTTGTGATTCCTTCGGATTTGCGAGACACGATGGCCTGGAAGCGGTTCACGCCGCAAGCCCCCGCAAGACTTCGGGACGCCACTCGCAGATTTTGTGGAGCGTCAACGCGGCGCCGGAAGGTTTGCGGCGCCCCTGCTCCCAATGCTGCAAGGTCCGCACGGAAACGCCGAGCAGCGCCGCTTCTTGAATAACCAATATATCTATATATAATGGATTTTTGGGAAAAATAGCCATGCGCCGCTTCACCACCGTAGACCTCGATAAAAATCTCGGCGACGTCAAAGCCGTCGCCGCGCGCGAGCCGGTCGTCATCACCGAGCATCGCAAGGATCGTTTCGTCATGATGTCGATCGAGGACTTCAACCGTCTGCGCGCGGGCGCCGACGCGCAACGCGCTTTTGGCTGCGGAGAAACGCCGCCCGCGCTCGCCGATCTGCTGACCAAGGAAATCGACCGCGTTTTGGATCGGTAGATTGGCTGACGCGCCGAAACTTTCGACCGGCGATATTGTCTCGGCCTATCCCTATCTTTGGCTCTGGCAACGTGATCGCGTGCTGCGTGCATTTAGTCCGACGCTGGCGTTGGCGCAAACGCGCATTGACCGGCTTTAGCGGCTCACCCGAAATCCCCCGCCAGCGCCGCTCGGGTTGCTTCCGACAGCACCGCCATATGGCTGTAGTTGGGATGAGACAGGCCCAAAATCACGCGCGCGTTCGGCTCTCTAAACGCCGCGATCTGCGCGTCGGTGAAGAGGAAGTGCACGAATTGCACGCTACTCGCCTTGCCTTCTTCGGAGGTGCGGTCCTGATCTTCCTCGGCCTTGCCGGGGACGCGCTCGCCGCCGACTTCGATGAAGGCGGCTTGCTCGATGCCGCCAAGCTGCGCCAACACACGCGCGCGCCGCAGCGCATCGTCGATCTCGATCATGAAGGTGGCGACGAGTTCCCTGCCCTTCGGGATCAGCGGATTATAGGCGGCAAGCTCGTCCACGAGCTGCGCCTCGCCGCCCTTCTCGATGTGCAGCATCTCCTGCACCTGCAGCCACATCGTGTCGAAATTCTCGAAGTAGAAGGTGACGTAAGGCCCGACCTCGACCCGGCGGTTACGCTTGATCGCGGTGAGGCGCTTGCGATGCTCGGCGCGCGCTTTCGCATATTCGGCCCAGGGGAGGATGTCGGCGGCGGTCAGGTGGTGACGGTC
>JAKFXD010000014.1:0-2865 GCA_021731565.1 Methylocystis sp. | reverse complement strand
TGGCCGATATTCTGCGCGCGAGAATGGCAGGAGACATGGAAGGCGACGCCGCCGTCGAGCGGCGACATGCCGCCGGCAAGTCCCTCCTTGCGGGCGATGTCGACGACATATTCGGAAAGGTCGAAGGTCGCCTCGGCCAGCCGCTTGACGCTTTCGTCCTCGGGCAGGATGAGCGGCCATTCGAATTTCAGCATCAGCGCGCAGGACGGCACCGGCGCTACAATGTCATAGCCCTCGTCGATGTAAGGCACGAAACCCGCGGCGACCTTTTTCGCCGCCTCGGCCACTTCATCGATCATGCCCTGTTCGAGCTTCGGCATGCCGCAGCAGGCGGGATGCACGACTTTCGTCTCGACGCCGTTCCTGGCGAGCACGGCGAGCGCCGACATGCCGATCGACGTGTCGTTATAGTCGCCGTAGCAGGTGGCGTAGAGCACGGCCTTGCGCGCTTTCGCGGGCGCGGATTGATCGCGCGCCGGCGGGTTGGCGGCGGCCTGCGCCTCAAGCGACTTGCTGGCGTATGTCGGCAGTTCGGCGTTGCGATCGACGCCCGCGACCTTCTCTTCGAGATCGCGCATCGTCTTGTTGTCGCGGCGCGTCGCCCAATTGACCGCGCCCGAGATCAGCGTCGCCCATTTACCGTTTCGATCGGTGTCGGCGAGCGCACGATCGGCGGCGGGCACGCCCTTCTTCTTCGCCTCGACCGCGCGATAGCGCAGGATGAGATGCGGAAAGTCGATATTGAATTCATGCGGCGGCACATAGGGGCACTTCGTCATGAAGCACATGTCGCAGAGCGTGCAGGCGTCCACGACTTTCTTGAAATCCGCGCTGGCGACGGTGTCGAGTTCGCCGCTCTTCGACTCGTCGATGAGGTCGAACAGCCGCGGAAAGGAATCGCACAGATTGAAACAGCGCCGGCAGGTATGACAGATATCGAACACCCGGCGCATTTCGGCGTCGAGCTTCGCCTCGTCATAGAAATCGGAGCTGCGCCAATCCAGCGGATGCCGGATCGGAGCCTCGAGACTGCCTTCTCTCATGATGGTCCTGTGGTGCGACCGCAACCGTCATTGCGAGGAGCGGAGCGACGAAGCAATCCAGCAGCCTCGCAGTGACTCTGGATTGCTTCGCTTCGCTCGCAATGACGAACGTCTCTGAACAGGCGTCGCTCTTACTTCAGCTCATCCAAAGCGCGCTGGAAGCGGCCGGCGTGCGAACGCTCGGCCTTGGCGAGCGTCTCGAACCAATCGGCGATCTCCTCGAAACCCTCTTCGCGGGCCGAGCGCGCCATGCCGGGATACATGTCGGTATATTCATGCGTTTCGCCGGCGACGGCGGCCTTGAGATTGTCGGCGGTCTTGCCGATCGGCAGGCCGGTCGCCGGGTCGCCGACGATCTCGAGAAACTCCAGATGGCCGTGAGCGTGGCCGGTCTCGCCTTCGGCGGTGGAGCGGAACACGGCGGCCACGTCATTGTAGCCCTCGACGTCGGCCTTTTGAGCGAAATAGAGATAGCGGCGGTTCGCCTGCGATTCGCCGGCGAAGGCGGCCTTCAGATTGTCTTCGGTCTTGCTGCCCTTGAGCGTAGCCATTTTCTTGCCTCCGGATGTCGGGTCGGCGGGAACGGTGAAGCCCGCGATACCGGAATTAGAATAATTAAAAACTGGCGTCTGTCCAACCCAAAATCCGCCCTCGCGACGCGGGGATTGGTCGCAGGCGCGACAATCGGTCGCCCTCGCGGCGGCGCTATTTGACGGCGACCGCCATCGAATCGGGCCCATTCAGCGGCTCGACGCGGGTGCTGGAGAAGCCCGCGTCCTTCATCCAACCCTGGCAATCGGCGCCGGTGAAGTCGAAGCCGCCGTCGGTCTCGATCAGCATGTTGAGGCTCATCAGCAGACCGAAGGCGTTCTCGCGCCGGTCATCGTCGATCATCGCCTCATAGACAACGAGCGCCCCGCCTTCGGGAAGCGCGTCATAGGCTTTCTTCAGCAGCATGCGCTTCTGTTCGAGGTCCCAGTCGTGAAGAATGTGGCCCATGACGATGACGTCGGTCTTCGGCAAGGCGTCGTTGAAAAAATCGCCGGGATGGAAGCGCAGGCGGTCGGCGAGTCCATTGGCGGCGACAAATTCCTCGAAGATCGGTCCGACCTGCGGCAGGTCGAAGCCCGCGCCCGAAAGGTGCGGATGCGCCCGCGCGATGGTGACGGGAACCATGCCCTGCGCCGCCCCGACATCGACGAAGGTCTTGTAGTCACGCCAGGGGAATTTTTCGGCGATCGCCTGCGCCGCGCCGGCGCTGACGCCGCTCATCGCCGCCAGAAACCCGCGCAGGCGATTCGGGTCGGCGTAAAGCGCGGCGAAGAAATCGGTCTCGTCCTGATTTTCGCTCTGGCGGCGGCCGGTTTTCAGCGCCTGCGACAGATGTCCCCAGCTCTCGTAGAGACGCGCATTGGCCATTTCGAGCAGGCCGCCGACATAGCCCGGCCGGCCGCGCACGAGGAACAATGCCGTCTCGGGCGTATTGGCGTAACGCCCGTCGGCGTCGCGCTCCAAAACTTTCATCGCGACGAGCGCATCGAAGAAGTCGCGCGCGGAACGTTCATGCAGGCCGAGGTTGGCCGTCAGCGCCGAAAGATCGGCCGGGCCGCCGGCGAGGGCGTCGAAGACGCCGAGCTCGACCGCCGAGAGCAGCGTCTTGGCGTTCCAGAACGACATACCAAGAGCGAGGAGTTTTTCGGGATTGGGCTTTGCCGTCATAATGCTTTCCCTGAGCGTGCGAGCGATCTAGCTCATGCAACGAGGCCTTTAATCACATGGCGGATCGATACGATAGTTTCGTAACGCTCGCGGCGAATGAAAT
>JAKFXD010000072.1 GCA_021731565.1 Methylocystis sp. | reverse complement strand
AGCGCCGCGAAGGCGCGCTCGATCGCGTCGAGTCGCGAGGCGTGGCGAAGATCGAGCAGCCGGTCGACTTGCGGCAGGGCGACGCCGAGCCTTCTGGCGAGCGCCGCCTTGCCGACGCCGGCGGCGCGCATCGCCGAATAGAGTTCGATCTTGGCCGCCGAAAGGGCGGGCAGCGCGACATAGTTCCGGCCTTTCGCCTTCGGCGCCGGAATGTCTTCGCGCGCCGCCATATAGCCCATGATCGCGGTTTCGATCGCGTCGGCCGCGCGCGCCAGCGCGTCGTCACGATCCTCTCCATAAGTGAGCGCTTCCGGAATATCGGGAACGCGCACGGAGATCGAGTTTCCGTCCTTCGTGAGCGTGACGGCGTAGCGCATGATCATTTGTCCTCTATGCCGAGCTATTTGAGGATCGAAAGCCAGAGCCCCTTGGGAATCTCTTTCGATCCGCCATGCTGCGGCAGAACCGAGCGCCTGCCGTTGAGCGTGACTTGGAGATGCCCGCCCTTGCCGGGAGAGAAAGTCGCGCCCTTCTTGGCAAGATACCGCTTGGCCTGCCGGCTGTTCATGCGCGCAACATATCTGTTGCGTTTAGCCGGGTCAACAAAAGTGTTGTGCTGGGGGACGCGCCGGCAGTGAAGCGCGCCATTTCGGTTGGCGTGGATATCGGATCGGACGGGAGCGACAGAGCGCGGCGGCGCCGCCCCCGCTTTCCCTCGCTCGATGATTCGTGCTAGAGCCCGAGTTTGACTGTCTGCGGCTGGGCCGTTCGGCCGCGACTCGCGCTGGCGGGCCTTTAACCCGTCAGAATTCCAAGGGGTCAGCCGTGGCCATTCCGTTCCGCTACGTCGCGAAAATCGGCGCATATCTTGTCAAACAGCAGCTGATGGGCGTCAAGCGCTATCCGCTCGTGCTGATGATGGAGCCGCTGTTCCGCTGCAATCTGGCCTGCGCCGGTTGCGGCAAGATCGACTATCCCGACCATATTCTCAACAAGCGGCTGTCGGTCGAGGACGCGCTGCGCTCGGTCGATGAATGCGGCGCGCCGGTGGTGGTGGTCGCCGGCGGCGAGCCGCTCCTCCACAAGGATCTGCCGCAGATCGTCGAAGGGATCACCGCGCGCAAGAAATTCGCGATCGTCTGCACCAACGCGCTGCTGCTCGCCAAGAAGATCGACCTCTTCAAGCCGAGCCCCTATTTCACCTGGTCGATTCATCTCGATGGCGACAGAGAGATGCACGATCGCGCCGTCTGCCAGGACGGCGTCTATGATCGCGCGGTCGAGGCGATCAGGCTCGCCAAATCGAAGGGCTTCCGCGTCACCACCAACAGCACCTTCTTTGCCGACGCCGATCCTGAGCGCGTCGCCAAATTCCTCGACGCCACGACGGCGCTCGGCGTCGACGGCATGACGGTTTCGCCCGGCTACGCCTATGAGCGCGCGCCGGATCAGACGCATTTCCTGAACCGCACGCGCACCAAGGAGCTGTTCCGCGCCATTCTGCGCCGCGGCAAGGGCGGCAAGGCCTGGGACTTCACCCAGTCGGGGCTGTTTCTCAATTTTCTCGCCGGCAATGTCAGCTACCGCTGCACGCCCTGGGGCATGCCGCTGCGCACCGTATTCGGCTGGCAGCGTCCCTGCTATCTCCTCGGCGAGGGCTATGTGCCGACCTTCAAGCAGTTGATGGAGGAGACCAATTGGGACGCCTATGGCGTCGGCAATTACGAGAAATGCGCCGACTGCATGGTCCATTGCGGTTTCGAGGCCACCGCCGTCGCCGATTCGGTCCGCCGCCCCTGGCGGGCGGCCGCCGTCGCGCTCTTTGGCGTGCGTACCGAAGACCCGATGGCCCCGGACATTTCGCTCGAGAATCAGCGCCCGGCCGAATATGTCTTCGACGAGAATGTCGCCAGGCTCTCAGAGCTCCGCGAGCATGAGGCGAAGCAACGGGCCGAGCAGCGGTCCACAGCGGCCTAGCGAGACGAAGGCGGCGCGCGAGTCGAGGCCGGCGCGGATCATTCCCCCGAGCTGACCCGGCCCGCGGACGAGTTCGCGTGCGACTGCGAAAGCGTTGATGTCGCCTTCCGGCGTTAGCGCTTTGGCGACAAGCGGCGGCAGCGCCCGGGTGGCCGGATCGCTGATCGCGCGCAGCGCGACGAAGGGAACGCTGCGCCGCCGCGCGAAATCTTCGGCGAGATGCGATTCCATATCGACCGCGACCGCCTGCGCGCCTTCGCGCAGCGCCGCCTTGGCGTTATGGTGCATCGCCGGCGCGTCGACGCCGATGATGGCGCCTTGCGAGACGTTGCAGCCTGCGGCGCCTGCGCCTTTCATCAGCGCCGACGAGAGCCGTGAATGGGTGTCGCGACGCGACTCTCCCGAGACGACGGCGTCCGCAACCACGACATGGCCCGGCCGCAGCGCATGATCGAGGCCGCCGGCCAGTCCGAAGCTGACGACCGCGGAAAAGTCCGTTCCCTCAAGCGCGTCGAGTTGGCGCCGAAGACGCGCCACATCCGCGCCGCTGCACAGCGTCGTGACGCCTTCGCCCGCGGCGCAGGCCGCCTCGCGCTTCATGCCGACGATGACGAGGATCGGCGCGAGCGCGTCGAGCTTGGCGGTCCTTCTGCGGCTGTAATCGCGCGTCATCGTTCCTCCGGGCTAAAGCCCGGCCTGGACGAACTTGCTGTTGGCGCGCTGCAAATTGCGGTAGCGCGCCAGCGCCCAGAGCGGGAAGAATTTTCCATAGCCATGATAGCGCAAATAGAAGACGCGCGGAAAACCCGTGGCGGTGAATCGCGCCTCGTTCCACAGTCCGCCGTCGTTCTGCGTCGCTTGCA
Organism: Methylocystis sp.; assembly: GCA_021731565.1. Lineage (GTDB taxonomy): Bacteria > Pseudomonadota > Alphaproteobacteria > Rhizobiales > Beijerinckiaceae > Methylocystis. The sequence goes on along the minus strand of JAKFXD010000072.1, from coordinate 2,343 downwards.
GATAGGCGATTCCCCTTGCGACCGCCGGATGATCGATCTCGCCGGCGGCCATCAGCCCGAGCAGCGCCCAGGCGGTCTGCGACGCCGTCGAGGGCGCTTGCTCATAGCCCTTGTAATCGAGCCTGTAGCTTGAAAGATCCTCGCCCCAGCCGCCGTCGTCGTTCTGAATCGCCACGAGCCAGGCGACGGCGCGACGATAGGCGTCATGCTCATGCGGCAGTCCGGCGGCGTTGAGCGCGCAAAGCGTCGACCACGTTCCATAGATGTAATTCGCGCCCCAGCGGCCAAACCAGCTGCCGTCCTTCTCCTGCTCCTTGATGAGATAATCGACGCCGCGCTTGAGACAGTCGCTTGTGTCGGTCGTGTCGCCGAGCTGCGCCAGCATCGAGACGCAGCGCGCCGAAACGTCGGCCGTTGGCGGATCGAGCAGCGCGCCATGATCGGCGAAGGGGATGTGATTGAGATAATGATAGGTATTGTCGGCGTCGAAGGCGCCCCAGCCGCCGTTCTTCGACTGCATGCCGACGACCCACTCCTTGGCGCGGGCGATGCGTTCGTCATAGGGGCGGGACGCGTCATTCGCCGTCAGCCGGTCCATCGCGGTGACGACCACAGCGGTGTCGTCAACGTCCGGATAATAGGCGTTGGCGTATTGGAACGCCCATCCGCCGGGCCGCAGGTCGGGCCGCTGCGCCGCCCAGTCGCCCTTCACGTCGAGCACCTGCAAGGGCGCGAGCCATTCGCAGGCGGCGCGGGCGGCGGCGCGCGCGTCTTCGTCGCCGGCCTCAATGAGCGCATGCGCCGCCAGACATGTGTCCCACACCGGCGAAACGCAGGGCTGGCAATAGGCCTCCGTCTCGTTGACGACGAGTAGCCGCTCGATCGACTCGCGCGCCAGCTTCTTGCGCTTGTCGTCGTCGGCGACGCCGAGCGCGTCATACATCAGCAGGCTGTTGACCATCGAGGGAAAGATCGCGCCGAGGCCGTCGACGCCATTCAGGCGCTCGGCGGTCCATTTCTCGGCAAGTTTGATCGAGCGTTCGCGCGGCCCCCTGGGCATATGCGGCTCGATCAAACGCAGCAGCCTGTCGATCTCGCCGAAAATATGCGCCCAGGGCCAGGTCTGGTGTTCGCCCTTCGGCCAGACCTTCACCGCTTCCGGCGGCGTCGTGAAGAGTTCGGCGATGTGAATGTTCTTCGGATTCTTCGCCCGCGGCTTTTTGGTCATCAGCACCAGCAGCGGCACGAGAACGGTGCGGCCCCAGTAGGAGATTTTGTCGAGGTGGAAGGGAAACCATTTCGGCAGCAGCATGATTTCGACAGGCATCACCGGCACGCCGCGCCAGGGAATTTCGCCATAGAGCGCCAGCAGCGCGCGGGTGAAGACGTTGCTTTTCGCCGCGCCGCCATAGGCGAGGATCGCCGCGCGGGCGCGCGCCATATGCGGCGCATCGACGTCGTCGCCGATCATCTTGAGCGCGAAGTAGGCCTTGACGCTGGCGCTGATGTTGAAGGCTCCGTCCTGATACAGCGGCCAGCCGCCGTGATCGCCCTGACAGCGGCGCAGATAGACGCCGATCTTGCGTTCGAGTTCGGCGTCGACCGGCTCGGCGCGGAAATGGCGCATCAGCACATATTCTGCCGGAATGGTGATGTCGGCTTCGAGTTCGAAGCAGAAATGTCCGTCGGTCTTGCGCAGCGACAGCAGCGCGCCTTTGGCGTTGTCGATGCTCTCCTCGAGCGCTTCGCTCGACACGGCGGTGAAATGATCGTCCATGCGCGCGGCGACGTTCATTGCCATTCCTTTTGACATTTGCGTTCAGGCGACGCTGAGCGTCGCGGCTTTGGTCGATTGGCGGTGCGGCTTGACGACGATTTCGACGTCCTGCCCGAGCGCGACGAGGAATCGCAGCAGCCGCTCCAGCGAGAATTGCCGGAAGTCGCCGTGCAGCAGCTTCGATACGTCCGGCTGCCTGACGCCGAAAATTTCGGCGGCCTGCACCTGCTTCAACCCTCGCTCCCTTAAGAGCGCGTCGATCTTGCGGACGAGTTGCGCCTTCAGGAGATGGTCGTCGGCAGGGCTCGCTAGAGCGGCGGTCGAGTCTTCGGTCATGATTCCGGCTTGTGGAAAAGCGAGGCGCGGTCGCGCCGATCGCATCGGTTATAGTGAATTAACTATATCGTCAAGCCGCGCCCGGATCGACGATCGCCGCGGCAAGGAGAGACGCCGGGTTGCGGAGTTTGAAGGTCACATGCCTGACAGCTCATTGTGCAATTATTGGAAAAGAAGGCGATTTTCGCGTGATGAGAACGAAGTTTTAACTATCCGCCGCCGATGGTCTT
>JAKFXD010000012.1 GCA_021731565.1 Methylocystis sp. | reverse complement strand
AGCGCCACGCGCTGGCGCTGGCCGCCCGAAAGCTGCGCCGGATAACGGCCGCCGAGCCCATCGAGCTGAACGAATTGCAGAAGTTCCGTGACGCGCGCCTTGATCGCCGGCCGCGACGGACGCGTGCGTCGGGCGCGCACTCTCAGACCATAGGCGATATTGTCGGCGACCGTCATATGCTTGAACAGCGCATAATTTTGAAAGACCATCCCGACATGGCGGTCCTGAACGGGGAGATTGGTCGCATTCTCGCCGTCGAATAGAACTCGGCCACGATCAGGAGAATTGAGGCCGGCAATCACCCTCAGCAGCGTCGTCTTGCCAGAGCCTGACGGCCCCAGCAGGGCGACGAGTTCGCCCGGTTGAATGTCGAGACTGACGTCGCGCAACGCCGGAAAGGCGCCGAAGTCCTGCTCCACTCCCTCGATGCGGATGGCGGCGCCGTGCTTGCGCGTCTTAGTGTCGGCGCGCGCGTCCAGAGAGTTCGTCAGCGTGACGCCATTCGAGCAAGGTCTTGAGCCCGAGTGTGATGAGCGCCAAGCCTGCAAGAAGAACCGCGAGAGCGAAAGCGGCGACGTTGTTGTACTCATTGTAGAGTATCTCCACCTGAAGCGGAATTGTGTCGGTCAGGCCGCGGATGTGGCCCGATACGACGGAAACGGCGCCGAACTCTCCCATGGCGCGCGCATTACAAAGCAGCACGCCATAGAGCAGTCCCCACTTGATGTTGGGCAGAGTCACCGTGAGGAAAGTTCTGAAGCCGGAGGCGCCGAGCGTGAGCGCCGCCTCCTCTTCCACCTTGCCTTGCTCCTGCATCAGCGGGATGAGCTCGCGCGCGACGAAAGGAAAGGTGACGAAGATGGTCGCCAGCACGATGCCCGGCACGGCGAAGATGATTCGCACGCCATGCTCGGCGAGCCAGGGACCGAAAAGACCCTGCCCGCCGAATACGAGCACATAGACGAGGCCGGCGACGACAGGCGACACGGAGAAAGGCAGATCGATCAGCGTGATGAGGACGCTCTTGCCTGGGAAGGAAAATTTGGCGATCGACCAGGAGGCGGCGAGGCCAAATGCGAGATTGGCCGGAACCGCGAGCGCGGCGACCAGAAGCGTCAGACGGATCGCGGCGAGCGCATCCGGATCGTGGAATGCTGCGAGAAAGGGTTCGATCCCCTTGCTGAAGGCGTCTAAAAAAACGATGGCAAGCGGCGCGAGAAGGAAGAGGGCGAGAAACAGCACCGCGGTCGCAATGAGCGCATAGCGCGCCAGCGGCGAATCTTCCGTGACCGGCCGATATTTCGCGCGGCGGCGACCCACACGCGCAATCGCAATGTCAGACATGGCCGAACCTTCTGCCGCTCCAGGCCTGCACCAGATTGATAAGAAGCAGCACGGAGAAGGAAATCGCCAGCATGATCGTCGCGATGCCGGTCGCGCCGGCGACATCATATTGTTCGAGCTTTACGACGATGAGCAGGGGCGCGATCTCGGACACATAAGCGATATTGCCGGCGATGAAGATGACCGAGCCATATTCGCCGACGGATCTCGCGAAGGCGAGCGCGAATCCGGTCAATAACGCCGGCGCCAAAGGCGGCAGCATCACATGTAGAACGGTTTGCAGCCGGCCCGCGCCGAGCGTGGCGGAGGCTTCCTCCAGTTCGACTTCGAGTTCGGAGATGATCGGCTGCACGGTGCGCACGACGAACGGCAGGCCGATGAAGATGAGTGCGACCAGAATGCCCCAGCGGGTGAAGGCGATCTTGATGTCATAGTCGGCGAGCGGCGCGCCGAACCAGCCGTTGGGCCCATAGAGCGCCGCAAGCGAAATGCCGGCGACGGCCGTCGGCAGCGCGAAGGGCAGATCGACAAAGGCGTCGAGCAGGCGGCGCCCAATGAAATCATATCGGGTAAGAACCCAGGCGACGATGAGGCCAAAGAAAAGATCGACGATCGCCGCCGCGAAGGAAATGAAAAACGTCGTGCGCAAGGCGGCCGCGACGCGCGGTTCCGCGGCGATCGCGTAAAGGCCCGAAAGGCCCAATCCCGACGCCCACCAGACGAGCGTGGCGAGCGGAAAAAGAACGATCAAGCCGAGATAGATCAGCGTATAGCCGAATGTCAGGCCGAAGCCCGGAATAACGCTCGGCGCCGTGAAGCGCCGAGCGCCTTTGCCGACAAGAATCGGGGAGGTCACCTTGTCAGCTCTTGTTTCTGGATGTCGTCGAAAACGCCGCCGTCGGCGAAATGCTTCTTTTGCGCGACCGCCCAGCCGCCGAAGGTTTTGTCCACGGTGATGAAATCAATCTTGGCGAATTTTTTTACGTCTTCCTTCGCCGCATATTCGGGATGGACGGGACGATAGAAGTTGCGGGCGATAATCGCCTGCGCCGGAGGCGAATAGAGGAAGTCGAGATAGGCTTCCGCAAGCTGCCTGTTGCCCTTGGCGTCGGCGTTGGCGTCGACGACGGCGACCGGCGGCTCCGCCAGAATCGATTGCGGCGGCGTCACGATCTCAAATTTGTCGGCGCCGAATTCCTTGATCGCAAGGAAGGCTTCGTTCTCCCATGCGAGCAGCACGTCGCCGATGCCGCGCTGGGCGAAGGTGATCGTCGAGCCTCGCGCGCCCGTGTCCAGCACTGGCGCGTTCCTGTAGATCGCTCTCACGAAATCCTTGGTCTTTGCTTCGTCTCCGCCGAATTTTTTCAGTCCGTAACCCCAGGCCGCGAGATAGTTCCAGCGCGCGCCGCCCGAGGTTTTGGGATTGGGCGTGATGACGGCGACGCCGGGCTTCGCCAGATCGTCCCAGTCCTTGACGGCCTTCGGATTGCCCTTGCGGACCAGGAACACGATCGTCGACGTATAGGGCGAGGAATTGTTAGGCCGGCGCTTCTGCCAGTCGACGGGAATCTTGCCGCTCTTATTGGCGATGGCGTCGATGTCTGCGGCGAGCGCCAGCGTCACGACATCGGCGTCGAGCCCCTCGATCACGGCGCGCGCCTGTGCGCCGGAACCGCCATGCGAAGCCAGGATTTCGATGGTCTCGCCGGTCTTAGCCTTCCAATCGGCCGCAAAGGCCGGATTGATCGACTTATAGAGTTCGCGCGTGGGATCGTAGGAGACATTCAAAAATGTCTGGCCCGCCTGGGAATGCGCGCTCGCCAATAAGGCGAGCGTGAGCAACCCCACAACAATTCCCACGCCCACGCGCTTTTCGAAACGCCCTTCGTTAAGCATCATGCTCTCCTATAGTCTATAAAACCGATAGCATATATATATCATCTCAGCAACCGCAAGCTCAAGCCTTTGCGCGGAATCGCCCAAACGCCGACAATTCCGACGATTTCAGTTGATTATGGCGGGCTCAACCGCGTTCGGCCTTCGGGCGCCAAGCGCTACCAGCGCAGGACTGCGCCGCCCCAGGTCATGCCCGCGCCGATCGCCATCATCGCGATGACGTCGCCCTTTTTCAGTCGCCCGGCGCGATTCGCCTCATCGAGCGTGATCGGCATCGAGGCGCTCGACGTGTTGCCGTAACGGTCGATGTTGATCCAGCATTTTTCGAGAGGCACGCCGAGATGTTGCATCGCGGATTCGATGATCCGCCGATTGGCCTGATGGGCGATGACGTGATTGACGTCGGTCGCCGTCAGACCGGCGGCCTTGAGCGCGTCGCCCATCACCTCGGGCAACAGCCGCGTCGCGACCTTATAGACCTCGCGGCCGCGCATTTTGATTTTTCCGGCGTTGTCTTCCAGCATTTCGGCTGACGGCGGACGTCGGCTGCCGCCCCCATAGATGCCCAGGATGCCGGTCATGGAGCCGTCTGTGCGCAGGCTCGCGGCGAGCACGCCGCGTCCCTGCTCTTCGCTGGCGCCGAGCAGAATCGCGCCGGCGGCGTCGCCGAACAGCACGCAGGTCTCGCGGTTGGTCCAGTCGACGAAGCGGCTCAAGGTCTCGGCGCCGATCACCAGCGCACGCTTCGCCTTTCCGCCTCTGATAAACTGGTCGGCGATGGCGAGACCGTAGAGCGAACCGGCGCAGGCGGCGCCGACGTCGAAGGCGAAAGCGTTCCTCGCGCCAAGCCGCGCCTGAACAAAAGACGCGCAGGACGGCGTCGGCGTATCGCCCGTCACCGTGCATACGATGAGCATGTCGACATCGTCGGCCTTCACGCCCGCGAACTGCAGCGCCTCGCGCGCGGCGGCCGCCGCAAGATCGGATGTCGCCTCGTCGTCCGCGGCCACCCGGCGCTCCTTGATCCCCGTGCGGCTGACGATCCACTCGTTGTTCGTCCTGACGATTTTCTCAAGGTCGGCGTTGGAGATGACGCGGTGCGGCACATAAGACCCTGTTCCGAGAACGATCGAATTCGTCAAGACGTGGCGCTTCCTTCTGAGCGGCGTCGCCAAAGCTCGCCGGCAAGCGCTATTCCTAAGTGCCGCCTGGGCCAAGCGCAAATTTTCTTTTTCACTCATCGAAATCGTCTGCATCATCGCAGACTTGTTGGACTTTTAAGCCGGGTCGCGAGAACCGCAACAATCGGCCGTCAACCTTTTGTTAAAGCGCGCGCCGCTAGACCCGGTCGGGGCCTGTCGGAGTTGCATTCATGTTCGACGCCATCATCTTTGCCGCCGTCGCGCTCTTTGCTCTTCTCGGCGCCCTAACGGCGTAAGGCCGCGCCCGCGATTGCAAAGAAGGCCGCCGCATGGCAATGGGCGCCATGCAGGAACAACACAGGCCGAACGCCGCCCCGCGCGTCTCCTTCGTCTCGCTCGGCTGTCCCAAGGCGCTCGTCGACAGCGAACGCATCCTCACGCGGTTGCGCGCCGAGGGCTATGAGTTCTCGCGCAGCCATGCCGGCGCCGATGTGGTCATCGTCAACACTTGCGGCTTTCTCGATAGCGCCAAGGCCGAGTCGCTCGACGCGATCGGCGCGGCGCTCAGTGAAAACGGCAAGGTGATCGTCACCGGCTGCATGGGCGCGGAGCCCGAGGCGATCTCGAAGCGCTTTCCGCAGGTGCTGGCCATCACCGGCCCGCAACAATATGAAAGCGTCGTCGAGGCGGTACATCGCGCCGCCGCGCCGGCGCATGACCCCTTCGTCGACCTGCTCCCCGAACAGGGCGTGAAGCTCACGCCGCGTCACTACGCCTATCTGAAAATCTCGGAAGGCTGCGACAACAGCTGTTCCTTCTGCATCATTCCGCATCTGCGCGGTCCGCTCGTCTCGCG
>JAKFXD010000147.1 GCA_021731565.1 Methylocystis sp. | reverse complement strand
CGTCAGCTTCGAGGCAAGCTCGGCGGTCAGGGCCGCTTCCTGCTGCATGCGCGCCAGCCAGACGCGATTGGCGTCCTGCAGACGATCCCAGATCTCGTCCCGCGCCTCGGTGAAATCTTCCAGTCGCCGCAGGCCGTCCGCCGCTTCGGCCGTTGCGCCGGCCTGCGGGGTTTCAATACGCCGCTCTTCCTGCTGGGTCATGCGCGTCTCTCCGTCTTCGTTTGAAACGCCAGCGCCCCCGGCACGACTATATACGACGGTCATTCGGAATGTCTGTGACGACCGTCATTTTTCGGCGCGCCGCCGGAGTTTGTCTGTTGGAGGCGAGTGAGCGCGTTCAGCCTACCTTCAGCGTTGGAATGGCGCTCACGTCCACCTCGCGCTCAGCGCGCCAAATGTCATAAGCGGCCTGCATTCTGATCCAGACGCCGGCGCCGTCGCCGAACAGCTTGCCGAGGCGAACGGCGGTCGCAGGCGTGACGGGCTGTTTCTGATTGAGGATGTCATAGAGCGTCTGCCGTGAAACGCCGAGCAGCCGCGCGATCTCCGCCTTGCTCTTGCCGGTGGCGGGGATCGTGATCTCCGACAGCATCTCGCCGGGATGCGCCGGCGCGATGGACGGATGGCGCAGCGTGTCAGTCGCCATGATAATCCTCCATATCAACATCTGTCGCATTCTCGCCGTTCCAGCTAAACGTAATGCGCCAGTTTCGCGAAACCCAGACCGAATGGCGACCGGCCTGATCGCCCTTCAGCGGATGAAAGCCGAGGCCGGGAGAATTCATCTCTTCGGGCGAGCGGGCGGCGTCGAGGCGGGACAGGATGATGCGGACTTTCTTGCGCCAATCGGCGCGAACCGCGCCTTCGTCACCCTTCGTCCAATAACGTTTGAGCGCCTTGCTCCTGAAACTTTCGATCACGCCCAAACTGTAAGGCGTAAACTTACATATGCCAAGCAATGGTTTACAGCATGAGCCAGCGGTAACGGGAGCGGGAGGCAGCTGGTCCGGCCCGGCCGCCAGAACGTCCGAAGAAAATTCGTTGCATAGCGCATTGGCGGCGGCTGGCTCGACAAGCGGCGGGCTTTCGGATATGGAGCGGGCCTCAACTAGAACAGCGTCCCGAAACGCTCGTCGGCCAAAAGGCCAAGACGAAACGGCAGGAGTTTTTGTGATGAACATTATCGAGCAGCTCGAGGCGGAACATGCCGCCACGCTCATCGAGGGCAAGAAAATCCCGGAGTTTCGTCCGGGCGATACGGTCATCGTCAACGTCAAGGTGAAGGAAGGCGAGCGCTCGCGCGTGCAAGCCTATGAAGGCGTCGTCATCTCCCGCCAGGGCGGCGGGCTGAACGAGAGTTTCACCGTCCGCAAGATTTCCTATGGCGAGGGCGTCGAGCGCGTGTTCCCGCTTCACGGGCCGCTGATCGACTCGATCAAGCTCGTGCGCCGCGGCAAGGTGCGCCGCGCCAAGCTCTATTATCTGCGCGACCGCCGGGGCAAATCCGCCCGCATCGCCGAGCGCGTTGAGACGAAGCCGAAAGCCTAGCGAGAATAAAGCCAGCGATCTGGACGGGGAGCCGCTCGCAGCCGCAAGGTTTCGGGCGGTTTTTGCGTTCAGCTCTCCAGCGGGGCGTTGAGGATCCAGCGGTGGCCGAAGGGGTCGCGCAGCGAGGCGTAGCGCGTTCCCCAGAAGGAATTGGTCGGGGCCGTCTCGATCTTGCCGCCGAGCTTGGTCACGCGGGAACAGATGGCGTCGACCTCCTGCGCCCGGTCATATTCGAGGCTGATGGAGATGGTCGAGTGCTCGCCGGGCATCGGCACGCGGGTCTGGCCGAATTCCGGAAACACGTCGGCGAGCATCACCGAACCGCCGTTGATCAGGAGTTCGCAATGGGCGATGCGCAACCCGTCGACGGACGGCATGAGGGCGCGCTGCTTGGCGTCAAAGGCGCCGGTGTAAAAGGCGATCGCTGCCGCGGCGGGGCTGACGGTCAAATAGGGCGCGACCCTCGGACGTGGCTGTTTCATCAAATTTCCTCCGCCGGGGCGCGCAGCGGATCGCCCCAATCCTTTCTTCGAATCTTTTCGTAGCGCGGCTTGTCGCGCTTGGGAATGAATGTCTCTCGGAATGCTTTATCGGCGCAGAGTTTTAGGGAAACGCCAACCTTATTGGCGCGCCGCGGGCCGATAATCCGCGCCCAAGGGGGAGCGGCCGCCGCAAACCGCGCGACGGCGAGATAGGCGAATTTTTCGTCTTCGAAAGGCGCGTCGGCGCCCTTGACCAGGCGATGCGCGCGCCGCCGGGGCAGCCGAATCGAGAAATGGCACCAGTCGGGCGCCGGCAAGGGGCAGGGCGCCTGATGCGGACAGGGCGCGATGATATGCGCGCCGAGCGCCACGAGCCGGCTCCGCACCCCCATCAGCCGGGCATGGTCGCGCGGCGTCCCCGGCTCGACGATGACCAGCGCGCCGGAGGTCAGCGCCCAAAGCCGATCGGCGACAGCCGCCAGTTCGGTATCGGCGAATTCGGTGAGAGCATAGCCGGCGACGACGAGGTCGAAGGGGGCGGCTTCGATCGCACGCGGCGCGGCCGGATCGACCAAGTCGGCCTGGATCGCCTTGATCGCCGCGGGCGGGCCGCCGTCCCGCATCAGCCCGGCCGCGAGGCGCAAGAACGGCGCGCTGCGATCGAGAAGCGCGATCTCGGCGATCCCCGGCCACGCCGTCGCCGCGGCGCAGGCGGCCGCGCCAAGGCCGCAGCCGGCGTCGAGCATCCGCTTCGGCGCGAAATCGGGACATTCCTCCCTGAGCCGTCCGAGCGCCGTTACGATCGCGGCATAGGTCGCCGGCATCCGCGTCGCCGCATAGGCCAAAGCGTCGGCCTCGTCGCGGATCGTCTCGAGCGTCGGCTGGCGCGCCCGATAGCGCTCGGACAGCAGCCGCGCCCTTTCGCGCAGCATGGCTTGCGCGCGGCCCTCGAGCCGCGCCTCGATCGCCGCCGCAAGCGGCGCGGGAAGCTCCGGCGGGGGCAGGCTCACCAGGGCCTCGGGCAGGGACGCTCTTCCATGGCGCTTGCGTTACGGATAGAAAACCCTCAATTCAATAGGAATGAATCTCGCCTCCCGCTCGAAGGGGAGGTCGCGCGGCGAAGCGGCGCGGGAGGGGTTAACGCCCCCGAGATCGTAAAAGTTCATCGCACCCCGCATTGCCCGGCAATGCGACTCTCTCCCTGAACGGGAGGGCAGGGACATGAGGCAGCAGAAGACTTATGGCATCGAACGCCGCGCCCCGCACGCTCTATGACAAAATCTGGGACGACCATGTCGTCGACCGCCAGGACGACGGCGCGTGCCTGCTCTATATCGATCGGCATCTCGTTCATGAGGTGACGAGCCCGCAGGCGTTCGAAGGCCTGCGCATGACTGGCCGCACGGTGCGCGCGCCGCAAAAGACGCTCGCCGTGGTCGATCACAATGTGCCGACCACCGACCGTTCGCTGCCGATCGAAGACCTGGAGAGCAAGGCGCAGGTCGAGCAGCTCGCGATCAACGCCAAGGAATTCGGCGTCGAATATTTCAACGAGCACGACAAGCGGCAGGGCGTGGTGCATATCATCGGGCCGGAGCAGGGCTTCACGCTGCCCGGCATGACGATCGTCTGCGGCGACAGCCACACGTCGACGCATGGCGCCTTTGGCGCTCTGGCGCATGGCATCGGCACGTCGGAAGTCGAGCATGTGCTCGCGACGCAGACGCTGATCCAGAACAAGGCCGCCAATATGCTGGTGCAGGTCGACGGCAGGCTCGCCGACGGCGCCACGGCGAAGGACATCATCCTCGCCATCATCGGCGAGATCGGCACGGCGGGCGGCACCGGACATGTCATCGAATATGCCGGCGAAGCGATCAGCGACCTTTCCATGGAAGGGCGCATGACCGTCTGCAACATGTCGATCGAAGGCGGCGCCCGCGCCGGCCTTGTCGCCCCGGACGAGAAGACTTTCGCCTATCTCAAGGATCGCCCCAAGGGGCCGAAAGGCGCGATCTTCGACGAGGCGCTGCGCTATTGGGAGACGCTGTTCTCTGACGAAGGCGCGCATTTCGACAAGATCATCAGGCTCGACGCGAGCAAGCTGCCGCCGATCGTGACCTGGGGAACGTCGCCTGAAGACGTGGCGACGGTCGACGGCTTCGTGCCTAAGCCGGAAAGCGCCAAGTCGCCGCAAAAGCGCGCGGCGATCGAACGCGCGCTGGAATATATGGGCCTCAAGGGCGGCGAGCGGATGACCGACATCGAAATCGACCGCGTCTTCATCGGCTCCTGCACCAATGGCCGCATCGAAGATCTGCGCGCGGCGGCCAAGGTGGTGGAAGGCAAGAAGGTCGCCGAGCGAGTCAATGCGATGGTGGTGCCGGGCTCGGGCCTCGTTAAGGCGCAGGCCGAAGCCGAGGGCCTCGACAGGATTTTCACCGCCGCCGGCTTCGAATGGCGGGAGCCGGGCTGCTCGATGTGTCTGGCGATGAATCCCGATCGCTTGGCGCCGGGCGAGCGCTGCGCCTCGACCTCGAACCGCAATTTCGAAGGTCGGCAGGGTTTCAAGGGCCGCACCCATCTCGTTTCGCCGGCGATGGCGGCGGCGGCGGCCATCGCCGGCCGCTTCGTCGACGTGCGCAGCTGGCGGTAGACTGGCGACTCTAACGCAAACGGAAAATCAGTCCTCGTCCGGACCTGGCCCTTCTTCGTCCCAATCGGGATTGCGGCGCCATTCGTCGTCGCTCCAGGGACGCGAATCGCGCCAGGAGGGACCGCCGCGACCCCACCAGTCGGCCTGGGGCTCCTGAGTGCGGCGATCGGCGTTCTGGTCTGGCTGGCGATCGTCCGCCTTCTGCATGACGTCCTCGGCTGTCGGCGCAAGGCGGCCCAGGGCTGGAGCTGAAGTTGCGGAGGTCACGAAGCCGACCGCGCCAAGCGCGAGCGCCGCGATCAATAGCTTGTTCATGAGTATCTCCTCTCAAATGATCCCTTGCCTGAACATTGCTTCCCGCCGATTGTTCCGGCGCAGCCGCGCCGTTTCGCGCGCAATGTGATGGGACGATGACTCGACAGGAATGGAGCCGCTTAAGACCGCCGACGCTCGCCGACATCGAAACGCTCGCCGACGCGGCCTATGCCGCGTTGCCGCAGCGCTTCACGCGGCTCTGCCAGGGGCTCGTCATCCGCGTCGAGGATTTTCCCGACGACGAAACGCTCGACGACATGCAGTGCGAGAGCGAATTCGATCTATTGGGTCTCTTTCGCGGGCGCGGCCTGACGCAGGGCGCGCATCTTTCCGAGACCGGCGAGCCGCCGAA
>JAKFXD010000091.1 GCA_021731565.1 Methylocystis sp. | reverse complement strand
TATGCGTCGGACTGATCGATGCGCTGGCGGAGCGCTTTCCGGTCTGCCGGCAGCTGGTCGGCGATGAGTTTTTCCGCGCCATGGCGCATTGCTACATGCGTGAATTCCTTCCGCGCACGCCGATGCTGTTTGAATATGGGGACGGTTTTGCGACATTCGTCTCACGCTTCGAGCCGGCGCGCGAACTTCCTTATCTCTCCGATGTCGCGCGGCTCGAATATGCCGTCGGCCAGGCCTATCACGCCGAAAACGCCGCGCCGCTGGCGATGGATGTCATCCGCGCCCTGCCGCTCGATCGGCTGGGGGAAGCGACGGCGATCTTGCATCCTTCGACGCATGTCATCGCCTCGAAATATCCAATCGTTTCGATCTGGCGACGGCATATGTCGGATATCGAAAGGGCCCCGCTGGCATTGGACCGCGGCGAAGAGGCGCTCGTCGTCCGTCCCGAACTGGCGGTTGCCGTAGCGCTTCTCCCGGCCGGCGGATCGGCCTTCGCGCATGCGCTTGAGGCGGGCGGAACATTCGAACAGGCCGTGACTGCGGCGAGCGGCATGACGGAGGATTTCGACCTGACGGCCTGTTTGCAGGCGCTATTTGTGGCGGAAGCCTTCCTCGCCATCACCGTCTCGCGCTGAACGGCGGAACTCGTCGGGGCGCGGCCCTTCCGATCATCGTGGAGCTTGAGACTTATGAGCATCATTGGAACGATTGCGCGCTGGCTGGATGCGATCCCCTACGCGCTGATCGCGCTCTTTCTGCGGATCGTCGCCGCTCATCCGTTCTTCGTCTCCGGACAAACGAAGATCGACGGACCAACCATAGGCAGTGAGAGGTTCGGCCTCGATCTCTCGTTCCAGATCCCGACGTCGATCCGCGACTCGACCTTCGCTTTATTCGCCGATGAATATAAGCTGCCGTTGATTTCGCCGACGCTCGCCGCCTATGCGGCCAGCGCCACCGAATTCGCTCTGCCGCTGCTGCTTGTCATCGGGTTGCTGACCCGCTTGTCGGCTTTGGGCCTGCTGATGATGACCTTGGTCATCCAGATTTTCGTCTTTCCCGATGCGTGGTGGACGGTCCACGCCTATTGGGCGGCGATTCTCATCGTGCTGATCGCCCGCGGTCCCGGCGCGATCTCGCTGGATCATCTCCTGTTTCGGCGGCGCTCGGCGTAAAGGCCGATCCCGCGAAACTGGCAGGCAAACCGCCTGCCAGCGATCGCGCATCACGGTTCGTCGACATAAACGATGATGCCGGTCTGCTGGGGCGCGGTATGGGCATGCGCGAGTCCAACGCCCACGCCGAAGAAGATGACAGAGCCGATGATCGCTCCGATGAGCTTGCTGTTGAACTTCGACATAACGTCCTCCTGTCGTTTCATGAAAAGACATTATCCGTTGGAAGCGTGAGCGGATGTGCGCCTCCGCACGCGCTGCGGTTTTGCGTCAATGCGCCCTGCGCGAGCGCCCAGCCGGTTCGGCTTCGCACGAGCGAGAACCTGTCTCAGTGGCGCTCCAGCCACACGCCGAGGATCGCTCCGCCGATGGCGCCGGCGATGGAACATATGAATCCGGCGGAAAGTCCCGCAGCGGCCACGCCCAAACCCGCGGCGAGCGCCGCGCCGATTCCGGCGAAGGCGATTGGGGTCGTCGCGCGGACGTCGTCCGAGACGCCGGCATATGTCTTGGCGAATTTCCGTGTCTTGGCCATTGTCCGATCCTCCCTTGCGCTCAGGACGTCGCCCGATGTCGCTTGCAGGACCAGATAGGACGATGCGCGCCAAAACGGCGTGCGCGCCGACTGTTAATATTTCACGATTACCGTAGCTTGGCCGCGAGAGGGTCGTTCGCGGCGATACGTCCGGTGGGTCCGAGACGCGCGTCGAGCGCCCAAAAATAAGAGAATTGTATTCGAATTTGTCGACTTGCAGAAAAAGAGGACAGTTTCGTTTCGTTAGTCCTTAGCGTCCATCGTCCGCCTCCAGAGCTATTGGATCAAATCATCCCCCACGACGAGTTCGAGCGCGGATTCCACGACGACTCTTTCCTGCCCGTCGCGATCTCTCTTCATCCGATACTGGAGTCCCGCGCCGGCGTCGGGGAGATGACGCGTAACGTGAAACGAATCGGAATCGGTCGGCGCGCCAGACTTTTGGATCACGCGGACGCCGACGGGAAATTTATGCGACGGCGTCACTGTAAGCCGTTGCGCCGGACGCCGAAAGCGCCGGACCGTTTCGTTGTCATTCGTCATTGGACGCGCTCCTCGATTCGGCGCTCATGAGCGCCGAGCGCTCGAGCGCCTGCCGCGCTCTCGTCACCGCCGCCGCTTCGCTTCGGCTTCTCGGGACTGAAGCTTTTCGACGGTCAGCCAAGATGAACTCTTGTCGGTGGGCGAACCCGCGTCAGGAGCTTTGTCTTTCTTGGGCTTTTTCACTTCGCGATTGCTGCGCCGTTGGCCTTTGGCCATGATTCGCCCCTAAGCGTTCTGGGCTTCGCGCTACCGCCCGGCTGCATGTCCTTGCGCTGATGCTCAAAGCGCTTCCGCAAGGGAAATATTTCGCCCCCGACGGAAGACCGCCGGGGGCGCAATCATGGTCAGGCCGCAACCTGCAGCTGATCCGCCGACGATTTGCCGCTGCGCCTGTCGATGGCGATTTCATAAGTGACCTTCTGGCCTTCGGCGAGGCCAGAGAGCCCGGCGCGCTCAACCGCGCTGATGTGGACGAAGACGTCCGGGCCGCCGGACTCCGGCTGAATGAAGCCGAAGCCCTTCTGGGCGTTGAACCATTTTACGGTGCCTGTCTGCATGACATGTCCTTTCAAGAACAAGCGTAGTGCGCCTCGCACGAATTGCGTGGCGCTTGAGGATCGAAGTTCTGGAGAGGAAGTCAGAAGCCGACGCGCCAAGGGAGCGAAAGCAAGATCATTCGGCCGAATTTCGATAGGCGATACTTAGCCTGTATGGCCAAAAATACAAGCTGTGACGCGTGCGCGGCGAAATGAACGGCGTTACGCTGGCCGACGGTCGATCCTCGCAAACCCAAGGGCTCGAATCGCCTCTGGCGCTCGCTAGCGCGCGTTCATGAATCATCGATTCATGAACGCGCGCTAGTTTCTTGAATTGACGCATTTTCTACGCCGAACCGGCATCCACTTCAGCGGAAAATGCTCTGAGGAGGCGCCGCGCGGGACGCGCGCCCGGATGCACGATCGCCGCGGCGCCGAAGCGGCGGCCGTTAGGCGTTGGACCGTCTCGCCTCCTCCCTGGCGCGTTTCGACGTAATCCGACGCGCTTGGAGATACGCCCTCACAGGCAGGACGCGTTCTCTTTGCAGGCGCGCTCTGGATTGCGCCGTCGCACATTCTTTGAGCAGGGCCTGCCCCGGCCCAACGAGGGCGCCGATCGCGATCATGGCGACCATGTCGGGGTCGTCGAAACGCGCGTCGGGCGCGCTCGCCAGCATGGCGGCGACCGCCGCCGCTATGCGGGCCTGCGTGCCGAACCACTACAATCTCGCGCATCGGGGCGATGACGCGCTCATCGACGAACCCGCCGGCGGCGGCGCGCGATACGAGACCTTCATGCTTGGGCGCCTTCGAGGATCAAGACGCTTGCGCGCTGATTTCCCATCAGAGCGCTTTCGATCTTGCATAGGCCGCTGCGGCGGCGGCGCGCATTTCCTCTTTGAAACCGGCAAACATAGTGTCGAGCATTGTCGTGACCGCCGCGGGCGCCGTTCCAGGTTCGCCGGCGTTGAAGGGCGGCGCCGGCGCATATTGCGCCAGCAGCTGAACGCCCTCGGCATATTTGCGATCCCGCAATTCCGCGACGAGGGCAAGCGCGAAGTCCAGCCCGGCGGTGACTCCTTCCGCCGTGATCCGATTTCGATCCCGGACGAAACGGCCTTCGGCCGGCGTCGCCCCGAAAACCGGCAACAGCGGCTTCGTGACCCAATGCGACGTGGCGCGATAGCCGTCGAGCAGGCCTGCGGACCCCAGCAGCATGGAGCCGGTGCAGACCGACGTGACGTAGCGCGCGCCATGTCCGGCGGCGCGAATATAGGCGAGGGTCTCTTCGTCGCGCATCGCGGCGAGCGTTCCGGCCGACCCCCCAGGAACGCACAAAATGTCGAGGTCCGACGCGGCGTCCTCGAATTTCGCCGACGGCGTGAAGACGATTCCCGTATCGCTGCGGATGGGATCGCGCGACTTGCCGACGATCTCTATCGTCGCGCCCATCAGATTGGCGAACATATATTGCGGCCCGACCATGTCGAGCGCGGTGAAGCCGGGGTAAATCAGAAAGGCGACTTTCTCCTTGCCGCGCCAATACGCAGGCATGTCCGGCATCTTATGCGGCGCCCTGCCGTCGTCCGGCGACGGGCTCGGCGCCGCCAAAGCGCCGCTTGCAAGCAGCATGGCGAAGGCGGCGACGCCGTCGCCGAACTGACGGCGGTCGATCTCACTCATCGTCACTCCTACATCCGCGCCGAGAACGACACGAAGACCGTGCGTCCCTCTCCCGGCGCAACTCTTCCGGAAAGATAGGGATATTGAACGAAATACTGCTGACCGCCGAGATTCTTGCCATTGATCGCGAATGTAAAATTCTCGTGCTTGTAGGCAAGCGTGGCGTCGAAGGTGATATAGCCGCTGGTGCTCCAGGGGCGTCCGATCAGCGACCAGGGTTGCGGCTGGCCGATCTCGATCACGGTCCCTGATGCGGCGTAAAGTCCCGCGCCGGCCGACCAGCCTTTGAGGGCGCCCTCGAAGAGCGCGCCGTCGAAGGCATAATGCCCCCACAGGCGACCGGAATCGCGCGGCGCCAGATTGAGGGTGGCGTTCACCAGCAGCGGATTTTCGTCGCGCGACACTCTCGCGTCGATATGCGCATAGCTTGCGAGAACGGACAGTTCCGCCGTCGGCTGCCAGACGAGATCCGCCTCAAAACCGGTGGAGCGCCATTCGCCGGACTGTCGCTGGGTCAGGCTGCCGGCGGGAGTCACCGGCACGCCGGTGCGTTTGAGATCGAAATAGTCGAGCGTGCCGGACAGACCCATCGGGCCATTGAGCTTGACGCCGGCCTCCCATTGCTCCGAACCCTCAGGCTTCGGCGCGGTGCCGCCGGCGCCATTGAAGAACGTCACCGGCCGCAGGCCTTGCGCATAACTGCCATAGATCGAGAGCCAGTCGGTCACATCGAAAAGCGCGCCGACGCGCGGCAGGAATGAAGTTTGGCTGGAGTTGAATCTCGTGGGCGGGAAGACCGCCCTCTCCTCCGAGTTGATGTCGATGAAAGCGACCCGGCCCGCCGCGAGAATGTGCAAACGGTCGAGTATCGTCGACTGCAGCTGCAAGGTGACGCCGGCGTTCTGATAGGCGTTGTTGACGCGACTGAAAATTGTGTAATTGCCCTGGCCCGGAAGCGG
>JAKFXD010000030.1 GCA_021731565.1 Methylocystis sp. | reverse complement strand
CCCCGGCGCGGCGGCGGTCCGAGCCGGACTGCGCGCAATATCCGCCCCGCGTAGGGATCGATGATGAAGCGCATCTCGCCCTCGCGACGGCTGACGCCGGTGGCGACGATCTGATCGCCCCGGCGACCAAGCGGGCCGACCAATTGAAAGCCGGTGCGCCCGAGGATCGAAGCGACGGCCGGACGGGAAGCGTAGGCCGGCGGACCCTCGCTGGGAATTTGGGTGCGGAAGATGTTGGCGAAAGGCCGGAAGAAAAATTGGGCGAAGGCGTCCTGCGGAATCGCGACGGTCGCCGCCAGCGCCAGCGCAAACGGCAAACCCGCTTTCCAATCGAATGACCGCATTGATTTTTCCTTGTTCAAGCCCTCTCGTCTGCGGCGAAGATGCTCCGACAACATTGCGGCGAGCGTTGGACGCCCTCGACACGCTCACGGATCGCTGAATTGGCGTCTCGCAGCCTCCGGGAAGACAGTCTCGACGATGGCGTCGGCGAATGGCGCGGCGAGGGGGCGATGGCCAACGAGCAACCGATAAAAGATTGGGCCATAGATCATGTCCAATAGAGTTTCGAGATCGGGCGGCGGCGCCAATTCGCCGTCCGCGATCGCCGCTTCCAGGATGACGCGTCCGGTCTCTCGGCTGGCGAGGATCACCTTGTTGCGAAAAGCCTTGGTGAACTCGCTTTCCGGATCTGCCGACGCGAGCGCCAGTGCGACCTGACGGCCGCGCGTCGTGGCGAAGGCCTTGACCAGGCCGCGCATCTGCGTCGTCAGCCTTGCACGCGCGGTGACGCCTTCGCCCTGCGCCTCCTGCGGGGGATTGGCGACGAGCGCGGCCATGGCCAGTTCCTGCGCATTGGCCCAGTTGCGGTAGAGGGTCGGCTTGCCGACGCCCGAGCGTGCGGCGACCGCCTCGATCGACAGTCGCCCGAAGCCTTCGGTCATCAGGATGTCGTGCGCGGCGCGCAGCGCGCGCTCCCGCGCTTGAGCGCTGCGCGGACGGCCTCGCTTCACCGGCGAATCGGACTCTTGACTCATTTGATTACGATACGTAACGTAATAAAAGAAACATTGCAAGGAGCGGCGAAAATGCAGGCGAGACCCCTCAAGCTCGGCGCCTATTTCATCGTCAAGAACGCCGGGCAGGCGATCGGCTTTTATGAAAGAGCGTTCGGCGCCGAGGAAATTTTCCGCTTGACCGATCCGAGTGACGGCCGGATCGGTCACGCCGAATTGCGCTTTGGCGAGACGGTCGCGATGCTGGCCGACGAATACCCCGATTTCGGCGCCGTAAGCCCAGATACGGTCGGCGGTTCGCCGGTGACCCTCCACCTTGCGACCGACTCGACGGACGCCTTGTTGGCGCGCGCGCTTGCCGCCGGCGCGACGCTGCTGCGCGCCCCGGCCGATCAGAGTTTCGGCCAGCGCATCGCACAGGTGCTGGACCCCTACGGCCATCGCTGGACGCTTTCGCAGACCATCGAAGAGGTTGCGCCGGAAGAGATGCAGCGCCGCTGGGAAGACGAAACTTCGGTATGAGCCGAGGCGATCGTCGCCCGCGACATGCTTCACGCGAGGGTTGTCCAGCAATCCGCCGCGCCGCGGTCTCAACGCCTATATTCAAGCCGGGCCGCCATCAATTCATGCGATTGCTTGTCACTTCGGCGCAAATCTGGCAGTAAGTTAGCCCCCAGATATGTCAGCGATGCTGACCTTAAAACGGGGGCTCGCTTTTGGAAGCCATTGTTTCATCTAAGTGGTCGGCGCTCCGCAGGACGCCGTAGCCCACGAGGAACGAGGGGTTCGCAAGAGTGGCGCGTCCCTTGCCTTGCGCAAAATCGCGAGACGAGGACGGGAGGATTCGCGACCGCCATTGCGGAGCCTGCCTTTGCGGCGGCGAGCAGGAATCGGGGCGGCGTCGATTTCGGTCACGCCTGCGACAGTTTTATGGTTCGATGAACGGGCGGCAGGCGCGCACGAAGAAGCGCGCGATCCGTCGGGGAGACGCCGAGATGACGAAAGCCGCCGAGCATTTCGCTGAAGCCGGAACGCAGCCGCTCGGTCGCGATCCCGCTCTTCCGCCGGCGCAGGGACTTTACGATCCCGCCAAGGAGCACGATTCATGCGGCGTCGGCTTCGTCGCCAATATGCGCAACGAAAAGTCGAAGGCGATCGTCGACATGGGATTGCGCATCCTGCTCAATCTCGACCATCGCGGCGCCGTCGGCGCCGATCCGAAGCTCGGCGACGGCTGCGGCATCCTGGTGCAGATTCCGCATGACTTCTTCAAGGCGGAATGCGCAAAGCTCGGCATCGAGCTTCCCGCAGCCGGCGATTACGCCATCGGCCAGTATTTTCTGCCGCGCGATCCTGAGACGCGCGCACGTGCGCGCGGCTTCATCGAAAAATCGGCTGAAGAAGAAGGGCTCGTCGTTCTCGGCTGGCGCGATCTGCCGATCAATTCGAGCGATCTTGGCGAGGCGGTGAAGGCGGTCGAGCCGCATCATGCGCAGATCTTCATCGGCCGGGGCGCCGGCGTCCCCGACGCCGACGTTTTCGAGCGGCGCATCTATCTCGCGCGCAAGGCGGCCTCGAACGAGATTTACAAGCTCGGCAACGGCGGACGCGAATTTTACGCCGTTTCCGTCTCGTCGCGGACCATCGTCTACAAGGGCATGGTGCTCGTTTCGCAGCTTGGCGAATATTTCCTCGACCTCAAGGACGAGCGTTTCATCTCGGCGCTGGCGCTCGTGCATCAGCGCTTCGCGACCAACACTTTCCCGTCGTGGCGGCTGGCGCATCCCTATCGCTTTGTCGCCCATAATGGCGAAATCAATACGCTGCGCGGCAATCTCAACTGGATGGCGGCGCGCCAGGCGTCGGTCTCCTCGCCGCTCTTCGGCGACGCGATCAGCAAGCTGTGGCCGATCTCCTATGAGGGGCAGTCCGATACCGCCTGTTTCGACAATGCGCTCGAATTCCTGGTGCGCGGCGGCTATTCGCTCGCCCATGCGGTGATGATGCTGATCCCCGAGGCCTGGGCCGGCAATCCGTTGATGGACGCCGACCGCAAGGCCTTCTACGAGCATCACGCCGCGCTGATGGAGCCGTGGGACGGTCCGGCCGCCATGGCTTTCACCGACGGACGGCAGATCGGCGCGACGCTCGATCGCAATGGACTGCGGCCCGCGCGCTATCTCGTCACCGACGACGGCCTCGTCGTCATGGCGTCCGAAATGGGCGTGCTGCCTATTCCCGAAGAAAAGATCGTGACGAAATGGCGTCTCCAGCCCGGCAAGATGCTGCTCGTCGATCTGGAGCAGGGGCGCATCGTCTCCGACGACGAGATCAAGAAGGAGCTGTCGAACTCCCACCCTTACAGGGAGTGGCTGGCGCGCACGCAGATTCAACTGGAGGATTTGAAGCCCGTCGATACGCGTCCGGCGCGCTGGGACGTATCGATGCTCGATCGTCAACAGGCGTTCGGCTATACGCAGGAAGATCTCGACCTTCTGCTCTTCCCGATGGCCGTGACAGGCCAGGAGGCGGTCGGCTCGATGGGCACGGACACGCCCGTCTCGGCGCTCTCCGACAAGGAGAAGCTGCTCTACACCTATTTCAAGCAGAACTTCGCGCAGGTGACCAATCCGCCGATCGATCCGATCCGCGAAGAGCTGGTGATGAGCCTCGTTTCCTTCATCGGTCCGCGGCCCAATATCCTCGATCATGAAGGTTCGGCGAACAAGAAGCGTCTCGAGGTGCGCCAGCCGATCCTGACCAGCGAAGACCTCGAAAAAATCCGCTGGATCGGCACGGTCGAGGACAGTTTCGACACCAAGACGATCGACGTCACCTATGCCGCCGCAAAGGGCGCCGAGGGCATGCGCGCGGCGATCACGCGGCTGTGCGAACGCGCCGAGGAGGCGGTCAGCGGCCGCTATAACATCATCATTCTCTCGGACCGGATGGTGGGACCGGACCGCATTCCGATTCCCGCGCTGCTCGCCACCGCCGCGGTGCATCATCATCTGATCCGCAGAGGGTTGCGCACCTCGGTCGGCCTTGTCGTCGAAACCGGCGAGGCGCGCGAGGTGCATCATTTCTGCTGTCTTGCGGGCTATGGCGCGGAAGCGATCAATCCCTATCTGGCGTTTGAGACGCTCATCGCCTCGGCGGCCGAGTTTCCCCCCGACGTCGATGGTCCGACGGCCGTCAAGCGCTTCATCAAGGCCGTCGACAAGGGGCTTCTCAAGGTGATGTCCAAGATGGGCATCTCGACCTATCAGTCCTATTGCGGCGCGCAGATTTTCGACGCGGTGGGACTCGCGCAAAGCTTCGTCGACGAATTCTTCACCGGCACGACGACGCGCGTCGAAGGCGTCGGGCTAGAGGAAATCGCGCGCGAAACCGTGCGCCGCCATCGTCTCGCCTTCAGCGACGCGCCGGTCTACAAGGAGGCGCTCGACGTCGGCGGCGATTACGCCTTCCGCATCCGAGGCGAGGCGCACAGCTGGACGCCGCAGACCGTGTCGCTGCTGCAGCATGCCGTGCGCGGCAATGCGCAGGATAAATATCGCGCCTTCGCCAAGCTCCTGAACGAGCAGGACGAGAAGCTTCTCAATCTTCGCGGGCTGTTCCGCATCAAGAGCGCCGAAGAGGACGGACGCAAGCCGGTACCGCTCGATGAGGTCGAGCCGGCAAGCGAGATCGTCAAGCGCTTCTCGACCGGCGCCATGTCGTTTGGCTCGATCTCGCGCGAGGCGCATACGACGCTCGCCATCGCCATGAATCGCATCGGCGGCAGATCCAATACCGGCGAGGGCGGCGAAGAGTCCGACAGATTCAAGCCGCTGCCGAACGGCGACTCGATGCGCAGCGCCATCAAGCAGGTGGCCTCCGGCCGCTTCGGCGTAACGACGGAATATCTCGTCAACGCCGACATGATTCAGATCAAGATGGCGCAGGGCGCGAAGCCCGGCGAAGGCGGACAGCTGCCCGGCGACAAGGTCGACGCGGTCATCGCCAAGGTGCGTCACTCGACGCCGGGCGTCGGCCTGATTTCGCCGCCGCCGCACCACGACATTTATTCGATCGAGGATTTGGCGCAGCTGATCTTCGATCTCAAGAACGCCAATCCGCGCGCCGCCGTGTCGGTGAAGCTCGTCTCGGAAGTGGGCGTCGGCACCGTCGCCGCAGGCGTCTCCAAGGGCCGCGCCGATCATGTGACGATCTCGGGGTTCGAGGGCGGCACCGGCGCGTCGCCGCTCACCTCAATCAAGCACGCGGGCTCGCCCTGGGAGATCGGCCTCGCCGAAACCCATCAGACGCTGGTGCTGAACAATCTGCGTTCGCGCATCGCCGTGCAGGTCGACGGCGGCTTGCGCACGGGCCGCGACGTGGTGATCGGCGCGTTGCTTGGCGCGGATGAGTTCGGATTCGCGACCGCGCCGCTGAT
>JAKFXD010000002.1 GCA_021731565.1 Methylocystis sp. | reverse complement strand
GTGTGGCCGGCCGACGCAGACCGATCCGTGCGCAATCGGGATCGGGCGCCGCCAAGGCAATCGTTGCGAGCGCTTTCATCGAGCCTCGTTAAACGAATTGCGCAATCCCACCCTCCCCTCAAGGGGGAGGGTCGCATTGCGAAGCAATGCGGGGTGGGGTGACCGCCGGAGAAATCCGTCAGAAGCGGCGCGACAGGCCACGCCGCTAAACGACAAAAGTTTGCGTCGTCGCTCCACCCCACCCCGGCGCTTCGCGCCGACCCTCCCCCTCAAGGGGAGGGTGGAGCAAGAAACGCCGCCTCACTTCATGCCCTCGTCGTCGCGATCGAGGGTGAAGCCGACCTTCAGCACCACCTGATAATCGGCGACCACGCCCTTATTGATGTTGCCCCGAATCTGCACGACTTCGAACCATCGCAAATGACGCAGGGTTTCGCCGGCGCGCTTCAGCGCCGCGGCCACCGCGTCCTCGACGCTGTCGGGCGAAGCGCCGACGAGTTCGACGATTTTATAGACATGGCTTTCCATATGAAGCTCCCGCAATTCCTCTTGAACGGCTCGCCTGCCATAGGTAGCGCGGACGTCGCCGGCGACAGCATGGCGTCAGCGCAATCGGTCGCCGAACAGGAACTCCATCGCCCGGTCAAGCCTGATATGCGGCAAGGGCAGCGGCTTCCGGTCGGCGCCGAGCGCCGCGACCGGCGGCCTGAATTTGAGAAAGCGGAATTCGGCCTCTTCGTCGGAAACGGCCAGCGCGTCGCCGCGAAACACGTCGCGCGGATCGGCGGGCAGTTCGCCCGGAAAAATCGCGCCTTCCGCCACGCCGTCGAAGATTTCGTCGCCAATATGCTCGCCCGCGACCGGGACGCCGACGATGGCGGAAAGCTTTTCGCCCTCATGGCGCACCATCGCTTCGCGCGTGGCCCGCACCGCGGCGAGCGCGATCACGTCGATTTTCGCGCCGACTCCCTCGGCGCGCTCGATGGCGCGGGCGGTCAGATGACGCAGGATCGCCTCGAGCCGGTCGTGGCTCGTGTGATGCAGATGGTCGGCCTTTGTCGCGGCGAAGAGAATGCGGTCGATCTTCGGCCGAAAGATCGTCGAGAACAGATTGGCGCGGCCGGCGCGAAACGCCATGAGGACGCCGGTCAGCGCGGTTTCGAGATCGCGCACCGCCTCCGGGCCGGAATTCAGCGCCGCAAGCGCGTCGACGAGAACGATCTGACGATCGAGTCGCGCGAAATGATCCCGAAAGAACGGCCGCACGATCCGCGACTTGTAGGCTTCGTACCGCCGCTCCATTTCGCGCCCGAGGCTGCGATAGGGAAGCTCCTCGCTCTCCGCTACGGGCAGCGGCGCAAAGGTGAGCGCCGGCGAGCCTTCAAGATCGCCGGGCATCAGAAAACGTCCCGGCGGCAGGCTCGACAGCGCGAAGCGGTCGGAGCGGGCGAGACGCAGATATTGGGTGAAGGTCTGCGCCAGTTTCTGCGCGGTTTCCTCGTCGTAGCGCGCCTTGAAGTCGGTCTGCGCCGTCACGCCGCGCCATTCGCTTGCGATCTCGGCGCGCGCCGAAACGCTCGCCGCCTCCAGCGCCTCCTTGGACCACTGCGCGTAGGATTTGCCAAGGAGCGGCAGATCGAGCAGCCATTCGCCGGGGTAGTCGACAATGTCGATATCGAGTCGCGCCGGCCCCTGGCTGAAGCCCTTGCGCAGCGACCATCCTTTCGAGCGATATTCGAGGCTCACCCGCAATTCGGAAATGCGGCGCGTCGACTGCGGCCAATGCCGGTCCACGCCGGCGAGCGCCGCGAGATGTTCTTCGTAAGCGAAGCGCGGCACGCTGTAATCGGGCTGCGGGTCGAGATGCGCCGAAGCGATGCGGCCTTCGGCGAACGGTCGAAACACGGGAAGCTGGGTCTTGCCGTCGACGCCCTTGGCGCCGCGCGCCGCGAGCGCGCGCGTCAGATGGTGCACGAGCGCAGTGATGAAGACAGTCTTGCCGGAGCGCGACAGGCCGGTGACGCCGAGGCGCAAATGGCCCCCCGCGAGAAAGTCGGCGACGCTTTCGGCGGCGACGCGGGTTTCGAACAGCAGTTCGGAAAATTGCGACAAGGGCGCTCCCGTCAATCGTCCTCAAGGATATGGGGGACGCCACATGTAATCCAAAGACGCCGGAATTGAACAGGGCGCATCCAGACCGCCGTTTGACGCGTTATGCCTTAGGCACTTGCATGGGGGCGGCGATGTCGGCGCATGTTTTCACATTTGACGAAAGCTGGGACATTCCAGGCGCGACGGTAGAAGACGTCTATGACGTGCTGGCGCGCGGCGAACTCCTGCCGCGGTGGTGGAGGGGCGTCTATCTCGAAGCCGAGCGGCTGACGCCGGGCGACGCGCCGCAGGTCGGTCCCTCGATCAGCGCTTCGACATCGGAACGTAGTCGCGCTGCTTCTCGCCCGTATAGAGCTGACGCGGCCGGCCGATGCGCGAGCCCTGATCCTCGATCATCTCCTTCCACTGCGCGATCCAGCCGACCGTGCGCGCGACCGCGAACAGCACGGTGAACATCGCGGTGGGGAAGTTCATCGCCTTGAGCGTGATGCCGGAATAGAAATCGATATTGGGATAGAGCTTCTTCTCGATGAAATAGTCGTCATGCAGCGCGATGCGTTCGAGCTCCAGCGCGACGTCGAGCAGATCATCCTTGACGCCCAACTCGTTCAAAACTTCCCGCGTCGTGCGCTGCATGATTTTCGCGCGCGGGTCGTAGTTCTTGTAGACGCGATGGCCGAAGCCCATCAGCCGGAACGGATCGTTCTTGTCCTTGGCGCGCGCGATGAATTGAGGAATACGCTCCGGCGTGCCGATTTCGCCGAGCATTTTCAACACCGCTTCATTGGCGCCGCCATGCGCCGGCCCCCACAGCGACGCGATGCCCGCCGCGATGCAGGCGAAGGGATTGGCGCCGGACGAGCCGGACAGTCGAACGGTCGAGGTCGACGCATTCTGCTCGTGGTCGGCGTGCAGGATAAAAATTCGGTCGAGCGCGCGCGACAGCACGGGATTGACCTTATATTCCTCGCAGGGAACGGCGAAGCACATGCGCAGAAAATTCGACGTGTAGTCGAGATCGTTCTTGGGATAGACGAAGGGCTGGCCGATCGAATATTTATAGGCCATCGCCGCGAGCGTCGGGATTTTCGCGATCATGCGGGTCGAGGCGACCATGCGCTGGGTGGGGTCGGCGATATTGGTCGAGTCGTGATAGAAGGCCGAAAGCGCGCCGACCGACGCGACCATCACCGCCATCGGATGCGCGTCGCGGCGGAAGCCCTGGAAAAAGCGCGCCATCTGCTCATGCACCATGGTGTGGCGCGTGATGCGGTAGTCGAAATTGGCTTTTTCGGCGGCCGACGGCAGTTCGCCGTAGAGCAGCAGGTAGCAGGTTTCGAGAAAGTCGCCATGTTCGGCGAGCTGTTCGATCGGATAGCCGCGATACAGCAGAATGCCGTCTTCGCCATCGATGAAGGTGATTTTCGACTCGCATGACGCGGTCGAGGTGAACCCCGGATCGAAGGTGAACATGCCGGTTTCGGCGTAGAGATTGCGGATATCCGCGACCGACGGGCCGAGCGTTCCGTCCATTACCGGCAAGTCGACCGATGTGTCGCCGATCGTGAAGATACCGTTCTTCTCCGGCATGCCGGCTCCCCTCTCAAACGCCCCGCCCCGCGACGGGCCGGTTCGCGGCGCGACGCGCGGCGAAGTCTAAGCATCAAATGCGTCGCATTCGCGATGTCGTCGCTTCGCTCGCATGCCGATGCGCATTCGGATCATTTGTGCAGCGCAAAAAGCTATATCAACCGCAAGTCCTGTCAAGCACGCGCTGACTCTCGCGCGCGTCAAGCGTCGCGTCGTCTTTGACTGTGGCGCGCAAATCGGCGCGGCGCCACAATTCTCGTCAGCGATGTCGGTTTAAACGCTACTCGACGGCGGCCTGGTCGGAAATTCTCTCCAGACTTTCCTCGCGTCCGAGGATTTCGAGCACGTCGAAAATGCCGGGCGACGTCGCGCGTCCTGTAAGCGCCGCGCGCAACGGCTGCGCGAGATCGCCGAGCTTGACGCCGAGCGTCGTCGCGAGATCGCGCACGACGTCTTCGGTGGCCGCGGCCGTCCAGTCCGGCAGGGGCGCCAGCTTGTCGGCAAGCGTCGCAAGTCGCGCGCGCGCCTGCGTCGAGAGCAGCTGCGCGGCCTTGGCGTCGAGCGGCAGCGGCCTGTGCGCGAAGAGAAAGCCGGCGCCGTCGAGAAGCTCGTTCAAGGTTTTGGCGCGCGCCTTGAGGCCCGGCAGCGCGGCGCGCAACTGCGCGCGCTTCCTGTCGTCGAGCTGCCGCGCGATCGCCTCGCCGCCATCAAGATAGGGCAGCGTCGCGACGAGCAGATCGAACAATTCGTCATCATCGCCGTCGCGCAGATAATGGCCGTTCATATTTTCGAGCTTGGCGAAATCGAAGCGCGCCGGCGAACGATGCACCTGCGCAAGATCGAAAGAATCGATCATCTCCTGCGTCGTGAAAAACTCCTTGTCGCCCTGCGACCAGCCGAGGCGCACGAGATAGTTGCGCAGCGCCGCCGGCAGATAGCCCATGGCGCGATAGGCGTCGACGCCGAGCGCGCCGTGGCGTTTTGAAAGCTTGGCGCCGTCCGGCCCGTGGATCAGCGGAATATGGGCGAAAGCCGGCGCCGTCCAGCCCATTGCTTCATAGATATGGGTCTGCCGCGCCGCATTGGTGAGATGATCGTCGCCGCGAATGATCTGGGTGACGCCCATGTCGTGATCGTCGACGACGACCGCGAGCATATAGGTCGGCGCGCCGTCGGAGCGCAGCAGAATGAAATCGTCGAGATCCTTGTTCTGGAAGACGACGCGTCCCTGCACGACGTCGTCGACGATCGTCTCGCCCTCCTGCGGCGCCTTGAGGCGCACGGCATAGGGCGCGCCGGCGGGCGCCTCCGAGGGGTCGCGCTCGCGCCAACGGCCGTCGTATCGCCAGGGACGCTTTTCCGCCTTGGCCTTCTCGCGCATCTCCTCGAGTTCCTGCGCCGTGGCGTAGCAGCGATAGGCCCTGCCCTGCGCCAGCAGCGCTTGCGCGATTTCCGCGTGGCGCGCGGCGCGCGAAGACTGGTAGACAATGTCGCCGTCCCAATCGAGGCCGAGCCATTTGAGCCCGTCGATGATGGCCTCGATCGCCGCCTGGGTGGAACGCTCGCGGTCGGTGTCCTCGATGCGCAGCATCATCCGACCGTCATGCTTCCTGGCGTAGAGCCAGTTGAACAGCGCCGTGCGCGCGCCGCCGATATGCAGAAAGCCGGTGGGCGACGGAGCGAAGCGGGTGACGACCTGTGACATGAGCGCCGCGAATTCCTCGATTTCTTAAGGGTCGGACCGTCTAGCACGGGCGACGCCGAGCGAACATAGATCAGCGTCTCCATCGC
>JAKFXD010000122.1 GCA_021731565.1 Methylocystis sp. | reverse complement strand
TGGCGAGAGAGACGGGACTTGAACCCGCGACCTCCGGCGTGACAGGCCGGCGCTCTAACCAACTGAGCTACTCCCCCGCGAGCCTGCGCTGACGCGAGAGGCGCCAGATAGCGCAGGCGCTTCTTGAGGTCAAGGAAGATCGCTTCCAGGCGCAGGGCGCGCTCAAGTTGAGCGGCGGCGCCAAGGCGCTGCGCCGCCTTTCGGCGCTTTCCGTCGCTGGCGCGCCCTTTGCCTTTCCTTTGCGCCTGCATTAAGCCTCGCGCCATATAGGGAGACCGACTTGGACGATGACATCCGCAGGCGGCGCATCAGGGTGCGCGCCTGGCGCCGGGGCCTGCGCGAAATGGATATTCTGATGGGGCGCTTCGTCGATGCGCGCGTCGAGGCGCTTCCCGCGGAAGCGCTCGCCGAGCTCGAGACTCTGCTCGATCTGCCGGATGCGGCGGTGTTCCGATGGCTGTCAGGCGCTGAACCGGCGCCTGCCGAGCGCGACACGCCGCTGCTGCGGCAAATTATCGCCTTTCATCGCCACGACGGACCGATCCATTGAGCGTCGCCGCGACAAAGCTCAAGAAGGCGGCGGCGGGGCTCGACGCGGCGCGCGCCGGCCTCGTTACGGGCGAGCGGCTGATTTTCGCTCATGCGCCGGACGGCTTCGACGCCTTCGTCGGCGCCGATCTCGCGCGCGCGCTGGCGCGCGCGGCTGAGGGACAGGCCGCCGTCTTCGTTCATGTCGCGCGCGACGCCGCGCGGTCGTCGGCCTTTCGCGCCGCGCTGCGCTTCGCCCATCCCGACGCCGAAATCCTCGACATTCCGGGTTGGGACTGCCAGCCCTACGACCGCGTGTCGCCGCACGCCGGAATTGTCGCGCGGCGCATGACCGCGCTGTCGCGCTTGACGCGGGCCAAATCCTCGGCCGAACGGCCGCGCGTCGTGACGACCACGATCGACTGTCTGTTGCAGCGCGTCCCACCATATAGGCTGGTCGCGGCCGAAAGCTTCGCCGCCGCGCCGGGCAATGTGGTGAAGCTCGACGAATTGGCGCTCTGGCTCGAAGCGAACGGCTATCTGCGCGCCAGCACGGTGCGCGAAACCGGCGAATACGCTCAGCGCGGCGGCATCGTCGATCTTTTCCCGCCGGGACTGCCGGCGCCGATCCGTCTCGATTTCTTCGGCGACACGCTGGAGTCGATCCGCTCCTTCGATCCCGACACGCAGCGCGCCACCGGCCAGCTCCGCGCGCTCGATCTCACGCCGATGAGCGAATTGCGCCTGACGAGCGAGACGATGCGCCGCTTCCGCCAGTCCTACGCCGCGCGCTTTGGCGGCCAGACCCGCGGCGACGCGCTTTATGAGGCGGTCAGCGAGGGCCGGCGCTTTCCCGGCATGGAGCATTGGCTGCCGCTGTTTTACGAGCGGATGGACACGCTCTTCGACTATCTCGGCGATTCGCCGATCCTGCTCGATCCGCTGGTCGACGACGCGGCGACGGAACGCGTCAAGCAGATCGAGGATTATTACGACGCGCGCAAATTTGCGCATGATCTCGATCCGGCCGCGTCGAACTACAAGCCGCTGGAGCCGCGCGAACTCTATCTGTCGATCGAGGAGTGGCGCGCCGCGTTGCAGGCGCGGGCGGCGGCGCAGTTCTCTCCCTTCGCCGCGCATGAGGGCGAAAGGGCGATCGACTGCGGCGCGCGGCCCGGACGCGACTTCGCGGCCGAGCGCAATACGCCGGACGTCAATGTGTTCCAGGCGGCGGCCGACCATGTCGAGGCGCTGCGCGACGCTGGCAGGAAAATCATCGTCGCCGGCTGGTCGGAGGGCTCCTGCGAGCGGCTTGGTCATGTGCTCGCCGAACACGGTCTGCCGGATTTGCCGCGCGTCGCGTCGCTGCCGCAGGCGTTGTCCCATACGGTTTCCGTCGCCGTTCTCGGCATCGAGCATGGCTTCGAGACTGACGCTTACGCGGTTATCGGCGAGCAGGACATTCTCGGCGATCGCTTCGTGCGGCGGCGCCGCGCGCGTAAGCCGAACGAAAATCTGCTTGGCGAAGTCGCCGCGCTTTCCGCCGGCGATCTTGTCGTTCATGTCGATCACGGCATCGGCCGTTTCATCGGCCTCGAGACGATCTCCGCCGCCGGCGCGCCGCATGATTGTCTCGAACTCCACTACGCCGGCGGCGACAAGCTCTATCTCCCCGTCGAGAACATCGAACTTCTGACGCGCTACGGCGGCGAGGACGCCGAAGCGCAACTCGACAGGTTGGGGGGCGCCGGCTGGCAGACGCGCAAGTCGCGGATGAAGAATCGCATCCGCGAAATGGCGAAAGGGCTCATCGAAATCGCCGCGCAGCGGCAGTTGCGCGAGGCGACGAAGCTCGTGCCGCCAGAGGGACTCTACGACGAATTCTGCGCGCGCTTTCCCTATGACGAAACCGAGGATCAGCTCGCCGCCATCGAGACGACGCTCGACGATCTCGCCGCCGGCCGTCCGATGGACCGGCTGGTGTGCGGCGACGTCGGCTTCGGCAAGACCGAGGTCGCGCTGCGCGCCGCCTTCTGCGCCGCGATCAACGGCCGGCAGGTGGCGGTCGTCGCGCCGACCACGCTGCTGGCGCGTCAGCACTACAAGACCTTCACCGAGCGTTTCGCCGGACTGCCGGTGCGCATCGGACGGCTGTCGCGCATGGTCGGCGCGGCCGAGACGCGCGAAACCAAGAAAGACCTCGCCGACGGCCGCATTGAGATTTTGATCGGCACCCATGCCGTGCTCGGCAAGACGGTGAGCTTCAAGGATCTCGGACTCGTCATCATCGACGAGGAGCAGCATTTCGGCGTCGGCCATAAGGAGCGCCTAAAGGAGCTGCGCGCCGAAGTGCATGTGCTGACGCTGTCGGCGACGCCGATACCGCGCACGCTGCAACTCGCCATGACCGGCGTGCGCGAATTGTCGATCATCGCCACGCCGCCGATCGACAGGCTCGCGGTGCGCAGCTTCGTTTCGCCCTTCGATCCGCTCATCGTGCGCGAAGCGCTGCTGCGCGAGCGCTATCGCGGCGGCCAGGCCTTCTTCGTCTGTCCGCGTATCGAGGACCTCGAAGACGCCGCGGCGTTCCTGCGCGAAAATGCGCCTGAATCGAAATTCGTCATCGCGCATGGGCAGATGAGCGCAAGCGAACTCGAAGACAAGATGTCGGCGTTCTATGACGGCAAGTTCGACATTCTTCTGTCGACGACCATCGTCGAATCGGGCCTCGACATTCCGCGCGCCAATACGCTGATCGTGTGG
The DNA here is from genome assembly GCA_021731565.1 of Methylocystis sp. GTDB lineage: Bacteria > Pseudomonadota > Alphaproteobacteria > Rhizobiales > Beijerinckiaceae > Methylocystis. The sequence goes on along the minus strand of JAKFXD010000122.1, from coordinate 2,326 downwards.
CGGGCCGATATGTTTGGCCTTGCGCAGCTCTATCAGCTGCGCGGCCGCGTCGGGCGCGCCAAATTGCGCGCATACGCGCTGTTCACGACGCCCGCCAATCGCACGATCACGCCGCAGGCGCAAAAGCGCCTCGACGTCCTGCAGTCGCTCGACACGCTTGGCGCCGGCTTCCAGCTCGCCAGCCACGATCTCGACATTCGCGGCGCCGGCAATCTGCTCGGCGAAGAGCAGTCTGGCCACATCAAGGAGGTCGGCTACGAACTCTATCAGCAGATGCTCGCCGATGCGATCACGCTGCTGAAAGCCGGCGTCGAGGAGCCGCAGGAGGAAGTCTGGTCGCCGACGATCGCCATCGGCGCGCCGGTGACGATACCGGAGGATTATGTCGCCGATCTCACGCTGCGCCTGCAGCTCTATCGCCGACTGTCGACGCTCGAAACGGATCAGGACATCGAGGCTTTCGCCGCCGAGATGATCGATCGTTTCGGCCCGATTCCGCCGGAGGTGGAGCAGCTGCTCGAAATCGTCGCGATCAAGGCGCTGTGCCGGCGGGCGCATGTCGAAAAGATCGACGCCGGCCCGAAAGGCGTCATCGTCGCCTTCCGCGAAGACAAATTCGCCAATCCAGCGGGGCTCGTGCGCTTTATCGCGGAGCAGGGGACAAGCGCCAAGGTGCGCCCCGACATGCGCGTGGTGTTCATTCGCGAATTCGACAGCATGAAACAGCGTCTCGCGGGCGCGCGCCGAATTTTGCGCACGTTGGTCGAAATTGCCGAGAAGAAGGCCGCCTGAGGTCGCCGCCACGCTTCCTCGGCGGCGCGCCCGCTTTCGCTGTTGCGAAATAGAACTGCGGCAATACGGCGCAACGATCATTGTAGAATTAGCGACACGAAAAAATAGCACTGTAGGTGCGCGACGTCCGCGCGCCTCACGCCGCCTATTGGGAGTGGTCGGCGGGAGCTATTCAAATCATCAGGGAGAGGAAACATGGCTTATAAGCTTTTTTTCGTCGCCGCCCTCGCTTCGGTAGCGACCCTGACTGGTCATGCGTTTGCCGGCGAGCAAACATCGAGCGGCGACTGGAAGTCGCCTCAAGTCGTCGGGCAGCCCGGCTACAAGGAAGAAGCGGCCAAGCCGCGCGAGGCCGCAGCGCCGCGTCCAATCGGACAGGACCCCTATGCGGCGCGCAATCCGAACGCGTCGGCGCAGAACCGGTAACATTAGATCGGGCGTTCTTCGCGGCGCGCTGCGGCGCCGAATGAGATCGCAGCGATTATTTCGCCATACAGGTTAAACTTGCGAGCGGCGGACGTGCGTCCGCCGCTTGTTGCGCTGCATGATCTTTAGTGGCGATCGCGTGACGATTCGCCCATCGCCGAATGGCGCGATCTGTGACAAAGTTGCAGACGTCTAAAGGCGCCTGATGGTCGGTTAGGCGCGTCACATGCGCGAAGCTCCACCAAGATTCGTCGCGCCCGCGACGACAGGAGCGATCGCGACAAACATCGCCAGGGAGGACGCCATGACGACGCGAAAACAAACCTCGCGCGGAAAATTGCTTGCGGCGAGCGCCGCCGCTTTGCTTCTTGCCGCCGGACTCTCCGTGGCGAAAGCGCAACAAAGCGGCGCTGATCATAGCGGGATGGACCACAGTAAAATGGATCACGGCGGCGCCGGCGCGCCGGCGCAATGGGCGGACCCCGGCAAGGCTGAATCCGGCTCGGCCGAAGAACATAAGGTAGAAGCGGGTAAGGCCGACGAAGGCCATGCAGTCCATCACGGCGGCATGGGCGAGATGAAGAGCATGTCGGGCATGAACCATGGCGACGGCAAGAGCGGCGGCGGCATGGGCGGGATGATGGGCGGCATGTCGGGCATGAGCCATGGCGGCGGCAAGGACGGCGACGGCATGAGCGGCATGCACGGCGGCGGGATGATGAATAAAATGGTCTGCGGCTTCGCCGAACATGTCGACGGGCGCCTCGCCTATCTCAAGGCGGAGTTGAAACTGACCGACTCGCAAACGGGCGCGTGGAACGTTTTCGCCGACGCGTGGCGCGCCACGGCGCAAAAGGCCAAGCAAAAATGCGACGCCGCCGATATGCGCGCGGACAATTCCAAACCGGCGGTGTTGAATAAGCTCTCGATGATGGAGAACCATATGGCCGACCATCTCGACGTGGTGCGCGCGCAGAAGGGCGCGATCGAATCGCTGTTCACCAATCTGAGCGACGAACAGAAGAAAACCGCCAATGAGACGCTGACCGGGATCATGAAGGTCGGCATGTCGATGGGCGACATGATGGGCGGCGGCATGAGCGGCATG
>JAKFXD010000056.1 GCA_021731565.1 Methylocystis sp. | reverse complement strand
CGCTCCGCCATCATGCGCGCGGTGAAGGGGCGCGATACAGCGCCCGAGCTTGCCGTGCGGGCGATGCTGAGAACATTCGCGCCGTTCTATCGGCTGCATCGCAGGGACGTTCCCGGCAATCCCGACATCGCTTACATCGGCCGCAAGCGCGCGATTTTCGTTCATGGCTGTTTCTGGCACGGGCATGACTGCGCGCGCGGCGCGCGCACGCCGAAAGCCAACGCCGAATACTGGCGCGCCAAGATCGCGCGAAATGTCGCGCGCGACGCCGCGCATCGGGAGAAGCTCGCGGCGCATGGCTGGCGCGCGCTCGTCATTTGGGAATGCGAATTGAAGGACGCCGCCGCAGTAGAGAAGAAGCTGCGTGAATTTTTGGGGTAGGGGGCGCGCAACCCTCTCCCACAGGGAGAGGGTTGCTGCGGAGCAGCCGGGTGAGGGGTCGCGCGCAAAGCGTCATGAGGGGATCCCCTCACCCCGATCCTTCGGCTCGACCCTCTCCCCATGGGAGAGGGTTATCGCCCCCTCAATCCTTGGCGCGCTCGACATAGGCGCCGTCTTCGGTCTGGATGACGACGCGTGTGCCCGGCTGAATATGCGGCGGCACCATGACCCGCGCGCCATTGGCGAGTTTCGCCGGCTTATAGGACGAGGAGGCGGTCTGGCCTTTCATCGCCGGCTCTGTCTCGATGATCTCCAGCGTCACGCGCGGCGGCAATTGAATGCCAACGGCCACGCCGTTGAACATCGACAGGATGCAGACCATGCCCTCCTGCAGCCACTGCGCCTGATCGCCGATCACATCGGCCGGCACGATGATCTGCTCATAGCTCGCCTGATTCATGAAGTGATAGCCGTCGCCGTCATTGTAGAGATAGCTGAAATCCTGATCCTCGACGAAGGCGCGCTCGACCTGTTCGGTCGTCTTGTAACGGTCCGAAGTTTTGACGCCGTCCGAGAGGCGGCGCATGTCGATCTGGGTCGTCGGCGTGCCCTTGCCGGGGAAAAAACTTTCGGCGGTCAGGACGACGTAAAGCTGGCCGTCGTCTCTCTCGATGATATTGCCTTTGCGAATCGAACTGGCGATGACTTTCACGTCGGTATCCCTTATTTCCGGCCTGGAGCGCTTCCCGATCACATGGAATCATGTGATCGATAAGGAATCGCTCAAAATCAAAACGTTGGAGCAGGTTCTCTTCGAAAAAGTCTGTCAACTTTTTCGGAACCTGCTCTAGGGTATGAACGGCGGTAAGACCATATTTCGGGCGCGCCGGCAATCCGGGGCCCCGCCTCGCGGGAGGCCTTATGACGCGCGCATCGCCCTGGTGGGCTCGGGATGTCTATGCCGACCGCAAGCCTTTTCTCAAGGCGCGCGCGGCGATCGCCGCGGCGGTCCGGCGCTTCCTCTCAGCGGAAGGGTTCGCCGAGGTCGAGACGGCCGCGCTTCAGCTCTCGGGCGGCAATGAGACGCATCTTTCGGCCTTCGCCGCCGAGCTGATCGGCGCCGCCGGGGAGCGCAGCAGGCTCTATCTCCATACGTCGCCGGAGTTTTCCTGCAAGAAACTGCTGGCGGCGGGCGAAGAGCGGATTTTCACGCTCGCCCATGTCTTTCGCAATCGCGAGCGCTCGGCGCTCCATCATCCCGAATTCACCATGCTGGAGTGGTATCGCGCCGGCGCGCCGACGCTGCGGCTGATGGAGGATTGCGCCGGACTGCTGGCGAGCGCGGCGCGGGCGGCCGGCGCGAGCGATTTTACCTGGCGCGACCGGAGCTGCGGTCCCTTCGAGGAGCCTCAGATCATCAGCGTCTGCGACGCCTTCGCGACTCACGCCAGCATCGACCTCGAAGCATTGCTCAACGACCGCGACGGGCTTGCGCGCGCCGCCGCGCGCGACGGCGTAAGGGTCGTCGACGACGACGGCTGGTCCGATCTCTTCAGCAAGATCATGTCGGAGAAAATCGAGCCTATGCTCGGCCGCGAACGCCCGACGATCCTCACCGACTATCCGGTGAGCGAGGCGGCGCTCGCCCGCGTCAATCCCGACGATCCGCGCTTCGCCGACCGTTTCGAACTCTATGTCTGCGGCGTGGAGCTCGCCAATGGCTTCGCCGAACTGACCGACCCGGCCGAGCAACGCCGCCGTTTCGAGGCGCAGATGCAGGAGAAGCGCCGCATCTATGGCGAGACCTATCCGATCGACGAGGATTTTCTGGCGGCGCTTGCTGAAATGCCTCAGGCCTGCGGCGTCGCGCTCGGCTTCGACCGGCTGGTGATGCTCGCGACCGGCGCCGAGCGCATCGAACAGGTGCTCTGGACGCCGGTGGCGGAGCGCGGAACGGCGCTCTAATTCTCATTCAAATAAACGACGTAACGCCGCCCCGCAGCTTCTACCCTGGCAGGGACGTCCATATCGGCGCCATTTCGCGGCGAAGGCGGGCGAGCGCCACACGCCGCGCAAGAGTTCATTGGAGAAGCCGATGAGATTGCGGAATTTGCTGAAAACTGTCGTGGCGATCGCCATGACGATCGCCGCGACAGCCGCTTCGGCCCAGCAGAAGGAGACGCCGGCTGCGCCAGCCGCGCCGGTCATGACCTTCGACGACAAGCTCGTCAAAATCGCCGAGCAGGCGCCCGGCTTCGGCGGCATGTATGTCGACGAGAAGGGAACGCTGCAAATCTATATGAAGAACGCCGCCGACCTGCGCGGCGCGGATGCGATGAAAGCCGCGCGCGCGCAGGTGAGTTCCGCGATCGCCAGCGTGCTCGGCGCGGATTTCCTGGCGCAGAACGCCCCCCGCAAAGGTCGCGCGGCAGAGCCGAACATCATCAAGGGCGATTACGACGTCATCGAACTCGCCAAATGGAAGAAGAGCGTCGGTCCCGCGATCGACGGCCAGGAGATCGTCTTCGTCGATCTCGACGAGCGCCGCAATCGCGTGACCATCGGCGTCATCGGCGATCCGTCGCGCCAGAGATTCGAAGCCTTGGCGAAATCGCTCGGCATTCCCTTCGAAGCGCTGATCATCGAGGAAACCCAGCCGATCCGCTTCCACGCGTCCTTGCGCGACAAAAGGCGGCCGGTTCCCGGCGGCGTGCAGATCGAAATCGACACCGGCGTCTTCGCCTATAAGCTCTGCACGCTCGGGTTCAACGTGGTGCGCAACGGCCGCGACGGCTTCGTGACCAATTCTCACTGCACCAGGAATCGCGGCGTCAGCAATGACGACGATTTCCATCAGCCGAACGATCCGCTGTTTTCGGGCAATAAGATCGGCGACGAGGACGCCGATCCCGCCTATTTCACCGGCGGACAGTGTCCGTCGGGCAGGAGATGCCGCTTCAGCGACAGCGCCTACGCCGATTACCGCATCGATCGCGGGCGTTTCGAAATCGCGCGAACGACCAACAATACCGGCTCGCTGACCATTAACGGCTCTCCCAGCACATTTCTGATCGTCAGCGAGACGCCGGACTCCATGGTGGGGATGCGGCTCAATAAAGTCGGGCGAACGACGGGCTGGGCCTTTGGCGACGTGCGCGCGACCTGCATCGACGTCAATGTCGCCGATACGGACGTCCGGCTGCTGTGCCAGAGCCGCGTCGACCGGGTAAGCGGGACGAATAAGCTTTCGGACAATGGCGACAGCGGTTCGCCTGTGTTCTCCATTCCGCCGACCGGCAGCCAGGCGAGCCTGCACGGCATTCTCTGGGGCGGACCCGACGACGGCAGTTCCTTCGTCTTCAGTCCCTTGAGCCAGATCGAGCAGGAGCTCGGGCCGCTCACCACCTTCACGCCGCCGCGGCCGCGGCCGCCCCCGCCGCCGCCCTTGACGCCGCGCGAGCAATGCCTGCGGGAATGCGCGGCGGAGCGCGACGCCTGTCTGGCGGACGGGGGCCTGGGGTCGCAATGCATCCCCGCCTTTCGCCGCTGCCGCGAGCAGTGCCCGGCGCGGTAGGCCGCTGGCGGGGGCGGGGCTTCGTTCCGGCGCCGGGCGGCGACGCCCGGGCCGGTTTCGCTTCCAAATTCGCCCGCCTTGGGGTATGAGACGCTGCATCGCAACAACAGCCAGCGTCTCTGATCCGACCGCCCGCCGGCGGCCGCAGAGGGGGCTGTGTCACCCGGCCGCCCTTTCATGCAACTGCGCAATATCGCCATCATCGCCCACGTCGACCATGGCAAGACCACGCTCGTCGACCGCCTGCTTCAGCAGTCGGGCGCCTTTAGAGAGAATCAGCGCGTCGCCGAGCGCGTCATGGATTCGAACGATCTCGAAAAGGAGCGCGGCATCACCATCATGGCCAAGGCGACCTCGATCGCCTGGAAGGATGTGCGCGTCAATATCGTCGACACGCCCGGCCACGCCGATTTCGGCGGCGAGGTGGAGCGCATTCTCTCCATGGTCGACGGCGCGATCGTGCTCGTCGACGCGGCTGAAGGGCCGATGCCGCAGACCAAATTCGTCGTCGGCAAGGCGTTGAAGATCGGCCTCAAGCCGATCGTCTGCGTCAACAAGGTCGACAAGCCCGACGCGCGGGTGAGCGAAGTCGTCAACGAGGTCTTCGACCTTTTCGCCGCGCTCGACGCTAGCGACGAGCAGCTCGATTTCCCGATCATCTACGGCTCGGCCAAGCAGGGCTGGATGGCCGAGGAGCCGGACGGTCCCAAGGACGGCATGGCGCCGCTGTTCGATCTCGTGCTCAAGCACGTTCCCGAGCCCACCGTCGAAGAAGGCGGCTTCCGCATGCTCGGCACGCTGCTGGAGGCGAACCCCTATCTCGGCCGTATTATCACCGGCCGCGTCTTCGCCGGCAGCGTGAAGCCCAATCAGGCGGTGAAGGTCCTCGACCGCACCGGCAAGATCGTCGAACAGGGCCGCGTGTCGAAAATCCTCGCCTTCCGCGGCATCGAGCGCCAGCCGATCGAGGAGGCGGAGGCCGGCGACATCGTCGCCATCGCCGGCTTAGAGAAATTCAACGTCGCCGACACGCTCTGCGCGCTCGATGTGAACGAGCCGCTGCAGGCCCAGCCGATCGACCCGCCGACGCTCTCGATGACCTTCCTCGTCAACGACAGCCCGCTCGCCGGCACCGAAGGCGACAAGGTCACGAGCCGCATGATCCGCGCGCGCCTTTACAAAGAGGCCGAGGGCAATGTCGCGCTGCGCGTCGAGGACGCGCCGATGGGCGACGCCTTCATCGTCTCGGGCCGCGGCGAATTGCAGCTCGGCATTCTCATCGAGACCATGCGCCGCGAGGGCTTCGAACTTGGCGTCTCGCGCCCCAAGGTCGTGTTCCGCAAGGACGAAAATGGCGACCTCCTCGAACCGATCGAAGAGGTCGTCATCGACGTCGATGAAGAACATTCCGGCGTCGTCGTGCAGAAGATGAATGAGCGCAAGGCCGAGATGATCGAGATGCGCCCCTCGGGCGGCAATCGCCTGCGGCTCGTCTTCCATGCGCCGACGCGCGGCCTCATCGGCTATCAGGGCGAGTTGCTCACCGACACGCGCGGCACGGCGATCATGAACCGCCTGTTCCACGAATATGCGCCCTATAAGGGCGAGATTCAGGGCCGCCGCAACGGCGTGCTGATCTCGAACGATTCGGGCGAAGCCGTCGCCTACGCCATGTGGAAGCTGGAGGATCGCGGCCCGATGATGATCGAGCCGGGCTGCAAGGTCTATCGCGGCA
>JAKFXD010000080.1 GCA_021731565.1 Methylocystis sp. | reverse complement strand
CGACGATCGGCGTGAGCGCTTTCTGCCTGCCCAAAGCCGGCAGAAAGGGGTCGACGAGACCGCCGGGCACCATGAACAAATGGTCGAGTCCTTCGCTCGCCAGCGCTTCGAGGATGAAATCGACCCCCAGGGGCATTTATGCTCCAGTTCAGGATTGGCGCGCCCGGCGCGGGCAGGCGAGTTTTTGCGGGCGAAGCATAGTCGGACGAAAGCTTCGCGATCAATCGAGATTTGTTTCTACTTGGGGGCGAGCTACGTCGATGGCGCGCAGCCGTTCCGACGCAAGCGACTCGGCTTCGTCTTTCAGCTCGACGCCGGTCAATTGGCGTCGGCGCGCCTCGTTGCAAAGATAGAGCAGCTTACGAGTCGCTTCGTCATAGGCGAGGCCTTGCGGGCGGATGTTCGAGAGACAATTGCGCTCGGCGTCGGTGCGGCCGACGCGCGGCGCGAAAGTAAGATAGACGCCGAGGCTGTCCGGCGAGGAAAGCCCAGGCCGCTCGCCGATGAGCACCGCGACGAGTCTGGCGCCGAGCGTTTCGCCGATGTCGTCGCCAAGCGCGACGCGCCCCTGTTCGGCGAGAACGATCGGCGCGATTTTCCACGATGTGCGATCGAGGGATGCGAGCGTCCGTTCGAGCAGTGGAATCGCGTGCCGGGCGATGGCGCGGGCGGACAGTCCTTCGGCGATGATGAAGGCGATGTCGTAATCTCCCGCGAAAGATTTCAGCCGTTCGCGGGACTCGTCATCCAGTCTTCGGCCAAGGTCCGGGCGCAGCAGAAAGCTGCGCCGATCGCGCGCGGCGCTCCTGACGCGAACCGCCGTCAGCCCGCGCGACGTCAGTTCGTCGGAGAGGGTTTCGACGTCGAGCCGCTCTTCGACCGCGTCGCGCGCCTCGGCGTGCGCCAATTGAAAGTCCAGAGTGGCGCGCGTCGTGACGCCCGCGCCGGCGCGCGGCAGGAAAATTCGCGCCGGCGTCGCCGAGCGCAGTTTCGCAATCATGTCGGGAGGCGCCGGGCGACGATCCGCCATGCTCACGCTCTTTCGAGAAGCGGCGCGAAGGACGCGGGAAGCGCCTGCGGCTCGCCGCGCGCGTCGCCGAGCCCCACGTCGCTCAGCCATTGCGCGAATTCCGGCGCCGGCGCGAGATCGAGCATGCGCCGCACGGCGAGCACGTCATGATAGGAGGTGCTTTGGTAATTCAGCATGACGTCATCCGCGCCGGGAACGCCCATGACATAATTGACGCCGGCGACGGCGAGCAGCGTCAGCAAATCGTCCATATCATTCTGGTCGGCCTCGGCGTGGTTGGTGTAACAGACGTCGCAGCCCATCGGCAGTCCAAGCAGCTTGCCGCAGAAATGGTCTTCGAGCGCCGCCCGCGTGATCTGCTTGCCGTCGAAGAGATATTCGGGGCCGATAAATCCGACGACCGTATTGATCAGCAGAGGATCGAACATTCGCGCGACGCCGTAGGCGCGCGCTTCAAGCGTCTGCTGATCGCAATGCCAATGGGCGTTCGCCGAAAGCGCCGAACCCTGGCCGGTTTCGAAATACATGACATTGTCGCCGATCGTCCCGCGCTTCAATGCGAGCGCCGCCGCGTGGGCTTCGCGCAATAGCGCCAGATCAATCCCGAAGCTAGAATTGGCGGCCTGGGTGCCGCCGATCGACTGAAAGACCAGATCGACCGGCGCCTGCCGCGCCATGAGCTGCAGCGTCGTCGTGACATGCGCGAGCACGCAGGACTGGGTCGGAATGTTCAGCGTCTCGCGCAATTCGTCGAGCAGGCGCAAGAGTTCATAGCATTGTTCCGGACTGTCTGACGCCGGATTGACGCCGATGACGGCGTCGCCATTGCCTAGCAGCAGCCCGTCGATCGCGCTGGCGAGAACGCCGCGCGCGTCGTCGGTCGGATGGTTGGGCTGAATGCGCGACGACAATCGTCCGCGCAGGCCGAGCGTGTTGCGAAATCTGGTGACGACGCGCCGCTTGGCGGCGATAAGGATCAAGTCCTGGTTGCGGCAGATTTTCGAGACCGCCGCCGCCATTTCGGGCGTGAGCCCGAAGGTCAGAGCGGCGAGCGCTTCCTCATCGGCGGCGTCGGAGAGAAGCCAGTCGCGAAATTCGCCGACGGTCAGCGAAGCGATCGGCGCAAAGGCGGTTCGATCATGACTGTCGATGATGAGGCGCGTGACCTCGTCTTTTTCATAGGGAACGAGCGCTTCGTTCAGGAAGACGCTCAAGGGGAGATCGGCGAGGGCCATCTGCGCGGCGACGCGCTCCGCCGCGCTCGTCGCCGCAATTCCGGCGAGGCAATCTCCCGAACGCAGCGGAGCGGCCTTCGCCATCAGCGATTTGAGATCGGGAAACCCGTAGCGCGTTCCGCGAATCGTCGTCCCATACATGGCTCGACCTCGAACGACCGTTTCTCAGGCTAGGGCGCCGACGCGAACATGTCACCTTGCGTCGGTAGGGTTTTCCCCAGCGCCGGCGCCGCCCATGGCCTTTGCGCCCAATCCGAATATAATCGTCCAGCCAAGGTTTGTTTCGTCCCGCCGGCGCCGATGTCAGCCCATACCGCAGATCCCGAAACTCTGATACGCGTGCTGCCGCTCTGGCGCGGTCCGATCGACATTGCGCCCTTGCTCGGCGGCATCACCAATAAGAACTACATCGTCACCGATGGCGACCGGCGCGTGGTTGTTCGCCTCGGCGGCGACATTCCGGTTCATGGTGTGATGCGCTTCAATGAATTGGCGGCGAGCAGGGCGGCCGGCGCCGCCGGCGTGTCGCCGAAAGTTCTTTATTCGGAGCCGATGGCGCTGGCGCTCGAATTTATTTCCGGCCGTACCTATGAAGCTCAGGACGTGCGCGCAAATCGTCGGCGCTGCGTCGATCTCGTCAAGCGTGTTCATCGCGAGCTTGCGCGGCATTTGCGCGGGCCGACTCTGGCGTTCAACGTCTTTCATGTGATCCGCGACTACGCCCACACGCTCGCCGACGACCAAAGCCGGATCGCGCCGCAATTGCCGCCTTTGCTCGCGGCAAGCGAAGTCCTGGAAAAATCCGTCGGTCCGATCGATCTCGTTTTTGGCCACAATGACCTCCTCGCCGCCAATTTCATCGACGACGGGCACCGTCTCTGGCTCGTCGATTGGGATTATGCGGGCTGGAACAGTCCGCTGTTCGATCTTGGCGGGCTCTCGTCGAACAACGGCTTCGACGCCGCGGACGACGATGCGATGCTTGAGGAATATTTCGAAACGGCGACCACCGATGCGCTGAGGCGCCGGTTCAAGGCGATGCTTTGCGCCTCGCTCCTGCGCGAGGCGCTGTGGAGTTTTGTGTCGGAAAGCCGATCGACGATCGATTTCGACTATGTCGCTTACTCCGATGAAAATATGAGTCGCTTCGAGGGCGCCTGGGCGGCGTTCCAGCAGATGGAAAAAGCATGATCGATCTTCCGCGAAGCGCACAGATTGTCGTCGTTGGCGGCGGCATCGTCGGCTGCTCGGTCGCCTACCACCTCGCCAAACGCGGCGTCGAGACGCTGCTCATCGAACGCCATCAACTCTCATCGGGGTCGACATGGCATGCCGCCGGACTGATCGGACAATTGCGGACCAACGCCAATATCACCAAACTGCTGGGCTATTCGGTCGAGCTTTACAATCGGCTCGAAGCAGAGACCGGCTATGCGACCGGCTGGCGGCGCAATGGCGGGCTGCGTCTCGCCTGCAACGCCGATCGATGGATCGAAGTCAAACGGCAGGCTACGTCGGCGCGGAGCTTTGGCCTCGACATGCAGCTCCTTGGCGCCAAGGAGGCGCAGGCGCTCTGGCCGCTGATGAATGTCGATGACGTCGTCGGCGCCGCCTTCCTCCCGACCGATGGGCAGGCGAATCCGTCCGACATCACTCAGGCGCTGGCGAAAGGCGCGCGGCTCGCCGGCGCAAAGCTGATGGAAGGAGTCGCCGTCACTGATTTCATCGTCGACAATGAGCGCGTGCGCGGCGTCGTCACCGATCGCGGCGCGATCGCCTGCGAAAAGCTCGTGCTCTGCGCCGGCCTGTGGACGCAGCCGCTCGCCGCGCGCGCCGGCGTCGCCGTTCCGCTCTCGGCGGTTCACCATCAATATATCGTGACCGAAAAAATCGACGGCGTGACCAGCAATCTGCCGACCCTGCGCGATCCGGATCGGCTGACCTATTACAAGGAGGAGGTCGGCGGCCTCGTGATGGGCGGCTATGAGCCCAACCCCGTGCCATGGTCGTCGGGCGTCGTTCCTGAGGATTTCGCCTTTCGGCTGCTCGAAGACGATTGGGATCATTTCGAGCCGATCATGAATCTCGCGCTCGGCCGCGTGCCGGCGCTCGCCGAGGCCGGGATCAAGCAGATGATCAACGGCCTCGAAAGCTTTACGCCCGATGGCAATTGGATGATCGGCGAAGCGCCGGAGGTGCGGAACTTCTTCGTCGGCGCCGGCTTCAACGCCTTCGGCATCGCGTCGGCGGGAGGGGCCGGCATGGCGCTCGCCGAATGGGCTGCCGACGGCGAGCAGCCCTTCGATCTCTGGCCGGTCGACATCCGCCGCTTCGGCGCGCCGCATCGGGACCCGAATTGGGTGCGCGTGCGGACCCTCGAAGCCTATGCGCGCCATTACAGCATCGCCTGGCCCTTCGAGGAGTTTACCTCTGGCCGGCCGCTGCGGCGCTCGCCTTTATATGAGCGGCTTAAAGCGAAAGGCGCCTGCTTTGGCGAGAAGATGGGCTTCGAGCGGCCCAACTGGTTCGCGGATTTAGCGTCCGGCGAAGAGCCGGCGGATCGCTATTCCTTCGGCCGGCCGGGCTGGTTCGACGCCGTCGGGCGCGAGCATCGCGCCTGCCGGGAGGCGGCGGCGCTGTTCGACCAGACGAGCTTCGCCAAGGCGCTCGTCGTCGGCAGGGACGCCGAAGCGGCGCTGTCCTGGATCGCCGCGAACGATGTCGGCAAGCCGCCCGGCGCCGTCGCCTACACGCAATTGTTGAACGCCAAAGGCGGCATTGAATGCGACCTGACGATCACGCGCTTGGCGAAGGATCGCTTCTATGTGGTGACCGGGACAGCCTTCGGCACGCATGACTTCGATTGGATCAGGCGATCGATTCCTCAGGGATTGGACGCGACCCTCGTCGACGTCACCTCGGCGAATTCCGTGCTGGCGTTGATGGGCCCGCGCGCCCGCGACATTCTGCAATCCTGCTGCGGCGATGATCTTTCGAACGCCGCCTTTCCTTTCATGAGCGCCCGCGAAATCCGTCTGGCCGGCGCGCCGGTTCTGGCGATCCGCGTCACTTATGTCGGCGAACTCGGCTGGGAGCTTCACATCCCCGTCGATTTCGCGGTTTCGGTCTATGACGCGCTCATCGAAGCAGGCGCGCCCTTCGGACTTGTCGACGGTGGCTACCGCGCGATCGAATCCCTTCGTCTGGAGAAGGGCTACCGCGCCTGGGGCGCCGATATCGGTCCCGATCACACGCCGGTGATGGCGGGCCTCGGCTTCGCCGTCAAGATGAAGTCCGGCGCGCCGTTTCAGGGCAGGGAAGCGCTTGTTCAATCGGCCGGTGCGCCCTTGCCGCGCCTTCTCGCCGGTTTCGTTGTCGATGACCCTGACATCACGCTGCTGGGGCGCGAAACCATCTATCGCAACGGCGCGCGCGTCGGCTGGCTGTCGAGCGGCGGCTATGGCTATTCGATCGGCAAGGCGATCGGTTACGGCTATGTTCGCAAC
>JAKFXD010000107.1 GCA_021731565.1 Methylocystis sp. | reverse complement strand
CGCGCCGGGCAGCGCCCAATTCCCATCCGGCGCATGGGTGACGCGATAGAGTCCGTAATCGATCTTCGACGAGAAGGAGATCGCGCGATTGCCGGGAAGCGTCCAGGGCGTCGTCGTCCAGATGATGACGCGCGCGTCACTCAGTTCGCCTTCGGCGCCGCGCGGGATCGGAAACGCCACCCAGACCTGATCGCTGGTATAATCCTCATATTCGACTTCAGCCTCGGCGAGCGCGGTCTTTTCGACGACGCTCCACATCACCGGCTTCGAGCCGCGATAGAGCAGACCGTTCGCCGCGAATTTCATGATTTCGCGCGCGATCGTCGCTTCGGCCGGATAGGCCATGGTCGAATAGGGATGGTCCCATGCGCCGGCGACCCCTAAGCGCTTGAACTCCTCGCGCTGCACGGAAAGCCAATGTTCGGCATAGGCGCGGCATTCGCGCCGGAAAGCGATCATCGCCTCGGGATGCGAGAAATCCGGCTTCTGCTTTCCTAAGGCGCGGTAATTCTCTTCCTCGATCTTCCATTCGATCGGCAGGCCGTGGCAGTCCCAGCCCGGCACATAGACGCAGTCCTTGCCCATCATCCGCTGGCTGCGCGTCACGAGATCCTTGAGGATTTTGTTGAGCGCATGGCCGATATGAATATTGCCGTTAGCGTAGGGCGGCCCGTCATGCAGCGTGAATTTCGGCCGGCCGGCGGCGGCCTCGCGCATTTTCTGCTCTAAGCCGATCGTCTCCCAGCGCTCGAGGAGCTCCGGTTCGCGCTGCGGCAGGCCGGCGCGCATCGGAAAATCCGTCACAGGCAGATAGAGGCTCTTGGAATAATCCGGCCCCTTGGGGCTGTCGTCGTTCATCGTCGTGAAAACCGCCTCGGGCGACGCGCGGCGAGGAGCCGGCGGGTCCGCGCTGATTAGAGGATTTCTAGGAAGAGCGCCAATCGCGCCGCACCCGGACCCGCGCGAGCTTCTAGCTCCGAGCGCGACCCGGGACGGTAATTCGAATGGCGATCGGGAAAGGCATCCAATCCTCAATAGCAGCGCAAACCTTACTGGAAAAGAGGCCGGCTAGCGCGACCGCCTCAATCCCAGCAGTCCGGCGAGATAGGCGAGGCCCCCCGCCACGACGGCGATGATGAGCAACACCAGAAACGCCCCGGACAGCAGCGTAAAGCCGATAAACAGAAACAGCAGCAGCGCCGCGGTGACGATCAGGCTCTGCAACGGCGACAGCTTGACGACCTTGACCCTTCCGGCGCGCCCGGTCGCGACCCAGATGCGCGAGGCGTCGGTCTCCTCGCCCGGCAAAATGATTTCGACCCGTCCCTTGGGTTCTTCGGTCATGGCGCTTCCTCCTGTCGGAGATCATGCCTCCAAGCTAGATCGCGCGCAAATTATGGCAACAGATCAGGCGCCTTGCACTGACGCGCCGCTCTCGGCCAATTGCCTTCGCGCCTCGTCCACGTCGACGCGCATTCTTTCGACGAGCGCCTCGACGCTGTCGAATTTCGCTTCCGGCCGGATGAAGCCGTAGAAGGCGACTTCGACCGCCTTGCCGTAAAGATCGCCGTCGAAGCCGAAGACGAAGACTTCAAGCAGCGGCGCGCCATTGTCGAAGGTCGGCCGCCGGCCGAAGCTCGCGACGCCCTGATGAATCATCCCCTCGATGTCGATCGTCACGGCGTAGATTCCGTGCTTGAGCCGATTGGCGGGATCGAGCGCGATATTGGCGGTGGGAAAGCCCAATTCGCGCCCGCGCTTGTCGCCATGACGCACCACGCCGCGAATGAAATAGGGGTGGCCGAGAAGGCGGCGGGCCAAGGCCGCATCGCCCCGTTCGAGCGCGTCGCGCGTCGCCGTGGAGGAAACGGCCTCGAGGCTCCCCTCTTCGTCCTGAGTGATGCGGTCGACGATTTCGACGATCATCCCGAGCCGCTCGCCCTCCGCGCGCAGGAACGCCGGTCCGCCCTCGCGGCCGGCGCCGAAGCGGAAATCATAGCCGGCGACGACGGCCGACAGAAGCAGGCGTTCGTGCAGGATTTTCTCGGTGAAGACGCGCGCCGGACTTTGCGCGAAATCCCTGTCGAAGGTGAGCACGATCATGCCGTCGAGGCCGAGGCGCGCCGCCTGCGCCGCTTTGGCGTCGGGCGGCGTGAGCCGGAAAATCACCGTCTGTCCGGCGAAGACATCCGCCGGATGCGGCTCGAAGGTCAGGAGAATGCAGGGGCGCGAGAGGCTTGCGGCGAGCGCCTGGGCGCGGGCGATGACGCCGCGATGGCCTCGGTGCAGCCCGTCGAAATTGCCGATCGCCGCGACGGCGCCTTCCAGGCCAGGCGGCGGCGCTTGCGGGTCGCGCGCGACGATGAAGGACGCGGACAAGGCGCGGGCCGGAAATTCAAGCCGAGGCCGGTTTCTCTTCCAATGGCGCCGGCGCCGCGGCGCGGACAACCTGCTCGCGGCTCGGCACCATGACGAAGGCCTCGCCGTCGAGCACGACCTTGCCGTCGACCAGGCATTCGCATTTGAGCTTGGCGCGCCGGCCTTTTTCGATCAGCTCGACGACCTCGACGATGACGGTGATGACGTCGCCGATCTTGACCGGGGCGCGGAAATTCAAGGTCTGCGACAGATAGACGGCGCCGGGGCCGGGCAGGTACATGCCGATGACCGTCGAAATCAGCGACGCCGTATAGAGCCCATGGACGATGCGCTCGCCGAAGCGCGTCTTCGATGCGAAGTGATCGGAGAGATGAATCGGATTGCGGTCGCCGGAAAGATCGGCGAAGGCGATGACGTCGTCGTCCATCACCGCCTTCATCAGCGTCTCGCGCATGCCGACGCTCAGATCTTCGAAATAATAGATTTTGAACGGCGTCGACATGAAGGCACCGGAAGGTTGCGTGGCTGATCGTAACCGCAGGAACGAGGCCCGCGCAGCCCCTTTTACCAGAAAAGCTCGCGAGCCAAAGCCTTGGGACGCGCGCCGGCGCGCGCGAAGAGCGATTCGAGCGCCGCTTCGTCCAGCGGGCCGCCTTCGGGATGCAGTTCGTCGCGATGCACCCCATGGAGGACGAACAGGCAGTCGAACCCGGCGCGGCCAGCGCCGGAGAGATCGGTGAAGGCGCCGTCGCCGATCGCCAAAATCCGCGAATGATCGACATCGCCGCGCAATTTCTGCAGCCTTTCCCTGGCCGCGGCGTAGATCGGCGCATGGGGCTTGCCGAAGGTAAGGACGCGGCCGCCGATCGCCGCATAGCGCTCCGCCAGGGCGCCGGCGCAATAGACAAGTTCATTGCCGATCGCGACGACGATGTCGGGATTGGCGCAGAGCATCGTCAGGTCGCGCGCCTTCAGCCTCGCCAGGAGTTCGTCATAGTCCGCGGGCGTTTCGTTACGCTCGTTGATGAGGCCCGTGCAGACGACGTAATCGGCGGCGTCCGGCCCGACTCGCATCACCGGCGCGCCAAGCCGGCGCGCCGCCTCGCGGAACAGACCGTCGTCGCGCGACGGTCCAAGGTGATAGGCCGCCTGACCGTTCCGCGAGACGATTTCGCGCAGCGCGAGCTCCCCCGCCGACACGAGAGCGTCGAAACAGTCCTGCGGAACGCCGAGGCCCAGGAGCTGGCGGCGGACCTCGTCGTCCGGGCGGGAGGCGTTGGTGATCAGCACGACCGTCCCGCCTGTGGCGCGGAAGCGTCTGAGCGCCTCGGCGGCTAGAGGAAAATGGCGCCTGCCGTCGATCAATACGCCCCAGCCGTCGCACAGGATCGCGTCATAGCCGTCGACGAGTTGATGGAGACCGGCGATGAAGGGAATGCGGCTCTTGTCCGATGCGCCCGCCGTCAAAAGCGCGCCTCGGCGAAAGCGGCCGCATAGGCCTGTTCGCAGACGGGATTGAAAGCCCCGGTCGATTCGTCCAGCAGGAACAGGCGCCCGTCCATGATTCGGAATAATGCGCCGTGTAGCCGCAAGTGCCGGTGATATTCGAGCACTTGGATCATGGGAAAGGAGCGCAGGTTGCACAGCGTCTGCCTCACCGACTCGAACTCCAGGCGCTCCACATAGGCCAGGTCTTTGGGATTGGGCGCAACGCCGAGGCGATCGGCCGCCGGGCCGAGCATTTTGATCCAGTCGCCGATGAAGTCGCTGTGGCTCAGCCGTGGCGCGTCGGGGTTCGCGGCGATTTCCGCATAGGCTTTAACGCCGCCGCACTGACCATGGCCGAGCACGACGATATCGGAAACTTTCAACGCCATGACGGCGTATTCGAGCGCCGCCGACGCCCCGTGATAATGATCGTCAGGCTCATAGGGCGGCACCAGCGCGGCGACATTGCGCAGCACGAAAAGCTCGCCGGGGCCGGCGCTGAAAATCGTCTCGGGCGCGACGCGCGAGTCGCAGCAGCTGATGATCATGGTCTTTGGCGTCTGCCCATTGACCGCCAATTCCTCGAATCGGTCGTGGTCGGCGAGAAAACGCCCGCTGATGAAGGACTCATAGCCCTCCATGAGCGCTTCCGGTAGCGAGATCGCGCCGGACGACGGCTCGTGATCGGCCATTTGGCGTTTCCTTCCTGGGCGTTGCCTGGGGCGGATGGCGGACCCCGCGGTTATTGTGTAGATCACGCGGCGGGGTCAAGAGAAGGCCGAACCGGCCCTGTTCTGGAGTTTTGAATGATTTCGCGACTGAAGCGCAGCGTGCTGGCCATGCCGGGCTCGAACGTCCGAGCGTTGGAAAAAGGCAAGACGCTTTCCGCCGACGTCCTGATGTTCGAACTCGAGGACGGGGTGGCGGACTCCGCCAAGGCGACGGCCCGCGATCAGGTCGCGGCGGCGGTGTCGCAAGGCGGCTACGGCGCCCGCCAGCTGGCGGTGCGGGTCAATGCGCGCGGCTCGGAGTGGTATAAGCCCGACCTTTCCGCGATCGCGTCGCTGGGGCCGGACGCCGTCGTCATTCCCAAGGTCAATTCGCGCGACGAGATTCTGAAGGCGGCCGCGGACCTCGTCGCCGCAGGCGCGCCGCGCAAGACTCGTCTTTGGGCGATGATCGAGACCCCGCGCGCGGTCCTCGACATCGAAAAGATTGCGAGCGCCGCCGACGATGCGGCGTCGCGCCTCGAAGTTCTGATCCTTGGCCCCAACGACATCGCCAAATCGACGCGCGCCAGACTGACGCCGGGGCGCCAGGCGCTGCTCTCCTGGCTTTCGGCCGGCGTGCTTGCGGCGCGGGTCCATAACATCGAGATCATCGACGGCATCTACAACGACTTCAATGACCTTGACGGTCTGCGGCGCGAGGCGGCGCAGGGCCGCGATTTCGGCTTCGACGGGAAAATGCTCATTCACCCGAGCCAGATCGCGCCGGTGAACGAAATATTCGCGCCGAGCGACGAGGAGGTCGATTTCGCGCGCCGGATCATCGCCATATTCGACGAGCCGGAAAACGCCGACAAGGGCGTGGTTCAGATCGATGGAAAAATGGTCGAGCGTCTGCATCTCGACATCGCGCGGCGCACATTGCAGCTTGTCGAGGCGGCGGGCTGACTCGGCCGCCCGTTTTGCGGGCGCCGAATGCATCAACTATAAGAGGCCGGTAGCGTAAGGATTAGCCAATGGTCTCGCCGGACGACGAAGAACCGAACCGCATCGACCTGTCTGAACCGCCGCCCGAGGCTGCGGAGTCCCCGCCTGAACCGCCGCCGGCCCCCGCCCCACGCAGGCGCCGCTCCTTCTTCGCCTCGCTGCTGTCGACGCTTCTGCTTCTCGCCCTCCTCGCGGGCGCCGCTCTTTATGCGGCGATCGCCTTCAAGGACAGGGACGAGCGTTTGAAGGCGGTCGCCGATTATGCGGAGCCTTATGTCGATGAAGCGAGCGTCGTCTTCGACGAGCTGAAGAACCGGCTCAGCGCGCTGCTTGGCGAGAAGGAACCGGCGCAGACGACCGAGGTCGAGACGCCGTCCGTCCTGCCGCCTGAG
>JAKFXD010000028.1 GCA_021731565.1 Methylocystis sp. | reverse complement strand
TTTAAACTCGGCGGTTTTCCTTTATGGCGGTGAGGAAGCCTGATGCGAGACGACTCCAGGGTTTATAGCATGCCGCGCTGGGCCGCGATGCGCTGGCTCGTGCGGCCCAGTCTGGGCGCGCCGGTTGACGTCCAACAGAAGCTGATCGCCAGTCTCTACGGCACTCTTCCCGTATTTTTTGGCGGGATCATCAATACGATCGTCGTTGCAGGCGCGATCGCCATACGCGAACAGACTCCGCCCTTTGTCGCCTGGTTTGTTTTCGAGATCATGCTCGGAGCCATTCGTCTGTTTGTTTTGGGCGTCTCCCGTCGCGCCGCGCTTGCGCATCGCCCGACGCCGACCGATCTGTATCTTCTGCTTCAGCTGCTGTGGAGCAGCGGCGTGGGCTACGGCGCTTTTATCAGCCTCGCGAGCGGCGACTGGGTCTCAGCGACGCTCGCGTGTCTCTCCGGCTCGGGCATGGCCGGCGGCGTTGGATTTCGAAATTTCGGCGCGCCTCGCCTCGCCGGAGCAATGATCTTGACGAGCCTCGGCCCATTCTTGCCGGGGGCCGCTCTCTCCGGCGAACCCATTCTTTATCTAGTGTTTCTTCAGATTCCGTTTTACCTCGCCGCGATGATCGCCGCATCTTACAGTCTGAACAAGATGCTCGTCGCGACCATGCAGGCTGAACGCGAGAACGACCACCGCGCCAATCATGATGCGCTCACCGGCCTGTCAAATCGAGCCGGACTTGCCGCCGCCGTGGATGTTGGACGAAAGAGTTCGGCCCCGGATGGCGGCGATCTCGCCGCTCTCTTTCTCGATCTCGACAACTTCAAGTCGGTCAATGACACCTATGGACACGCCGCAGGAGACAGGCTGCTCAAATTGGTGGCGGACCGCCTTCGCCAATCCTTGCGCGCAACCGATGTGGCCGCGCGGATCGGCGGCGACGAGTTCGTGGTGCTGGCCAGGGGGTT
Organism: Methylocystis sp.; assembly: GCA_021731565.1. Lineage (GTDB taxonomy): Bacteria > Pseudomonadota > Alphaproteobacteria > Rhizobiales > Beijerinckiaceae > Methylocystis. The sequence goes on along the minus strand of JAKFXD010000028.1, from coordinate 5,010 downwards.
GACCAGCGATCTGACGACGGAACTGAGCCAGCGGCTGACGAATTCCATTTCCGCGCCTTACGATTTGGGCGATGGCGTTCGCGCGACGATCGGCGTCAGCGTCGGCGTGGCGCTCGTGCCCGAACATGGCGCGGACGCCGAGGCTCTTCTCGCGGTGGCGGATGAAGCGCTGTATGAGGCGAAGGCGCGGCGGCAGGTGAAATTGCTGCACAGCCGCGTCAAGGAGGACCAGCTTCGCCGCGTCGCCCCCTCGTCGGTGGCATGAGGCCCAGGACCCAATAATTTCGCGTGGCGGCGATTGACGCGGACGGCGTCGAAGCTTCGCGGCTTGACGCCGACGCCTCGAAAGCGTTTAGAAAACATCCAAGATTGCGGCGGCCAAGGCGCTTGGGCCAGAAGGCGATTTCGTCTTCGGCAAAAGGCTGCCGCGCCGATGAGAAATGCCGTCGCCTCCGCGGTCGAGGCGCGAAAGGTGCGAGAGCGAATGGGCAAGGTGACCGGGTTTCTCGAGATCGACCGGCATGACCGCAAATACAAGCCGGCGGCCGATCGCATTCGCCACTATCGCGAATTCGTCATTCCGTTGTCGGACGAAACGACGCGCAGCCAGGCGTCGCGCTGCATGGACTGCGGCATTCCCTTTTGTCACAACGGATGTCCGGTCAATAACCAGATTCCCGACTGGAACGACCTCGTCTTTCACGGCGAGTGGCGGCGGGCGCTCACCAATCTGCATTCGACGAACAATTTCCCGGAATTCACCGGCCGCGTGTGTCCGGCGCCTTGCGAGGCGTCCTGCACGCTGAATCTCCAGGACCAGCCGGTCACCATCAAGACCATCGAATGCGCCATCGTCGACCGCGGATTTGAGCATGGCTGGGTCGTTCCCGAACCACCCAAGCGTAAGACAGGCAGGCGGATCGCGGTCGTCGGCTCCGGACCCGCGGGGCTCGCCGCGGCGCAGCAGCTTGCCCGAGCCGGCCATGACGCGCATGTCTACGAGAAGAACGCAAAGCCCGGCGGCCTGTTGCGCTACGGCATTCCCGACTTCAAGATGGAGAAGGCTCTCATCGACCGCCGCGTTGAGCAGATGGAGGCGGAGGGCGTCGTATTTCACTGCGGCGTTCATGTCGGCGTCGATCTCTCCGCCGACGATCTCATCGCCGGCCATGACGCGGTGATCCTCGCCGGCGGCGCCGAACAGCCGCGGGACTTGACGATCGCCGGCCGCGAATTGCGCGGCGTCCACTTCGCTATGGATTTTCTGCCGCAGCAGAACCGCCGGGTCTCCGGCGAACCGCTCTCGACTAATGAGCCGATCCTCGCCACCGGCAAGCATGTCATCGTCATCGGCGGCGGCGACACCGGTTCCGACTGCATCGGCACGTCGGTGCGCCAAGGCGCGCTTTCGGTGACTCAGCTCGAAATCATGCCGCGCCCGCCCGAGAAGGAGCACAAGCTGCTGACCTGGCCGGACTGGCCGCTGAAGCTGCGCACGTCCTCCTCTCATGATGAGGGGGCGTCGCGCGAATTTTCGGTGCTGACGCGCGAATTCGAAGGCAAGGACGGCGCGGTGAAGGCGCTGCGCTGCGTGCGCGTCGACGGCAAGATGCAGGAAGAGCCGGGGAGCGACTTCAAGATCAGGGCCGATCTTGTGCTTCTCGCGATGGGTTTCGTGTCGCCGGTGCGCGAAGGCCTGCTCGAAGGGCTCGGAGTCGCATTCGATTCCCGCGGCAATGTCGCGGCCGACACAAGCGCCTATCAGGCGACTCGCGAGAAAATCTTCGCTTGCGGCGACATGCGGCGAGGTCAATCGCTCGTCGTTTGGGCTATTCGCGAAGGTCGCCAATGCGCCCATTCGGTGGACGAATTCCTCATGGGCGAAACCAATCTGCCAAGGTGAGAGTAATGGTTAGTGAGAAACTAAATCTTTGGTACTGCGATACTTTCGTCAGCACGCCCTGGCAGTTCTTCTTTCTTCTCCTGCCGCTTATTGGGGCGTTTCTTTATGGCCGTGAGAAATACAGGCTTGCCTGGACGCTGATCGGCGTATGGATTTTCGTCCAGCTGACCTTCTCGGCGCTCACCAACCTCGTGTTCAATTGCTCGTTGGAATAGGGCGCGCAAAAAGGCCCCGGAAACCGGGGCCCTTCCTCCTCACGCTGGGCGCGCCTAGAGCGCGGTGCGAAAAAAGTGGTAACCGTTTTTTCGCGTAAAGCGCGCTCTAAACTTTAGAATCGATCACGTTGTCTGCATTTGGGCGGTTTCGCCCAAATGCAGCGTGATCTAGAGAACGACGACGGCCGTGCCCACCTTCACGCGGCTGAACAGATCGGTCACGTCATTGTTCAGCATGCGGATGCAGCCCGAGGACACCGCCTGGCCGATCGTCCAGGGCTCGTTGGAGCCGTGGATGCGGAACATCGTGTCGCGGTCGCCCGAGTAGAGATACATCGCGCGCGCGCCGAGCGGATTATCCTCGCCGCCGGCCATGTGGCGGGGCAGATCGGGCCGGCGCTTCAACATCGCCGCCGGGGGCGTCCAGCCCGGCCAGGCTTCCTTGCGGCCGATATGGGTCCGACCCTTCCAGGTGAAGCCCTGGCGGCCGACGCCGACGCCGTAGCGCACAGCCTCTCCATTCGCCAGCGACAGATAGAGATAGCGGTTCTTGGTGTCGACGGTGATCGTGCCGGGACGCTCATTGGTCGGGTCCGACACGATTTCGCGCGTCGTGGTCGGATATTCGCGCGCAAGCCGCGCCTCGTCCTGATCGCCGTAATAGGCTTGCGGGTCCTGGGAGGCGTAATAGCCCTGCGGGTCCTGGGAGGCATAATAGGACCGCGGGTCCTGCGCCGAAGAATTGTCCTGCTGATCGCCGCCGTAATAGGCCTGCTGCTCGCGCGCGTCATAAGAGGCGGCCGGCGTCTCCGGCGCGCTGTCCGCCTGACCGAACAGCGCCATGAAGGAGCGTTCCTGGGCGCCGGCGGCGGTCGTTGCAAGTCCCGCAAGGGCGGCGACGGCGGCGACCTTCAATAAGCTTCGGGCAGCGAACTCACGGTGGGACATAACGGGGGCCTCCACAATTTCCCTGTTGTGCAGAGACAATGCAGAACCACCGAAAAGCGTTCCGTGCGCAAACGCACAAATCGTTAGCGTGGCTGAGAAGGCGCGTTCGCCGGCGGACGCCAGCTGTAGTCGTCGGCGCGATTGTCGCGCGGACTTTGGTCGCCGCCCTCGACGAAAACATGTCTCACAAGCGCCTGCGCGGGCGCGCCTGTGTCGGCGGCCTTTCCGGCAGGCGTCTTCCTGGCGAGTTCGGTCGCCGTTCCGGCGCCGGTCAGCTGTTGAGTGGGGCCGACCGCGGGCCGGTCGGGCAGGGCCGGGGCCGCCGACGGGCCGCCGACAGGAGAGCGGAAGATGATCGGCTGGCCGTCGGCCGGCGCCGCCGCCACCGGTTGCTGGGGCGCCGCCGCGTCCTTCGACGCCTCGGCGGGCGGCGCCGCCGGCGCGTCGGCGACCGGAGCCTGTTGCCGGTAGGCGTCGTAATATTTCTTGATCTCTCCTTCGACGAAATGCGCGACGCTGCGCGCCCCGGCCTCGGTGAAATGCACGCCGTCGGCCGAGCGCAGCTTGACGATCTGACCGTTGATGTCCGGCCCGAACGCGCTGTACTGCCCATGTTCGTCGGTCAGCGCATCCCACAGATCGACATAGGGAACGTTGGCATGGGCCGCGCGGGCTTTGAAAATTTCGTTGAGCTGCGCCATGTCGGCCGACAGCCGCTCGTTTTTCATGACCGGCAGACCGACCCAGATCACCGGAATGTTCTTTTCCTTGAACGCCGCGATCACCGCATCGACGCGCGCCGCGTAGATTTCCCGCCAGCGCGGCGACAGAGGCTCATATGACTCCTGGCCCTGCTGAATCGCCTGACGATCATTGCTGCCGAGCATGACCACGGCGACATTGATCTTTTGCGGGTCGGCGGCGATCTCCTTGGCCGCCTTCGGCCAATCGTAGAAGTCGTCGCGGACGAGGCCGCTGCTTTCCTTGCCCTTACGCAGAATCGCCACGTCGGGGCGATCCGCATAACCTTCCTTCAGCCCATCGGCGAGAAGCTGGCCCAGCGTATCGCCGACCGTCGCGACAAAGAACGTCGGCTGCGTCGCGGCCGCGCTTTGCGACTGGTCCGTCGTCGCGCCGTCCGTACGTTTGGCGGCGCGGCGCGGGTTGTCGGTCTGGCCGTGCCAATAGGTGGGCCCGCGATTTTCCCGATGCGGCATGATCCGCCGGACCCGCGGCTCGCCGCGATGCCCATATCCATGCGGCGGGCCGCCGAAAATCCCGCCGAAGAATTCGGTGAAGGGGTCCTGCGCGAAAGACGCGTCGGGCGTCGCGATCGTCAATAATGCGCCAACAAAGAGCACGAATACGCGGCGCAGGCTCTGCACGCTGATAGACATAGGCGCATTATAGCGCGTCTCGCGCGCCTTGACATCCTCGTTGCAATTCTTCGGTTAATTGCGTGGCTGACGGCCGTGTGGCCGTCGCTCACAGCCTTGACGCGCAGCGCTGTTTTGGCGTCAATCGTCAACGATTTGGCGGGACCGAGGAGAAGCGAATGCGGCGCGGCAATCCCGGAATGGGCACAGTCTGGGCGCGAGCAGCGGCGAGCGCGCTCCTCGCGCTCGGCGCCGCGACAGCGGCCGCGCAGCCCGCGCGCGAACGAAATCCGCCGGCGGAGTTTCGAATTCTGCCCTATTCGGGTCTGACGCCCGACTGCGCCGATCCGATCATTCTCGCCCGAATTGTTTCGGATTTCGCCGCGAGAGAAGCCTGGTATTGGAATTCGCCGCTGGCGATCGTGAGTTTCGAAGGCGTCGCGGAGGCGGGCGTCCGCAACAATGGGCTGAGCTATATCCCGCGTCGCTATTGTCGTGGACGCGCGCTGTTCAACGATGGCGTCGGCCGTGAGGTCGTCTACAATATCGGCGAGGGACTGGGCTTTAT
>JAKFXD010000001.1 GCA_021731565.1 Methylocystis sp. | reverse complement strand
TCGTCGCAATAGAAAATCAAATGCGATTGGAAACGAAACTGTCGCAGGCGAGGTAGAACCTCTTCTCTGCTGACGCCTATAGCCGGAAAGTCAGCGAGCAATCCAAATGTGCGCTCTAGTCCCGAGTAGTAGGCTTCGGCCTGATAGGCCCCGAACTTCGCCTCGGTAAACGCATAGATGTCGAGAAGATCGGCGTAGGCGCGGCGAGAAAGACGGAACTCAGCCACGCCGTTGGTCAGCGCGACAACGAGCTTCTGATAGAATGTCGCCCATCGTCGCTTCTGATGCGGTGGCGCTTTCAACGCTTGCCAAAACTTCTCGAAGGCGGCGCAGTTGTTCGTCTCGCGGCAGATGCCGCCATTCTTCCACCTCCGCCTCAGTCGGCGTGGCGGAGGGCATGACCGCGGACGCTTTTACTTCACTTGCCATGGGACTCTCGCTCGCGCGATTGTCATCGATCAGCTCGCTTCGGCCAACAGCGACAGTTGCGCGCGATTTTCGCCGACGAGGTCGGTCAGCGAAGTGGGATAATCGCCGGTGAAGCAGTGGTCGGTGAACTGCGGCCGGATCGGATCGCGGCGCTCGTAGCCCATGGCGCGATAGATGCCGTCGACCGACAGGAAGCCGAGCGAGTCGCAGCCGATATACTCGCGCATTTCCTCGAGCGTATGCGTCGCGGCGAGCAGCTTGTCCTTTTGCGGCGTGTCGATGCCGTAATAATCCGGATTGGTGATCGGCGGCGACGAAATCAGGAAATGCACTTCCGTGGCGCCCGCGTCACGCATCATCTGCACGATTTTCACCGACGTCGTGCCGCGCACGATGGAATCGTCGATGAGGATCACGCGTTTCCCGGCGACGACGCAGCGATTGGCGCTGTGCTTCATGCGCACGCCGAAATCGCGCGCGATCTGCGTCGGCTCGATGAAGGTGCGGCCGACATAGTGATTGCGGATGATGCCGAGTTCGAACGGCACGCCAGACTCTTGCGAATAGCCGATCGCCGCCGGCACGCCGGAGTCCGGCACCGGCACCACGACGTCCGCCTCGATCGGGCGTTCGCGCGCGAGTTCCGCGCCCATCGCCTTGCGCACCTCATAGACCGGCCGGCCATGGACGATGGAATCGGGACGGGCGAAATAGATATATTCGAAGATGCAGGGGCGCATCGGCTGCGGCGGAAACGGCCGCATGCTCTGAATTCCGTCCTCGGAGATGATGACGATCTCGCCGTTCATCACGTCGCGCACGAAGCGCGCGCCAATAATGTCGAGGGCGCAGGTCTCCGACGCGAGAATATATTTGCCGTTGAATTCGCCGATGACGAGCGGCCGGATGCCGAGCGGATCGCGCGCCCCGATCAGCTTCTTGTTGGTGAGCGCGACGAGCGAATAGGCGCCTTCGATCGAGCGAAGCGCTTCGATGAAACGGTCGATGAGCAGCGGCCTGCGGCTGCGCGCGACGAGATGAAGAATGACCTCCGTGTCCGAGGTCGACTGGAAGATCGCGCCCTCGCGGATCAGTTCGCGCCGCAGCGTCTGGGCGTTGGTGAGATTGCCATTGTGGGCGACCGCGAAGCCGCCCGTATTCAGTTCCGCGAACAGCGGCTGCACATTGCGCAGCATGGTCTCGCCGGTCGTGGCGTAGCGCACATGGCCGATCGCGGCGGCGCCGGGCAGGCGCTTGATCGTGCCTTCCTGGGAAAAATGGTCGCCGACCAGTCCCAGCCGGCGCTCGCCGTGGAAACGGCCGCCGTCGAAACTGACGATGCCGGCCGCCTCTTGCCCCCGGTGCTGCAGCGCATGCAGGCCAAGCGCGGCGATCGCCGCCGCGTCGGGCAAATCGAAGACGCCGAAGACGCCGCAATATTCGCGAAGCCTGTCGCCATCGAGATCGTCTCTCGGATCAATCTCGCGGGATGAGGATCGCTGAGGATCCTCGGCGGCTTCGATCATGCTTGGTCCCCCGTGACGCGCCGACGGGCGATCTAGGAGCGCCCAGGCGTCGTATTCCCGTCATATGTGCCAGCGGCGGGGTCCATCCGCAAGACCATCATTCAGGCTTGTCGGCGGACTCCGGCGCCGCGTCGACGGGCGGTTCGGGGGTGGCGTCGCTGGGCGAAGGCTGGACCTTGTCCGGCTCGACGTCGGCCGGCGGCTCCTCATTGGCCGGCGCGCCCTTCTTGGCCTTGATCTTGGCGACGATGCTGTCGATGTCGTCGGGCAACATTTCCCGCAGTTTTTCGCCTCCGGCGGCCAGGAAGGGCTTCGCGCGGGCGTCCTTGATCCATTGCGGCTGATTCGCTTCAGGCACGAGCCAGCTGTAAAAAACAAAGGCGACGACGGCGATCAGGGCGCCGCGAACGGCCCCGAACACGAAGCCGAGCGTGCGGTCGAGGGCGCCGACCTTCGAATCAAGGATGACATCCGAGAGCTTCACCGTGACGAGCGACACGGCGATCAGGGCGACGAGAAACACCGCGGCCGCCGCGGCCAGGAGAGCGAGCTCGTCCTTGGCGATGTAGGGTTTGATGTAGGGCAGGGCGAGCGGATAGAAGAAATAGGCCGCCGCGGCCGCCGCGACCCAGGAGAGGATGGCAAGAACTTCGCGCGTGAAGCCGCGCAAAAGAGCGAGCATTCCCGACACCAAAACGACGATGATCACTGCCAAATCAAGATATGACGGCATCGCTGGCCTCTTGCTTGTTCGCCCCGAGCGCTCGACGCTTCTGAATGGGCTGTTGGCCGCCTTCCAGCGACGCTTGCGCGACCCTCTCCGGAACCTGTGTCAACTTTGCGCCGCCCGGTCGGGCGCCGCCAATCCGGCAGGCCTATGGTGACTTCACTGGCAGCCTTCTAACGCATCTTGGCGCCGGCCGGAAACATTAAAGCGCGGGACTTCGACCGCGCGCGACGGTTTTTTCGCGGTTCGACATGCGGGCGATGGAGGCGACGAGGGCGCCCACGTCGGCGCAGGGACGGATCGTCACGCCGGCGCCGCGCGCATCGTCGGATATCTGTTGGGTCTGCGGGACCACGGCGTGATGGAAACCGAGTTTCCCGGCTTCGCTCAGCCGCATGCCGGGATGAATGACCGGCCGCACCGCGCCCGACAGTCCGATCTCGCCAAAGAAGAACATGTCGGGCGGCAGGATCGCGCCGGAGAGCGACGAGACCAGCGCCGCGGCGGCGGCGAGGTCGGCCGCGGGCTCGTCGGCGCGAAAGCCGCCGGCGACGTTGAGATAGACGTCATGCATGCCAAGCTTCAGCCCGCCATGCGCTTCGAGCACGGCGAGGATCATCGCGAGTCGGTTCTGCTCGAAGCCGACGACGGCGCGGCGCGGCGTGCCGAGCGAGGTCGGCGCCACGAGCGCCTGGATTTCGATCAGCAGCGGACGCTGTCCCTCCATGCTCGCGACGACCGCCGCGCCGGGGGCGCCGGCGTCCCGGCCGGCGAGGAACAGCGCCGATGGATTGGCGACTTCGGCGAGGCCGAGGCCGGTCATCTCGAAGACGCCGATCTCGCCGGTGGCGCCGAATCGATTCTTGGAGGCGCGCAGCATTCGGAAATGATGCGCGCCGTCGCCCTCGAAGGACAGGACGGCGTCGACCATATGTTCGACGACCCGCGGCCCCGCGACCTGCCCGTCCTTGGTGACATGGCCGACGAGAACGATCGTCGCGCCGGTCGTTTTGGCATAGCGCAGCAGCGCCTGGGCGCTGGCGCGCACCTGGGTCACCGTGCCCGGCGCCGACTCCGCCATGCTGGTGTGCATGGTCTGAATCGAATCGATGACGATCAGCGCCGGACGTTTGCCCGCCGCGCAGGTTGCGAGAATGTCTTCGACCTCGGTCGCCGCGGCAAGCTCGACCGGCGCGTCGGCGAGGTTGAGCCGGGCGGCGCGCAGACGCACCTGCGCGACGGCCTCCTCGCCTGAAATATAAACCACGCGCGCGCCGCGCCGCGCGAGAGCCGCGCAAGCCTGGATGAGCAGGGTCGATTTGCCGATGCCCGGTTCGCCGCCAAGCAGCAGCACCGAGCCCGGCACGAAACCGCCGCCGGTGACGCGATCGAATTCGTCAATGCCGGTGGCGATTCTCGGCGCCGGCCGGGCTTCGCCCCCCAGTCCCTCAAGTTCGAAGACGCGGCCGCGGGCGGCGCGGCGCGTGATCTCGGCGGCGCCAGCGCCGGATTCTTCAACGAGGCTGTTCCATTCGCCACAGGAGTCGCAGCGTCCCTGCCACCGCCACGAGGCGGCGCCGCAGTTTTGACAGACGTAGACCGCGCGGCTCTTCGCCATGCCTGTTTGGCGCATGGAGTTCCAACGCTTGTCAAGCCGGGATCGCGCGTCCCGCTTTTGAACGTCAGTCCTCGCCGTTAATTCGCGCCCGAAGGATGTTGGAGGGCTTGAACGAAACGACCAGCCGCGCCGAAATCTTGGCGCCGGCGCCCGTTTTCGGATTGCGTCCCAGCCGCTCCTTTTTCTCCCGCACCAAAAAGGCGCCGAAGGAAGAGAGCTTGACGTCTTCGCGCGAGACGATGCGATCGAAAATCTCTTCGAGCACCATTTCCACGTATTTCGCCGACTCCGCCCTCGGCACGCCGACCCTATGGTGGATCGCGTCTGCAAGGTCCGATCGAGTCACGGCGCCCCTCCGTGCGATACGATTGTCTTCCGCCTCGCCGTCCGGCTTAGCGGTCGCGTCCCCCTTGGCCATCTTCCGCCTTACAATTGATCACAATTGAACTTCGTGGGCCGTTCGAAGCGCGTCGGTGGGACGGCCGGGCGCAATCGACGTAGCGCCCCGCGCAAAGCGGGGCTCTCCATCGTCGATGGTCGGAATTTTTCAGAATTGGACAGGGAAATCAAGCGCCTGTTGTATTCGGGGGCGATATTTCTTCCCAATATTTGCTGGCGCGGAAATTATTATTGTATTACGCGAGCTTACCAGCGTATCAGGGCCGATCCCCATGTAAAGCCGCCGCCGACGGCTTCGAGCATGACGAGGTCGCCCGGTTTGATCCGCCCGTCCGCCGCGGCGACCGCCAAGGCGAGCGGCACGGACGCGGCGGAGGTGTTGCCGTGCAAATGCACGGTGGCGATGATTTTTTGCGGCGCGATTCCGAGCTTTTGCGCCGACATATCGATGATTCGCCGGTTGGCCTGATGGGGCACGAACCAGTCGAGGTCTTCCGCGCTCAGGCCGGTTGCGGCGAAGGCGTCCTTGACGACGTCGGTCACCTGGCCCACGGCGAAGCGGAACACTTCCTTGCCCTCCATGCGCAGATGGCCGACGGTCTGCGTGGCGGAAGGGCCGCCGTCGACATGAAGCTTGGCGCGATGGCGCCCGTCCGAACGCAGATGCGTGGTCAGCACGCCGCGTTCGTCGATCCCGCCCTGGGACGGCCGCGCCTCGATGATCATCGCGCCGGCGCCGTCGCCAAACAGCACGCAGGTCGTGCGGTCGGTCCAATCGATGATGCGCGAGAAGGTTTCGGCGCCGATCACCAGCGCGCGCTTATGCGAGCCCGAACGCAGGAATTTTTCCGCCGTGGCGAGGGCGAAGACGAAACCCGAGCAGACAGCCTGCAGGTCGAAGGCGACGCCATGCGCAATGCCGAGCGCGGCCTGAATCTGCGTCGCAGTCGAGGGGAAGGTCCAGTCCGGGGTCGATGTCCCCACAATGATCAGATCGATGTCATTCGCGCTCAGTCCGGCGTCGGCGAGCGCCGCGCGCGCCGCCTTTTCCCCCAGCATCGAAGTGGTTTCGCCCGCCGCCGCGATATGCCGTTCCTTGATCCCGGTGCGCTGAACAATCCATTCGTCGCTGGTGTCGACGAGCTTCGCCAGCTCTTCATTGGTGAGCGTCTTTTCGGGCAGATAGGCGCCGACGCCGAGAACGACGGAGCGCAATTGAGGCGGGCTGGTTGTCACTGAGCGGTTTCCCGGGGCGGAGGGGTCTGATCGGCGCCGTCGTGTTCCCCGAGCCTGTGCGCCAGCGCGACAGTGTCGCGAATGCGATTGAGCAGGTCGCTGCCGGCCACCTCATGGCCGATCTCGACGGCCCGC
>JAKFXD010000126.1 GCA_021731565.1 Methylocystis sp. | reverse complement strand
TCGGCGATGAAGTCGGCAAGGCGCCCTGCGGCGATCGCCGCCCGCAGGCCGGCCATCAATTCCTGATAATAGGCGAGATTGGCCTGGGTCAGCAGCATCATCCCAAGGATTTCCCCGGCTTTCACCAGATGATGCAGATAGGCGCGCGAATAGTCGCGCGCGGCGGAACAGGACGAACCCTCGTCGAGCGGCCGCGGATCGTCGGCATGGCGCGCGTTGCGCAACGTCACTCTGCCGCGACGCGTATAGGCAAGGCCGTGTCTGCCGGCGCGAGTCGGCATCACGCAATCAAACATGTCGATTCCTCGCGCGACGGCCTCAACGATGTCGTCCGGCGCGCCGACGCCCATCAGATAACGAGGCTTTGATTCGGGCAAATGCGGGGCGGTCGTCTCGAGCATGTCGAGCATCACATGCTGAGGCTCGCCGACGGCGAGACCGCCGACGGCGAGTCCGTGGAAATCCATGCCGGCAAGCGCCTTGGCGCTTTCGACTCGAAGCGGCTTCGACTCGCCGCCTTGCACGATGCCGAAAACCGCCCTGCCCGAGCGCTCGCCAAACGCCTTGCGCGAACGCTCGGCCCAGCGCAGCGAGAGGCGCATCGCGCGCTCGGCCTCGCTTTCCGAACAGGGCAGACGCACGCATTCGTCGAGCTGCATCTGTATGTCCGAACCCAGGAGATCCTGAATTTCCATCGAGCGTTCAGGCGAGAGATGATGGCGCGATCCGTCGATATGCGATTGGAAAGTTACGCCGCTTTCGTCGAGCTTGCGCAGCTTCGCCAGCGACATCACCTGAAAGCCGCCGGAGTCGGTCAAAATCGGATAGGGCCAGCGCATGAATTCATGCAGGCCGCCGAGCCGCGCGATCCGCTCCGCGCCGGGCCGCAGCATGAGATGATAGACATTGCCGAGCAGAATATCGGCGCCGGCGGCGCGCACATCCTCGGCGAACATCGCCTTCACCGTCGCCGCCGTGCCGACCGGCATGAACGCCGGCGTGCGGATCGTCCCGCGCGGCGTCAGAATTTCGCCTTGCCGCGCCGATCCGTCGGTCGCAAGAACGGAGAACGAAAAACCCTGCGTCACTTGTCGTCCTTTGCGCCAAGCGTGGCGATCTTCACGATGCGGTAAACGCCGCTGTCGCTCTCATTGAACCATACGGCGAAATCTGTTCCGATTTTTATCGTCGCGTCGCGCAGATCGGTTCGCCAGCTCTCGCCACGCCCAAAGTCGATCCGCCCGTCGCGGCGGAGGATGAACGGACGGACGCTGTCGCCGTCGAGCGCGAAGGCGCCAAAAAGCTCCCATGTCGAAACGATGCGCATGTCCTCGATCCGCGCGTCGATTGTCATCGGCGCTTCCCTTGGATCGTCGCGCCAAAGCGCAAGAATTCGCATGTCGCGCGCGTCGCTCATGTGTCGCAGCGCTGCAGCAAACAGGCGTCGCCATAGGAATAAAAGCGATAGCCGCTATAGATCGCATGTGCGTAAGCCGCCTTCATGCGCTCAAGGCCGGCGAATGCGGCGACAAGCATGAACAGCGTCGAGCGCGGAAGGTGGAAATTGGTGAACAGCATGTCGACGGCGCGGAAGCGATATCCCGGCGTGATGAAAATGCCGGTGCGGCTTGCGTAAGGCAAAATCCTTCCGGCGTCGTCCGCCGCGCTTTCCAAAACGCGCAGCGCGGTCGTGCCGACGGCGACGATGCGGCCGCCTTTCGCCCGCGCGTCATTGAGCGCCTCGGCCGTCCGTGCGTCGACCCGCGCGAATTCCTCATGCATTCTGTGCAGGACCGTGTCATCCGCCTTCACCGGAAGAAACGTGCCTGCGCCGACATGCAGCGTCACCCGATGCAGGCTGACGCCGCGCGCTTCGATCGCCGCGAGCAGCGGCGGCGTGAAATGCAGGCCGGCCGTGGGCGCAGCGACGGCGCCCGATTCCTGCGCAAAAATCGTCTGATAGTCTATCTCGTCCCGATCGTCCGCCGGGCGTTTGCCGGCGATATAGGGCGGCAGGGGCATGGCTCCCGCCTGCTCTATGGCGATGTCGAGCGCCGGTCCGCAAAGTTCGAAAGCCAGCGCAATCTCGCCGTCGTCGCCCTTCGCTTCGACGCAGGCGTCGAGTTCGCCGTCATGGCCGACGAACCGAATGCGATCGCCAACGCCAAGCTTCTTCGCCGGACGCATCAGCGCCCGCCAGCGCGAGGCGTCGAGCCGTTCGATCAGCGTCGCTTCGACATTGGCGCTAAATTCGCCGCGGAACCGCCGACCGGAAAGGCGCGCGTGAATGACCCGGGAATCATTGACGACAAGCGCGTCCCCCGGCTGCAGATAGTGGGGCAAGTCCTGCACGCGCCGATCTTCGAAGCCGCCCTTCGCCGGCACGATCAGCATGCGCGCGCTGTCGCGCGGGCTCGCCGGCCGCAAGGCGATGCGATCCGCCGGAAGCTCGAAGTCGAAGAGATCGACGCGCATGGCGGCTCATATGAAGATGGCCGGGACAAGCCCGGCCATGTCACGCGCTCGCTGAAGCAAAGATGCTAGCCCAACGTCGCCTTGACGATCTTGTCGGGATCTTTGACCGGCTCGCCGCGCTTGATCTTGTCGACATTCTCCATGCCGGAAATCACCTCGCCCCAGACGGTGTATTTGTTGTCGAGGAAGCGCGCGTCGGTAAAGCAGATGAAGAATTGCGAATTGGCGCTGTCCGGGCTTTGCGCGCGCGCCATCGAGCAGGTTCCCCGCACATGCGGCGCGCTGTTGAACTCGGCCTTGAGGTCCGGATATTTCGAGCCGCCCGAGCCGGTGCCGTGCGGACAACCGGTCTGCGCCATGAAGCCGTCGATCACCCGGTGAAACACGATTCCATCGTAGAAGCCTTCCGAGACGAGCTTCTTGATATGCGCGACATGATTGGGCGCGAGGTCGGGACGAAATTTGATGACGACCGGCCCTTTCGTCGTCTCAAGGGTCAGGGTGTCGGCGGCTTCGGTCATTAGCGGTTCCTTTGATTTTTGACGGACGGCTCTTTCTTCTCAGCTCTCGTCTCCGGCGACGCGCATCTTGATGATCTTGTCGGGAGCGTCGACCATGCCGTTATTCGACTTCGCGCCCTTCTTGATCTTGTCGACGACATCCATGCCCGACACGACTTCGCCGAACACCGTATACTTGCCGTTGAGCTGCGGCGCGTCCGCATAGCAGATGAAGAACTGCGAATTGCCGGAATTGACGTCGCCGCCCTCGCGCGCCATTCCGACCGTGCCGCGTTTGAACGGCGTATCGGTAAACTCCGCCTTCAGATCCGTATAGCGCGACCCCTGCATGCCGGTGCCGGTGGGATCGCCGGCCTGCGCCATGAAACCGTCGAGGACGCGGTGAAAGACGATGCCGTCGTAGAAATGCTCCTTGGCGAGCTTCTCGATCCGCTCGACATGTTTGGGCGCGAGATCAGGCCGCAGCTTGATGGTGACGCGACCGTCCTTGGTGTCGAGGTAAAGAATGTGATCGTCGGCCGCCACAGCGGGCGCGGCGTAAAGCGCGGCGACGGCCGCGGCGGCAAGAAGCAGACGGCGGGTGAGTTTCATGAAGCCTCCCTATGTTTTTTTGCGCCTGTTGACGGCGCGTCCGAGCGCCGCGACGGAAGCGGCCGGCGCAAAGGCCGACACGTCGCCGCCCAGCGCCGCGATCTGGCGCACGAAGGTTCCGCTGACGTGGCGTAGCCCTGGCGAAGCCGGCAGGAAAATCGTGCGAATATCGGGCGCGAGCGTCCCGTTCATCCCCGCCATCTGCATTTCATAGTCGAAATCGACGCCGTCGCGCAAACCGCGCAAAATGGCGCAGGCGCCCTGTTCGCGCGCCGCCTCGACGACGAGGCCCTCAAATCCGGCGACCTCGAAGGCGCAAGACGCGCCGAGCGCGGCGCAGGCGTCGCGAATGACCTCGACGCGCTCCTCGAAGGACAGCCAGGGCTCCTTGCCGTGGTGCACGCCGATCGCAACGACGATCCGGTCGAAAAGCGCCGCGCCCTGCGCCATCACGTCGAGATGGCCGAAGGTCAGCGGGTCGAAAGTGCCGGCGTAAAGCGCGGTCCGCGCGGTCGTGGCAGAGGCGGCGGTCATCGCAGCGGTATAGGGGATTTTGGCGGGTTTCGCGAGGCGCCGCATTTCGGCGGCGCCGCACTCCCTGGCCGCGAACAAAGCGCTACAATAGTTCGGCGCGTCCGGCGGAGGGCCGGACGTCTGCGAAGGAGATTCCAGCATGGGACTTTTGGATTTTCTGACCGGAAAAGGCAAACCGGGGCCTGCCCCAGACGCGCTCAAGCGTACGGCCGACGCCACCTCTAAGGCTGAGGAAAAGCCTGCGGCCGCCGGCGTGGCCGAGTCTGAAATCTTCTATGTGGTGAAGCCCGGCGACACGCTCTGGAAAATCGCCGAAGCGCATTACGGCGCCGGCAAGGGCGCCAAATATATGGAGATTTTCGAGGCCAATCGGCCGCTGCTGAGCGATCCTGACAAGATCCAACCCGGCCAGCGTCTGCGCATTCCCAACCCCGCGAGCGGACCGGTGGCGAGCGGCGAGTGGCAGCCTCCGGCCGAAATCGCCGGCAAGCAAAGTTAGGCGGCTTCGCCTATCGCGAGCACAGGTTCAGGCCGAGCGGAATAGCGCCAGGCTGAAATTCACGCCTTCGTCGCTTCGAAGGCCGGGACCCTGCGCGCAAATTTCTCGTGCCAGGCGACGAGGCGCGGGTGTTTCTCCCGCCATTCGCCAGCAAAGCGCAAATCCAGATAGCCGAGCGCGCAGGCGACGGCGATATGGCCGATGTCGACGGCGCCCGTCGGAAGCGCAGCCTCGAGCGCGTCGAGCGCGCGATCGATCTTTCCCTGCTGATGCGCGATCGCCTCGCCAGAGCGTAAGGCCTCGGGCCGGCTGAATGTTTCGTAGCGGATCAACAGCGCGGCGTCGTTAACGCCGTCGCCGAGCGCCTGCAGCCGCAGCGCCGTGAAGCGGGCGGACGGGTCGGCGGGTATCATCCGCCCGCCGCCGGCGAGATGATCCAGATATTCGGCGATGACCCGGCTGTCGTAGAGCGCGGAGCCGTCCTCCAGAATCAATGTCGGGATTTTGCCGAGAGGATTTTGACGCCTCAAACTGTCGGCCGGGTCGGCCGCATCAGCGGACGCGATGTCGATCCTGTCCGTCAGGCCGAGCAGGTCGGCGGCGATTCGAACTTTCCGGGCGTAGGGCGAGGCGGGAGAATAACGGAGGATGAGCATCGCCGTTCCTACCATTCGCCTCGACGACCAACAACGACGCCGTGCGGAAGGCGTTCAACTGCGTCACTCGTCGGCAATCCATTCAATGTGAGAGCTTGAATTTTTTCCCTGCGCCAGCCGCTGCGCAAGAAAGCCGAGAATCGGTTTCGCCTCGTCTTCGAAGACGAAGGGCGGATTGACGACGACCATGCCGCAGCTTCGCAAGCCCTCGTCGCTTCCGCCGACGCTCAGGGACAGCCGCAAGATACGCCTGATGCCGCTACCCCTCAGCCGATTGTAAAATTTGCGCGTCTCATGGTCGCTTTTCGAGGGATGCCACAGAGCGTAAATGCCGGAATTCCATTTCGCATAGGCTTTCATGAAGGCGTCGAAGGCAGCGTCGAACTCGTCTTCGCGCTCGAAAGGCGGATCGATCAGAACCAGCCCGCGCCGCTCCTTGGGCGGCACATAGGCGCCAAGCCCCATATAGCCGTCGATTTGAATCGGACTGATACGCGCGTCGCGCGCGAACCGGCGGCGCAGCGCGGCGAAAGCATCGGGCCTCAGTTCACAGAAAATCGCGCGGTCCTGCGGACGCATCAATTTTTGCGCGATCGCGGGCGAACCCGGATAAAGCGCTGGCCTGCCCTCCAGATCGAACGGTCCCAGACAATCGAGGTAGGGCGCGAGCAGCGCGCGAACCCCAGCGCTCGCGTCGGAAAGCGCCGCGAGACGGCCGACGCCGCCGCGCCATTCGCCGGTGCGCTGCGCCTCATCGGCGGATAGGTCATAGGCGCCCTCTCCCGCATGCGTGTCGATCACGCGAAA
>JAKFXD010000130.1 GCA_021731565.1 Methylocystis sp. | reverse complement strand
ATCGCGACGACGATGCATTGCGCGCCGAATTTCTCCGAGGCTTCGCGAACGAAGCCGCGGTTGGCGACGGCCGCCGAATTGATCGAGACCTTGTCGGCGCCGGCGAGCAGGAGATTGCGGATGTCGTCGAGCGTGCGCACGCCGCCGCCGACTGTGAGCGGCATGAAACAGGCTTCCGCCGTGCGCTGCACGACGTCGAGCAGAATGCCGCGATTCTCGTGGCTCGCGGTGATGTCGAGGAAGCAGAGTTCGTCGGCGCCGGCGGCGTCGTAGGCGATGGCGCATTCCACCGGATCGCCGGCGTCGCGCAGATCGACGAAATTGACGCCCTTGACGACGCGGCCCTCTTTTACGTCCAGGCAGGGAATGACGCGGGCTTTGAGCATTACGCGTTCTCCGCCGCCCGCGCGCGACGGATCATCGCCAGCGCCTGCGCCGGATCGAGGCGTCCGTCGTAAAGCGCCCGCCCGGTGATCGCGCCGGCCAGCTTGCGGCAATCGGGCTGCAGCAGCCGCTCCACATCGGCGAGCGAAGCGAGGCCGCCCGAGGCGATGACCGGAATCGTCAGGGCGTCGGCGAGCGCCAGAGTGGCGTCGATGTTGAGGCCGGTGAGCACGCCGTCGCGCGAAATGTCGGTGTAGATGATGGCGCTGACGCCTGCGTCTTCGAAGTTCCTGCCGAGATCGAGCGCCAACATGCGCGTCGCGCGCGCCCAGCCGTCGACCGCGACAAAGCCGTTCTTGGCGTCGACGCCGACGGCGACGCGGCCGGGATAGAGCCGCGCGGCCTCGCGCACCAAGGACGGGTCCCTGACTGCCGCCGTGCCGATGATGACGCGGGCGACGCCCTTGTCCAGCCAGCGCGACAGCGTGCGCATGTCGCGAATGCCGCCGCCGAGCTGCACGGGAATGGTCAGCGCCGCGAGAATGGCTTCGACGGCGGATGCGTTGCGCGGCGCGCCGGCGAAGGCGCCGTCGAGATCGACGACATGGAGATATTCGAATCCGACCTGCTCGAAGGCCCGCGCCTGCTCCGCCGGGTCGTCGCTAAATACGGTCGCGCGGTCCATGTCGCCCTGGGCGAGGCGCACGCACTGCCCTTCCTTCAAATCGATTGCGGGAAACAGAATCACGGTCGCCACCTGAGAAAATTGCCGATCAAAGCTAGGCCGAGCCTCTGGCTTTTTTCGGGATGAAACTGCACGCCGACGAGATTGTCGCGGGCGACCGCCGCGGTCAGCGGCGCGCCATAGTCGGTTGTCGCCAGAACATGTTCCGGCGCCTCGGGCGAGAGCTGAAACGAGTGCACGAAATAGGCGTGCCATCCGCTCTCTCCGGTCGAAATGCCGGCAAAGAGCGGATGCTCGCGGTTCAGCGTCAGCGTGTTCCAGCCCATGTGGGGGATTTTCAATGACGGATCGTCGGGCGTGATCGCCGCAACGTCTCCGGGAATCCAGCCGAGCCCCGGCGATTCTCCATGTTCGAGGCCACGCGCGCCCATGAGCTGCATTCCGACGCAAATCCCCAAGAACGGCCGGGCGCGGCCGATGACCGCCTCCTGCAGGGCCGCGTAAAGCCCATCGATCGCCATCAGGCCGCCACGGCAATCGGCGAAAGCGCCGACGCCCGGCAGAACGACGCGCTCGGCGACGCGCACGACGTCAGGGTCGCTGGTGACGCGAATATCGGCCGGCTGCCGCGACTCGCGCGCCGCGCGCTCGAAGGCTTTCAAGGCGGAATGAAGATTGCCCGACCCGTAGTCGATGATCGCCGTCGTCAAGGAGCGGGCTCCCGGGCGGCGTCTTGCTTCGAGGCGGCGCAGTGACGGTGAAAGAACGCTTCCTCGGCCTCGTCGATGTCGTCGCCGACGACAATATCCTGCTCGACATAGCCGCGACGCGACAGATTCCAGCCGACGAGCCGCTCGCCTTCGAAGCCGAGCCAGACGGCGAGCGCCAAGGTCAGCCATGATATGGCGTCGCGCGAGACCCGCAGTTTCCAGGCGACAAGCGCCAAAACGACGAGAAGCAGCGTCCACAGGCCGGCGACGATCCAGGCCCGGCGCCACGCCAGCCAGAACGGGCCGAACAGCAGGGCCGGCCAGGAAAATCCGTCGCGCAGGAAGATGATCTTATCGGGCGCCGGAAGCGCGCCCGACGCCGTTCGCGGAAAATGAACAGTGAATATGGCCATCGGCCGTCCCCTCCTCGGCGTCACGCGCCTCCTGTCAGGCGGTGAGCGTTCCCTTGGTGGAGGGCGCTTCGCCCTGCGAGCGGCGCGGATCGATCGCGACCGCCTTGCCGAAGGCCCGGGCGAAGCCCTTGAAGGCGCTTTCGGCGATATGATGGCTGTTGACGCCGCGCAGGCACTCGATGTGCAGCCCGACGCGGGCCTGGACCGCGAAGGCCTGGAAGAATTCGCGCATCAATTCCGTATCGAAGCCGCCGATCCGCTGCGCGGGGAAGCAAACCTCGTAAACGAGAAAAGGACGGCCGGAGACGTCGACGACGACGCGGGTCAGCGCCTCGTCGAGCGGCACATGGGCGTCGCCATAGCGGGCGATGCCCTTGCGGTCGCCGAGCGCGCGATCCGCCGCCTGGCCGATGGCGATGCCGACGTCCTCTACCGTGTGATGGCCGTCGATATGCAGATCGCCCTCGGCGCGCACCGCGAGATCCAGCGGCGCATGTCGGGCGATCTGGTCGAGCATATGATCGAAAAAGCCCAATCCCGTCGAAATCTCCGAGCGGCCGGCCCCATCGAGGTCGACGGTGACGGAAATTTTCGTTTCCTTCGTGTTGCGCTCGATCGTCGCGCTGCGCATTTCCTGCCTTTTTGTGGGCTTCGCCGGCGATTCCGGCGACTATGGCCAAAAGGCCAGCTTGTATCAATTCCGTATTGGATACGCCACCCGCGCCGCTTCCGCGTCAACCGCCCGCGCCGCTTCCGCGTCAGGGAGAAGCGAGATATGCGCCAACGAACGCGCGTTGTCGGCAAATCGGAAGCACAGCAGAGAATGGACCTTCAATTCGGGTCGATTCCCTCCCCAAGCGCGACCACGGCAGTTTGTCTGGCGCTCTAAGCGCTTATAGCTTGGCGAAAGCGCCCCAAGAAGACGCCTCCATGCGCATAATGCCGCATGCGGCGGGACCTGCCGGTCGCTGGCCTATCGGCCCCGGATGAGGCGAGGAGAGAAGAAAACATGCGCGTGAGATGGCTTCCTGGTCTCGTTGCGACGGCGCTGGCCTGCCAACCGGCGACCGCCGACCCTTGGCGGGACGGCTTTCTTTCGCGCGTCGAGGCGCTGGCCGTCATGCAAACGCTGAACGCCTCGCTGCTCGCAAGCCGCAGCGCGACCGCGACGCTCGAGAAATGGTGCGCCGATCACAAAATGTCGGCGGAGCCCAAAATCGTCGCCCGACGCGTCGCTGCGATCGAGAAGCCGCCGAGCGAGGAAACGCGCCAACGGCTCGATGTCGGCGCCGGAGAGCCGGTGAAATATCGGCGCGTGCAGCTCGCCTGCGGCGAACATGTGCTGTCGGAAGCCGACAATTGGTATGTGCCGGGTCGGCTTTCCGACGACATGAACCGCGCCCTGGAGACGACCGAAACGCCCTTCGGCAAGGCGATCGCTCCGCTTCAGCCGTTCCGTCGCACGATCGAGATGAAAATGCGCTGGTCGCCCTTGCCCGACGGCTGGGAGGTCTCCGCGACCGCCGCCTCGCCCGAAAAGCCAAAGGGCGTCCTTTCCATCCCGCATGATCTCTTCGAGCATACGGCGGTGGTTTATGCGCGCGATCAACGTCCGGTCTCTGAAGTGCATGAGACTTATACGCGCGAGATTCTTGGTTTTCCCGCGCCCGCTGCGCCGCGCGATTGACCGGCCCGCAGCGGCCGCCGCCGTGCCGCCCTTGCTCAAATCAGCGCCGAACCTTACATCGGCTGAACGTCTCAGGCTGGATAAGCGAATGGATAGCGAACAACACCGCTCGGCGGCGATGCACGCGACGACGATCATTCTCGTCAAGAAGGCGGGAGAAACGGTGATCGCCGGCGACGGCCAGGTCAGCCTCGGCCAGACGATCATGAAGGGCAACGCCAAAAAAGTGCGCCGCCTTGGCAAGGGCGACGTGATCGCCGGCTTCGCGGGCGCCACGGCCGACGCTTTCACGCTGTTCGAACGGCTTGAATCGAAGCTCGAACAATATCCCGGACAGTTGATGCGCGCCTGCGTCGAACTCGCCAAGGACTGGCGCATGGACCGCTATCTGCGGCGCCTCGAAGCGATGATGCTCGTCGCCGACAAGAACGTCGGCCTGGTGCTCACCGGCTCCGGCGACGTGCTTGAGCCGGAAGGCACAGGCGAGGGCGCGGTGGCCGCGATCGGCTCGGGCGGAAACTTCGCGCTCGCCGCCGGCCGCGCCCTGCTCGATTCGTCCCTCGACGCCGAAACCATCGCCCGCCGCGCGATGGTGATCGCCTCCGAGATTTGCGTCTACACCAACCAGAATGTGGTGGTGGAGAAGATTTAGGGCAGGCGGCGGTAGGCAGTCGGCAGTGGGATAACGCGACTGCCGACTGCCGACTGCCGACTGCCGTTCCGAAGGAACCTGCCATGGCCGACTTCTCGCCGCGCGAGATCGTTTCCGAACTTGATCGCTATATCGTTGGGCAAAGCGATGCAAAGCGCGCCGTCGCGATCGCGCTGCGCAACCGCTGGCGTCGGCTGCAGCTTGAAGGCCAGATGCGCGAAGAAGTGCTGCCCAAGAACATCCTGATGATCGGCCCGACCGGCTGCGGCAAGACCGAGATCGCGCGGCGTCTGGCGCGTCTCGCCAATGCGCCCTTCATCAAAGTCGAAGCGACGAAATTCACCGAGGTCGGCTATGTCGGCCGCGACGTCGAACAGATTGTGCGCGATCTGGTCGAGGTCGCGATCGTGATGGTCAAGGAGCGCCGCCGCAAGGACGTGCAGGCGCGCGCCCAGCAGGCCGCCGAGGAGCGCACACTCGATGCGCTGGTGGGGCCCGCCGCGTCACCCGGCACGCGTGAAACGTTTCGCCGCCGCCTGCGCGCGGGCGAACTCGACGACAAGGAAATCGAAGTTGAGCTGACGCAGTCGGGCTCCTCGATGCCGATGTTCGAACTACCGAACATGCCAGGGAACGTTTCCGCCTTTTCGCTGGGCGATATTTTCGGCAAGGCGATGCAGCGCGGCAAGCCGCGCAAGCTCTCGGTTAAGGAGGCGCAGGGCCCGCTCGTCGCCGAGGAAAGCGAAAAACTGATCGACCAGGAGGCGAGCGTCCGCGAGGCGATCCACGAGGTCGAGAACAATGGCATCGTCTTCATCGACGAGATGGACAAGATTTGCGCGCGCGAAGGCCGCGGCGGCGCCGACGTCTCGCGCGAAGGCGTGCAGCGTGACCTTCTACCACTGATCGAAGGCACGACGGTCGCGACGAAACATGGAACGGTGAAGACCGACCATGTGTTGTTCATCGCCTCCGGCGCGTTTCATGTGGCGAAGCCTTCGGACCTGCTGCCGGAACTTCAGGGGCGCCTGCCGATTCGCGTCGAACTCGCCTCGCTCAACGAAGACGACTTCCGCCGCATTCTGACCGAAACCGAGGCCTGCCTGACCAAGCAATATTCGGCGCTGCTGGGCACCGAAGGCATGACGCTCGAATTTGCGCCGTCCGCAGTCGACGCGATCGCCAAGGTCGCCGTGCAGGTGAACACTTCCGTCGAGAACATCGGCGCGCGGCGCCTGCAAACAGTGATGGAGCGCGTGCTCGACGACATCAGCTTCTCGGCGTCGGACCGCGCCGGCGACAGTATCGTGATCGACGGCGCCTATGTCGAGGAGCATATCGGCGATCTGGCGAGGAACAGGGATTTGAGCCGGTTTATTTTGTGACGCAATTTAGCCAGCGCTCATCGCCCAAGCCCCTCACCGTACCTCTCCCCGCAAGCGGGGAGAGGGGTCTTCAGCGCAACGCCTAACGCCCCTTCTCCCCGCTTGCGGGGAGAAGTGAGATGCGGGGCTGGGGCATATGACAAATTCTATTCCCAAACAGCACGCTTGCCTCAGCCCCCGCTTCTCGCCATAAGACCGGCCAAACCCAAACCCTTGGCCGATCACATGTCCACATTTCCTCAGCGCGTCTTCTCGGGCGTGCAGTCCACCGGCAATCTGCATCTCGGCAACTATCTCGGCGCGATCGTCAAATTCGTCGAGCTGCAGAAGAACTTCGACTGCATCTATTGCGTCGTCGACCTGCA
>JAKFXD010000095.1 GCA_021731565.1 Methylocystis sp. | reverse complement strand
GACGCGGGGACCAACGCCCGCGCCGATTTCCTCGCCGGTATAGAGCAGCGGCGCAGAGTCTGCGTCGCCCTCGCCGATCACGATGCGCCCGCGCACCGGAAGCCGCGACAGTTCCTCGCGCATCGCCGCCGCCGCGGCGAGATCGGCGGCCATCTCGTCGCCGCGTCCGCGCAGTCTCGCCGCCGCGACCGCGGCGCGCTCGGAGGCGCGCGCCAGCTCCAGCGTCAGATAGCGGTCGATCCGCGACGCGTCGGGTTCGGACTGTTGCGTCATGTCGCGCTACTCGCGTTCGATGCGGATGACCTGCGCGCGCGAGACGATGACGCCGTCCTGATCGATCAGGTCCAGCGCCTCGCGCACGAGATGTTCGCTCGTCGCATGGGTGATGAGGATCACGTCGACGCAATCTCCCGGCGCGCCGCGCTTGCCGCGCTGCACGATGCTTTCGAGCGAAATGCGCCGCTCGGCCATGCGCGTCGCGATCTTGGCGAAGGCGCCGGCGACGTCGCGTACCGACAGGCGGATATAGTAGCCGCCCTCGTGGCGGCGCATCGGCGTGCGCGTGAGTTCGGCGAGCTTTACCGACGGCAGGCCGAAGGGCGCCGAGCGGACGCCTTTGGCGATGTCGGCGATGTCGGCGACGACCGCCGAGGCGGTGGCGTCGCCCCCTGCCCCAGGCCCGACGAGCGTCAGTTCATGCACCGCGTCGGCGTCGATGGTGACGGCGTTCGAGACGCCCATCACCTGGGCGATGGCGGATTTCTTGCTGACCATGGTCGGATGCACGCGCTGCTCGACGCCGTCGGCGGTGCGCTGCGCGACGCCGAGCAGCTTGATGCGATAGCCGAGTTCGGCCGCCGCGTCGATGTCGGCGAGACTCACATGCTCGATGCCTTCGATGTCGATGGCGTCGGCGGCGATGCGCGTGCCGAAAGCGAGCGAAGTGAGGATCGCAAGCTTGTGGGCGGTATCGAAGCCGCCGATATCGAAGGTCGGATCGGCCTCGGCGTAGCCCAGTCTTTGCGCCTCCGCCAGACATTCCTCGAAGGAGAGCTGCTCCTGCTCCATCCGCGAGAGGATATAATTGCAGGTGCCGTTGAGAATGCCGTAGACGCGTTCGATCGAATTGCCGGCGAGCCCCTCGCGCAGCGTCTTGACGATCGGAATGCCGCCGGCGACCGACGCCTCGAAGGCGAGCGCGGCGTGTTTCTCCTCGGCGAGCGCGGCGAGATGCAGGCCGTGCGACGCGAGCAGCGCCTTGTTGGCGGTGACGACCGGCTTGCCATGGGCGAGCGCCGTCTCGACGCTGGCGCGCGCCGGCCCTTCCGAGCCGCCGATCAGTTCGACGAACAGGTCGATCGAGGGCGACGCGGCGAGCTTGACCGGATCGTGGAAAAATTCCGCGCCGGAAAGATCGGCGTCGCGTTCCTTCGCCGCGTCGCGAGCCGAAACGCCCGCCAGGACGATGCGCCGTCCGGTGCGGGCGGTCAGCGCCTCGGCCTGCCGGCGGAGAAGTCGCGCCACCGCCGCGCCGACGGTGCCGAGCCCCGCGATGCCGACGCGCATGATCTCCGACATTGCAACCTTTCCGGGAAAAGCGGCGAGCGATCCGCGCCCAAGGACGTAGCGCCTTGTGCCCGATTTGGCGGCTTCGATCAAGAAATCGCCGACCGGAACGGATTGAGACGCTTTCGCCGGCGCCCTAACTCCTGGACAAGCCGAGACGAGCCGGTTGGCGGTGATGAGGAGACGACAATGACGCGCCGAAGGAGCCTGTTCGCGATTTTGACCGCTTTGATGTTCGCGGTTGCCGGCTCTCATGCGATCGCCGGCATTGGGCTCCATGTGCCGGCGGCGATCGAGCACGCCGAGGAGGCGATCGAATATGGCGCGAAGGGAGATTCAAAAAAGATCGTAACGCATGTGATGAGCGCGCTCGGCCACGCGCGCGAGTCGCTACACGAAAATGCCCTCGCGGGAGACCGCGCCGCCAATAAGCTGCTGCATCGCGCCATCAGGCATCTGCGCCTGGCCGAAATGCGCGCGCGGTTCGGCGACGCCGCGCGCGCCGTCAAGCATGTGGCCAGCGCGATCGCCGAACTAAAGAAGGTCAAATGATCGGACCAGCGCGCCGTCCTAATGCGGCACGTCCGACCAGATCTTGCGCTTGATGTAATAGAGCAGGCCGACGAAGACGAGCAGGAAGGCCACGACTCCGAGCCCGACGCGCTTGCGCGATTCGAGATGCGGCTCGGCGACCCACATCATGAAGGCCGCCACGTCCTTGGCGTATTGGTCGATGGTCTGCGGCGCGCCGTCATCATAGGTCACGACGCTGTCCGAGAGTGGCGGCGGCATGCCGATGCGCCGGCCCGGCATATAGGGATCATAGAACTGTCCGTCCGGCAGGTTTACGTCCGGCGGCGTGTCCTCATACCCTTCCATCAGCGAGACGATGTAATCGACGCCATGCTCCTGATAGGAGAATCCCGGCAGAGCGTCGAAGAGGAACAGCGGAAAGCCGCGCGAATAGCCGCGCGCCTTGGCGAGAACCGACATGTCCGGCGGATAATTGCCGGCAAGCGCGGCGCGCGCCGCCTGTTCATTGGCGAAGGGCGGCGGAAAGCGATCGCTTGGACGCGCCGGCCGATCGAAATATTCGCCCGCCTGATTCGGGCCGTCCTTGACCTTGTAGCTCGCGGCGAGCGCCTCGACTTCCTTTTCGGAAAACTCAGGCCCGCCGGGCTGCGACAGATTGCGGAAGGCAAGCATTTTGATCGAATGGCAGGAGGAGCAGACCTCCTTGTAGACCTTGAAGCCCCTGCGCAGCTGCGCCTTGTCGTAGCGGCCGAACGCGCCCGCGAAACTCCAGTCGAAGCGCTTGGGCTTCTCCTCATGCCTGGCGCTCTCGTGACGCGCCTCCTTTTCCTTCGCGGACGGCGCCGCGACCTTCTCGGTCGCCTTCGCTGGAGGCGCGGCGGCGTTATCGCCTTCCTTCGCGGGAGGCGCGGCGCCTTGATCGGTTTCCTGCGCCGAAGGCGCGGCGCCCTGATCGGTCACGGACGGCGCGGTCTCTTCCTGCGCCCAGGCAGGCGAGAGCGGCCCCATCGTCGCGGCGACCGCGACGGGAATGAGCGCCCGGCGCTTCATCGAAGAGACGAGGCGACGCGAATTTCTGCGCGCCTCAGACATGGGAAGCCTCCCCTCGCACGATCGCGGCCTCGATCGACTCAGGGACCGGCTCCGGTTTCTCGATCTTGCCGAGGATCGGCAAAATCACCAGAAAGTGCAGGAAGTAATAGGCCGAGAACACGCGCGCGAACCAAAGATAGGCGCCTTCGGCAGGCTGCGCGCCAAGATAGCCGAGCCCGATGCACACCGCGAGAAACACCCAGAATTCCTTACGAAACAGCGGACGGTAGACCGCCGACTTCACCTTCGACGTGTCGAGCCACGGCAAAGCCGCGGTGATCAAAATCGACGAGAAGAGCGCGATGACGCCAAGGAGCTTGTTCGGGATCGCGCGCAGGATCGCATAGAAGGGCAGGAAGTACCACTCCGGCACGATATGCGGCGGCGTCACCAGTGGATTGGCTTCGATGTAATTGTCCGGATGGCCGAGATAGTTCGGAACGAAAAACGTCAGCCATGAATAGACGACAAGGAATGCGACGATGCCCACCGAGTCCTTCAACGTCGCATAGGGCGTGAAAGGAACGGTTTCCTTCTTGATGTCCTTCACCTCGACGCCGGACGGATTGTTCTGGCCCGTCACATGCAGCGCCCAGACGTGAAGGATCACGATGGCGACGATGATGAACGGCACGAGATAGTGCAAAGCGTAAAAGCGGTTGAGGGTTGGATTGTCGACCGAATAGCCGCCGAGCAGCCAGGTGGTGATCGACGTGCCGACGACGGGAATGGCGGAGAAGAGATTGGTGATGACCGTCGCCGCCCAGAACGACATCTGTCCCCAGGGCAGGACATAGCCGAGGAATCCCGTCGCCATCATCAGCATGAAGATGATGACGCCGAGAATCCATAACACCTCGCGCGGCTCCTTGTAGGAGCCGTAATACATGCCGCGGAAGATATGGATGTAGACGGCGAGGAAGAACATCGACGCGCCATTGGCGTGCGCGTAGCGCAAAATGGGTCCCCAATTCACGTCGCGCATGATCTTTTCGACGGAATCGAAAGCGAGCGTCGTCTCCGGCGTGTAATGCATCGCCAGAACGACGCCGGTCACGATCTGGGCGACGAGCATGAAACTCAAAATCGCGCCGAACACCCACATGTAGTTGAGGTTCTTGGGCGTCGGATAGGCGACGAAGGAGTCATGCACGAAACTCAGAATCGGCAGCCGGCGCTCCAACCAGCGCGCGAAGCCGCTTTTGGGCGTGTATTGGGAATGTCCTTCCATGGGCGCTCTCGCAATCTCGCGCAAAAAACTGATGGACGCTCGGCGATGGTCAGCCGATCTTGATTTTGTTTTCGGCGATGAAGGCGTAGGGCGGCACTTCCAGATTGGTCGGCGCCGGGCCGCTGCGAATCCGTCCCGAAAGGTCGTAGACCGAACCATGGCAGGGACAGAACCAGCCGTTGAATTCGCCTTCCTTGCCGGTCGGGATGCAGCCGAGATGCGTGCAGACGCCGACCACGACGAGCCATTGGGGCTTATGGACGCGTTTGGCGTCCGGCTCCGGATCCGGCAGCTCCGTCAACGGGACGTCTTCGGCCGCCTTGATTTCGGCTGGCGTGCGGTGACGCACGAAAACCGGCTTGCCGCGCCATTTCACAGTGACGATCTGGCCTTCCGGAATCGCCGACAGGTCGACTTCGGTCGAGGCCAAGGCCAGCGTGGACGCATCGGGATTCATTTGCGCGATCAGCGGCCACGCCACGCCGGCGACCGCTCCCGCGGCGGCGACGCCCGTCGCCACATAGAGAATATCGCGCCGGCTCGGCTCCGCCGGTTTCACGGCGGCGTCTTTGCTTGTCACGCTCGAACCTCTCCCAACGCTCTCAAGACTTCGCGGCCGAGGCGGCGGCTTCGCCCAAGGCGAGTGTTTTACGCGAATCTCCGCCACTGTCCACAAGCCGCGCCAGGGAAATTTGGCTATTCCCTCGGGCGCACAAGGGCGAGGCGCCGTTCGCGGCGATATGCCGCAAATTCGACCACTTCATCCGTCGGAACGCAGACATGGCTCCTCTTATGCTTGCTTTGTACCAGCCCGACATTCCACAAAACGCCGGGACCATGCTGCGAAGCTGCGCCTGCCTAGGCGTCGCCGCGGCGATTATCGGACCAGCAGGTTTTCCGACAAGCGACCGCGACTTCCGGCGCGCCGGCATGGACTATCTCGATCACGTGACGATTGACCGACATGCGTCCTTCGCGGCCTTCGAAGACTGGCGCGCCGCGCGGAACCGGGCGGGCGAGAGGCGCCGCCTGCTGCTGCTGTCCACGCGCGCGATCGTCTCCTATCTCGACTGCGACTATCGCGAAGGCGACATTCTGCTTGTCGGCCGGGAGTCGGCCGGCGCGCCGCAGGAGGTGCACGCCGCCGCCGATCTGGCGCTCCGCATTCCCATGCGCCAGGATGTACGCTCGCTCAACGTCGCCGTGGCCGCGGGGATCGTCATGGGCGAGGCGTTGCGACAGCTGCGCGCGCTTTGACGAGGTGCGCCGGCGCACAGCGCGCGGGCGAAATGACCTTTTAGTCTGCGATCGTCGCAGCATATTAAGGCGATATTCATTGAATTCGGGAGGGCGCTATGACCCACCAGACCATTCGCGTCTCGCTGATGCTGTGGGAGCGGCTGTTAAAATCTCTCAATGCGGCTCTGCTGACCGCACTTCTCTGCGTCGCCCTTTATGCGCTTGCGACCAATCTCTCAGAGGCGCGCGGCGCTATCGGCAAGCTGTTCGTGAAGTTCACGCAGATCGAGAGCATCGAAGGGTTCAATTTGAAAGCGGCTTTCAAAGTCGATCAGATCGCCCAGTCGGCGCCGATCTATCAGGAACTGCCGGCGGACATGAAAGACATGCTGCCCGACGACATTCGCTCGCTCCGCGCGACCTGGGTGGAGCGGCTCCTGTATGTCGGCGATCAGGGCAAGCTGTGCGACTTCGAGTTCGCCGATCAGAAAATGATCGAAGATTTCAATTCCGACCGCCATCTCTCGGCTGACGGGCTCATCACGATGAAGGATTCTCGGGAGGTCAAGGCGCAGGTGCTTGAGGACATGCGTCAGGCGAAAGCCAAAAACCGTGAGTGGCGAAATGGCGAGCCGCGCTCCTGCTATGTCACCGAACTCACCGAGCGCGGAAGAAACGTCAAGACGGCGCTCGTGCAGTTTCTGCGCGCCGGCTTCGCGGCGGCGACAGGAACGCCAGCGTCGCGGCGTGATTCCAAGATGAAAGTCGCGGAGATGGCGCAATAGTCCTGCCGAATTGACAAGGCGCGGCGCCGGCGGGATGAAGCGGCGAAAAGAGGAGACCTCGATGAACGCCGCGCCCGATCAGCTCGAAGCCCGCAAGGAGGCGGCGCGCGCATGGTTCGAGTCGCTCCAGTTGCGCATCATCGCCGCCTTTGAGGCGTTGGAGGATGAGGCGCCGGGGCCGTT
>JAKFXD010000113.1 GCA_021731565.1 Methylocystis sp. | reverse complement strand
CTCGGCAAAAAACGCAAGAAAACCATCCCGCCGCAGCTTGCGCGTGACCGCCCGCCCATCCTCGCTAAGAAGCGCGTGAACCTGAAAATACCGCTTGCCCAGATCGACTCCGATTCTGATAAACTTCTTCATGGACGGCCTCCCTCTCTGTGGCGCTCCGGCGACCACGTCTTGGCACTCTGATGCCGTTGAGGCGGGGCCGTCCACCCCATCATTCCCGGCAGGCCGCAGGCCTGACCGGGAATCCAGAGCCGCCGCAGGAACGCTGGTCCTGCTCTGGATTCCCGATCGCTCGCTTCGCGAGCGTCGGGAATGACACCCGAACCGTTCAAACGGATTTCGTATGACACGCTAAGGACGATCCGACGAAGCCCTTGGACGCCGCATCGCAAAGCGCCGCGGCCGCAAGCGCGCCGTCGTCGCGCGCGCTCGAAAGTTCACGATTGTAATGCGCGGAATGTGGCTCGAGGGCGTAGCTCGCAAGTCGACGTCACGTTCCGGTTCTTGCGGATGCGCATCGGCGCAAGCTCATTGCCCGTCGCTGGCGGGCGCTTCGCCGTCTTCCATTTCGCCGTCTTCCACGTGGTCCGTCGATGAGACGCGTTCAACGATCGCCGGAGCGACGGGCGTCGGCCGCGCAAAACCAGTCCGAGGGAACGGCGCACGCTTTGGCGCCGAACGCACGTATTCGATCACCTGAAAGATGGCGGCGCATTTGGGACAGACGATCGGCACGTGATTGAGATCGTAAAAGGGAGCCCCGCACGTCAGGCAACGGCGCTTCACGCCAAGTTCGGCTTTCGCCATGAGGATCTTTCCCTTCGAGGTTCGCGCCCAACCGATCGTTGGCGCGGCGATGTGTCTTGCGCATCGGCGCGGGCGCGGTTTCGACGACGCCGCGCCGGCGCGTTCGCCGGTTCCGCCCTATCGGCAACCCCGCGTTAGCAGAGCGGCGATGGCTGCGCGCGCGATGTATGGAAGGCAACGGGGGATTGAAACGGAAGCCCGTCTCTACTATTTGGGCCTCCCGTGGCCAGAATGCAAGCCGCCCGCCGCATGGCCTTCCTTTGAAACGCTGCGACGCGCCGGCCGCGAGGCTTAAAAAAAGCCCGCGACCATGATCGCGATGTCGTCGCCAAGGAAACGCCCCGACCGCGGCTGTAGCGGATGGCCAATCGGGCTCGGAATGAGCAAATTACAGCCCGGGATATGCAAACCGGCGACTCGGCGAATATAACGATGCGCATGATCAGCCTTGGAACGCGCGGAGCGCCTGATGACGGTAGTTGTGAAAGACAGCAATGGCGCGGAACTCAAGGACGGCGATTCCGTAACCTTGATAAAGGACCTGAAGGTTAAGGGCTCGTCCGTCGTCCTAAAACGCGGGACCTTGATCAAAAATATCCGACTGACGGATGATCCGGCCGAAATCGATTGCCGCGCCGAGAAAGTGAAAGGGCTCGTGCTGCGTACGGAGTTCGTCAGGAAGGCCTAGCTGCTCATCATCGGATGGCGCGCAGGCCGACCCATCGAAATTCTCGACCTGCGCACTTTGCAAGAAGTCCGGTTTTCATCAAGAAACTTTGGTCGACGGCAGCGCAACGGCTCTTCCTGGAGTGAATGTCCTGGTCCGGTTCGGCGCAAAAGCCATATTCTTGTGCGTATCGCAATAAATCGCCTCTGGCGCGCATGCGCATCCGCAGAACCGTAACGAGTCGAAATGATGCGGATCGCCAATCGGCCAGCGGCACTTGCCATTCCGAATCTGCATGAAGAGGATAGGCGCCGACTCCAGCGGGCGCTTCGAACTTCTGTTCTGGTCCAGCTTGCTTATATCTCGGCGTTCCGCGCCTTGCCTTTCGAGCAAATCGGCAGGCGCAGGACGGTTAGTCTCCTTCTTCAGCTTGGTCATTTAGGTTTCACAGCCCTTTCGTTGATTGGAGAATAATGTCCAAGTGGTTCGCCAGTGCGGCGCGCAGCAAAAAGATCAAAGGCGCCGCGCTGATCCTCTGAGGAAGGGCGGGGAGCTTTGTGTGGTGGAGGAGCAGGACGACCATTGCACGTCTGCCCCGGCTGTTCAATTGCCGCTGACGTTCGCCGACGCTTATCGGGCATTGGGCGTTAGGCCGCGCCCGCTGTCGTTATTGAGCGCAAGTGATTGTTTTATTGGCGCGCCGATCATGACAAAAGTGACACCTATCTAATTGAGATAGCGCTTTGATTTTTGGACGGCGACAAAGACCCTCTGGCGACGCTCGCGTGGTCCTCGCGCTCCTTGGGTTTCGCATAATCACAATCCAATTGGTTACGGGGCCTGCAACAGCCTCAAATTGCTGTGTCAGGCAATTGTATAAATGACGCTAAATCAATTAGTTGTGCCCGCGCCAAGCGCTTGGCGTCGTTCAGCCTGGAATTCCCGAAGGCCCTTCGTTGAGATATCGCTTGAGGCGATCGTCAACGTTTGGCATTTTGGGCAATGCGGGTTGCGGAGGAGTTGCCGCAATCATCGCATTGCTCGACCTGGCCGCCGAGCTCCGCCGTCCGGCACGCTGCGATGGCGCCCATAACGCGTCGCTCGCCGCGACCGAGATGCCCGGCGTGATCGCGAAGATAGGCGTCGCCGTGGCGGCGGAAGATGTCAGCGAGCTCGATCGCCGGCCTCCCCACGCCCGGTCACTCGGGCGGCGTCACCTCCAAGGAAAGGCGGTCCAGCGGGCTCTTCGTCCCACTGATCAGATGCGTCGAGACCTGTGTGTAGCGAGCCGTCGTCGAGAGATGCTCGTGGCCGAGCAGCACCTGGATGATGCGAATGTCGACGCCACTCTCCAGGAGATGGGTCGCGAAGCTATGCCGTAGGACATGGACGCTGACGCGCTTGTCGATGCCAGCCGCCGCACGCGCCGAACGGCAGGCGGCGTGCCGGACGGTTTGCTCAATCGGCTTGTCTTTGTCGCGACCGGGAAACAAGAAGCTTTCTGGGCGCGCGAGACGCCAGTAGCTGCGCAGGATGTCGAGCAATTGCTCAGACAGCATGACGTAGCGCTCCTTGCCGCCCTTGCCGCGCTCGATCTTATTGACCAGGCGGTCGCTGTCGATGTCGGCCGCTTTTAGGCCGATCACCTCCGACACCCGCAGACCCGCTGCGTAAGCGGTGGTGAGCGCAACGCACGCTTTGAGGCTCGAGACAGCTTCGAGAAAACGGACCACTTCGTCGGCGCTCAGCACGGACGGCAGCTTGCGCGGCTCGCGGGCATAGGCGATCCGCTCCGGGATCGTGTCGCAGCCGAGCGTCACACCGTAGAAAAAGCGCAGCGCGCAGACGATCTGATTGAGCGACGCCCAGGATATGCCTTTCGAGATCAAATGCACCTGGTAGGCGCGGACGTCCTCCGGCCCGAAACGATCGGGGGAACGCTCTAAATATCGGCTGAACTTCGCGACGGCGTGGATGTAGGATTGCTGGGTCGCCGGCGAAAGATTGCGGACCGTCATGTCCTCGATCATGCGACGACGCAGAGGACTGATCTCGGCTATCTTGAAACCTCCTGTCTGAGGGCGGGTTGCAATGCCCAAATCCTCTCAGACAGGAGGCGAATCACGCGACCTCGCCCCTCCCGCCGCGATAGCGGCTTCGTTCAATTCCTAAAAGGTAAGCGAAGAGGGAGAGGGCGGAGTGATAGGGGCCGAGCGGGCCGAAGATGAAGCCGTGCAGCGGTTCGGAGTTGTCAAGAATGTAAATCAGGTCCGGATGGAATGGCGCGAAGGTGATGGCGGCGTCAGAGCTGTCCTTTCCGCAGAACACTTTCTCATCAGAAGCAACGAGACAGAGAGCTCCCTGCAAACCGATCTCGGCGGCGAGAGAGCATGGTCCTTGAGGAACTCCTTGTTCTCGGCGATTGCGAGAATCTCGTTCGATCGAGGAATCACTATGGAGTCACCCGATTCCACGGGTTCGTGGATTCGCGCTGCGGACGATCCCCCGCTGCATCTATGGCCTCGCTAGGAACGCGAGATTGTACACGGCTTTCTTGCGGTGACCCCGAGTGGTCCGCCGCCAGCACGACATAAACGGCCGGGAGAACGAACAGCGTGAAAAGCGTGCCGATGGAAAGGCCCGAGGCGATGACAAGGCCCATGTTGTAGCGCGAGGCCGCGCCCGCGCCGGTGGCCAGGATAAGCGGCAACACGCCAAGGACCATCGCGGCGGTGGTCATCAGAATGGGGCGCAGACGAATGGCGGTCGCCTTAAGGATGGCCTCGCGCTTCGACGCGCCGGCATGCTGAAGCTCATTGGCGAATTCGACGATCAATATGCCATGTTTGCTGATCAGCCCCATCAGCGTCACCAGGCCGACCTGCGTGTAGATGTTGATGCTCGCGCCGCCAAAGCCGAGCATGATGAACACCAGCGCGCCGGCGATCGACATTGGGACGGATACGAGAATGATCAGCGGATCGCGGAAGCTCTCGAATTGCGCGGCCAGCGCCAGAAAGATGATGATGAGGGCGAAGCCGAACGTCACCGCGAAGCCGCTCGACTCCTGAATGAACTGACGCGAGGGTCCGGCATAGTCGATCGTATAGGTCGCGGGCAATGTTTGGCGCGCGACTTCTTTCAGCGTATCGAGCGCCTCGCCGGCGATGACGCCAGGCGCGGCCACGCCGGAAATCGTCACCGAATTGATCTGCTGAAAATGATTGAGCGACTCGGGAACGATGGCGGTTTCGAGCTTGGCGACGGTCGAAAGCGGCGCCAAGGAGCCGTCCGCCGTCTTGATGTAATAATTCAAGATCTGATCCGGATTCAGTCGAAACCGTTGGGCGACCTGCGGAATGACTTTGTACGAACGGCCGGCGAGCCCGAAATATTGCGTATAGCCGCCGCTCAGCGCGGTGGTGAGCGCGCCGCCGACGTCGATCATTCTCAGGCCGAGTTGCGCGGTCTTTTCGCGGTCGATGACAAGCGACAACTGCGGCTGATCAATCTTGAGGTCGGTGTCGAGGAACATGAACTTTCCCGTCGCCAGAGCCTTCGACAGGAATTCGCGGGAGATGCCGTCCATCTTCTCGAAAGGGTCGGTGCTCTGGAAGACGAATTGAATCGGCAAGCCCATCGAGCCGGGGAGCGGCGGCGGCTGGAAGGCGACGAAGCGCACGCCCGCAACGGCGCTCAGCTCCTGCTGGAGCATACGCTGCAACTCCTCCGCGCCGACCTTGCGCTCATCCGCGGGCTTGAGCACGACGCCGGACAGATTCGCCGCCGGCGAATTGATCTGGAACACGCTGTCGGTCTCTGGATGTTTGGCGATGATTTTATAGGCCTGATCGGCGTAGTACAGCTTTTGTTGGAGAGTGGCGTTGGGCGCCGGAGTCGCCTGCGCCAGAATGATGCCCTGATCCTCGTTCGGCGCGAGTTCGCTCTTGGCGCTGGCGTAGAGCCAATAGATGCTCGAAAGCACCAGCCCGCCGAAGACGAGCGTCACCGGGACGTAATTGAGGGAGGAGTCCAGCAGGCGGTGATAGCTGTCTCGGACGGCGTCCATCCGCGCATCGATGTAGCCGACGATGCGGGACTCAAGCGTCTCCTCGTCTCGCTTCGGGGGCTTGAGCACCAGAGCGCAGCTCACCGGCGAGAGGGTGAGCGCGACGATGCCCGACACGGTGACCGCCGCCGCCAGCGTAAAAGCGAATTCGACGAAAAGCGCGCCGGTGAGGCCGCCCTGGAAGCCGATCGGCACATAGACGGCGATCAGCACGATCGTCATGGCGATGATCGGCCCGGCGAGTTCCCGCGCCGCCAGCAGCGCGGCGTCGACAGGCGTCAGGCCTTCGCCGAGATGCCGGTTGACGTTTTCGACGACAATGATGGCGTCGTCGACCACGAGGCCGATCGCCAGCACCAGCGCCAGCAGCGTCAGCAAATTGATCGAGAAGCCGAACGCGAGCAGAAACGTCAGCGCGCCGATGAGCGAAAGCGGGATCGCCATGATCGGGATCAGCACCGAGCGCCACGATCCTAAAAACACGAAGACGACGGCGGTGACGATGAGGACCGCTTCGATCAGCGTGTGAATCACCTCGTCGATGGAGCTGTTCACGAAATTCGTCGTGTCGTAGACGATCTCGCTGTTCAAGCCTTGCGGGAGCGCTTTGACAATGTCGGGATAGGCGTCTTTGACGCCTTTGACGACATCGAGCAAATTCGCGTTCGGCGCCACGAGAATGCCGATATAGACCGCCTGCTTGCCGTCGAACGACACCGAGGATTCATAATCGTCCGCGCCGAGCGTGACATTGGCGACGTCGCGCAGCTTCACATTCGCGCCGTTCACGTGCCTGACGACGAGGTTGCGAAACTCCTCGAGCGAATGGAGCGACGTCGCCGCCGAGAGATTGACCTGCACCCATTGGCCTTTGGTCGAGCCGAGGCCGGCGATATAGTCATTGCCCTGGAGGGACGCCGCCACTTCGCTGGCGGTGAGCCCATAGGCGGCGAGCTTCACCGGATCGAGCCAGGCTCTGAGCGCAAAGGTCTTGCCGCCGATAAGCTCCGCCGTCTGCACGCCCGGCACCGATTGCAGACGCGGCTGCACGACGCGGATGAGATAGTCCGTCACCTGGCTCGGCGTGAGGATGTCGCTGTTGAAGC
>JAKFXD010000140.1 GCA_021731565.1 Methylocystis sp. | reverse complement strand
CATCATCTGGACGACGACGCCCTGGACGCTTCCCGGCAATCGCGCGATCTCCTTCTCGTCGAAGATCGATTACGGACTCTATCGCGTCACCCATGCGCCGGATGGGAATTGGGCGCTGCCCGGCGCGGCCTTCGTCATCGCCGACAAGCTCGCGAGCGACGTGTTCAAGGCGGCGAAGGTCGATGGCTATGAGCGGCTTCACGACGTGCCCGCCGCCATGCTTAGCGAATTGATCTGCGCCCACCCGCTCGCGCATCTTGGCTATGATTTCGACGTGCCGCTCTTCGACGGCGAGCATGTCACCGACGATACCGGCACGGGCTTCGTGCACACCGCGCCGGGACACGGCCGCGAGGACTTCGACATCTGGATGGCGAACGCGCGCGAACTGCAATCGCGCAACATCGAGACGCGCATTCCCTATACGGTCGACGAGGACGGCTTCTATACGAAGGACGCGCCGGGCTTTGCCGGCAAGCGCGTCATCACCGACAAGGGTGACAAGGGCGACGCCAACGAAGCGGTGATCGCCGCGCTGGTTCAGGCCGGCAATCTGATCGCGCGCGGAAAATTGAAGCATCAATATCCGCATTCATGGCGCTCGAAGAAGCCGGTGATTTTCCGCAACACGCCGCAATGGTTCATCGCGATGGATAAAACCATCGCGTCCGGGTTCATCGCGATGGATAAACCGCTCTCCCACCCTCCCCTTGAGGGGGAGGGTCGCGCCGAAGGCGCGGGGTGGGGTGAACACAGCGCGGGATCGGAATCGTCACCCCCTCCCGCGTCGCTGCGCGACGCGACCTCCCCCCTCAAGGGGGAGGTGGGCAACGCCCCCACCCTCCGCGAGATCGCGCTTGAGGAAATCGCGCGCACGCAATGGACGCCGGCGGCGGGCGAGAACCGCATTCGCGGCATGATCGCCAATCGTCCCGACTGGGTGGTGTCGCGCCAGCGCGCCTGGGGCGTGCCGATCGCGGTCTTCGTCAGGAAGGGAACGCATGAACCGCTGGTCGACGCGCGCGTCAACGCCCGCATCATCGACGCCTTCGAGAAGGAAGGCGCCGACGCCTGGTATGAGGCGAACGCCGCCGAGCGCTTTCTGTCGCCCGATTACGACGCGGCGGATTACGAGAAAATCGCCGACGTTCTCGACGTATGGTTCGATTCAGGCTCGACCCACGCCTTCACGCTCGAAGACCCGGTTCATTTCCCGATGCTCGCCGGCATCCGCCGCAAGCGCGACGGCGGCGAGGACGAGATCATGTATCTCGAAGGCTCCGATCAGCATCGCGGCTGGTTTCATTCCTCGCTGCTCGAAAGCTGCGGCACGCGCGGCCGGGCGCCCTATGACGCGGTGCTGACGCATGGCTTCGTGCTCGACGAGCGCGGGCGCAAAATGTCGAAGTCGCTCGGCAATGTCGTCGCGCCGCAAAAAATCATCGCCGATTCCGGCGCCGACATCATGCGGCTCTGGGTCGCGGCGTCGGATTACGCCGACGATCTGCGCGTCGGGCCGGAAATCCTGAAAACCTTCGTCGAGCTTTATCGCAAGCTGCGCAACACGCTGCGCTGGATGATCGGCGCGCTGGCGCATTATCAGCATAATGACGATGCGGCGATGGGCGAGGCGGGAGAGCTCGAAAGGCTCATGCTGCATCGTCTGCATCAGCTCGATGAATCGATCCGCGCGTCCTATGCGGCCTACGACTACAAGCGCGTCGTCGCGCTGCTCACCCATTTCATGACGAGCGAGCTTTCCGCCTTCTATTTCGACGTGCGCAAGGACGCGCTCTATTGCGATCCGCCCTCGAGCGTCAAACGCAAGGCGGCGCTCGCGACCGTCGATCGCATTTTCCGCAGCGTCGCGACATGGCTCGCGCCGATCCTCGTCTTCACCGCCGAGGAGGCGTGGCTCGCGCGCTATCCGAATGCGCTATCCGTGCATCTCGAGCATTTTCCGACCATTCCCGACGCGTGGCGCGACGACGCGCTTGCCGCCAAATGGGAGAAGATTCGCAAAATCCGCTCGGTCGTCACCGGCGCGCTCGAAATCGAACGCGCGCAAAAGCGGATCGGCTCTTCGCTGGAGGCGGCGCCGATCGTCTATATCGCGGATGATTCGTTGCGCGCAGTTCTGGAGGGCGTCGACTTCGCCGAAATCTGCATCGCGTCCGACATTCATATTGTCGCCGGAAACGGTCCCGCGGAGGCGTTCCGCCTGCCGGACGCGCCGGGCGTCGCGGTGGTTCCGCAACGCGCGCCGGGCGTCAAATGCGCGCGCTCGTGGAAATATTTCGATCCAGCCACGGCGGATTCCGATTATCCCGAGGTGACGCCGCGCGACGCACAGGCGCTGCGCGAACTCGCGGCGCTCGGGCGCTGGTGCGCTTAGTGATTCTGGCAAGAGCATTGCGCCGACCGATCGCCCCCTCCCTGTCCCTCCCCCGCTCTCGCAAATCGGGTGTTCCCGATTTGCGCATCGACTCCGAAGTCGGCAACAGCCGACTTCGGATGGGAGAGGGGACGCAAGCGATCGGCGAAGCGCATGTTCCTTGTCGCGACCCGAGCCTAACTCCCTCTCCCGCGCAGCGGGGGAGGACTGGGGAGGGGGTTACGCCTAAATGAACGTCCTTCTCGCCTTTCTCGCCAATACGATCGTCAATTTCGTCATCGGGCTGACGGTGGCGAAATTTCTCGGTCCCGAGGAATACGGCCGTTTCGCCCTCGCCTTCTCGATCGCGGTCGTCGTCCAGACCGCGCTTTATGATTGGCTGCGCCTGTCGGCGACGCGCTTTTATTCGAAGCGCACCCGCGACAAGGAGCCGGTCGTGCGCTCGACTCTCGATGCGTCCTTCATCGCCGTCACGCTGTTCCTTGGAACGGCGACGGGGATTTACGCGCTCGTCGGTCCGCCGCTCGATTTCGAAACCAACCTTATTCTGCTCGCCTTGCTGACCGCGGTCGCCAACGGATTGTTCGATTATTGCACCGCGCTGGTGCGCGCGCGCTTCCATGACCGCGCCTATGTGCGGCTGATGCTGGCAAAAAATGCGCTGGCGCTGGTTTTTATCGGCGGCGGCGCCTTTATCTTTCAGTCCGCCGCCGTCGCGCTTGCCGGCGGCGTCGCAAGCCTGTTCGGCACGGTCATTCTCGGGCGTCGCGCGCTGCTTGATCCCGGCGCCGATATCCGCGCCGCCTCGAGTCAGAATGCGCGCGCGCTCGCCGCCTATAGCGCGCCGATCGTCACCGCGCATCTGCTCTATCAGGCGATGCCGCTGGCGGCGCGCTCGATCGTCGCGAGCGTCTTTGGTTTCGCCGAGACCGGCCAGTTCGCGCTCGCCTACGATCTCGGCGTGCGCGCGGTGCAGGCGCTGGGCTCCGCGCTCGACGTGCTGCTGTTTCAGATCGCCGTCGCCACGCATGAGCGACATGGCGCCGACCGCGCGAAGGAACAGGTCGCGCGCAATCTGGGAATCGTCGTCGCCTTTCTGTTGCCGGCCTGCGCCGGACTTTGGTTCATCATGCCTTCGATCGAAGCGCTGATCGTGCCGGCGCAATATCGCGGCCCGTTCGGCCATTATCTCGGCCTGCTGCTGCCCGGACTCTTCGCGATGGGCGTCATTCTCTTCGGCGTCAATCCGGTGTTTCAGATCGACAAGAAGACGACGCCGCTCATCGTCGCGGCGTTGGCCGCGGTCGTCTTCGGCCTCGTGATACTCTTTATCCTGCCCTGGGGAGACGACGCCTCCAATCTCGCCATCGCGCAGGGCGGCGCCTATGTCGCGGCGCTGGTCGCGACGGTCTATTTCGCGCTGCGCACCCAGCCGGTCTGGCCGTCGTTCTGGGACATGTTCGCAGCGCTTGTGGCGACCGGCGCGATGTCGCTGGCGCTGACGCCGCTGCACGAGATGACGCCCGGCATGCTCACGCTGATCGCGCAAATCCTGGTCGGCGCCTCTGTCTACGGGCTGCTGACCGTCGCCTTCGACATCGCCGGGCTGGGCGAACTCGCGGCGTCCCGGCTTGGCCGCCGCTACGTCCGACCGTGACGCGGCCGATCGGCGTCGCCATATGTTAGGCTTGCGATTGATAAGGAGCTTAGCCGATGGTGATGCCGATCTATGACGATGCGCCGCTACGCTACCTGCGCCGGCCGATCGTGAACTGGACGCTGATCGCGCTCAACGTCATCGTCTTCCTTGTCGTGCAAAGTGAGCTGTTCGGCGATCCGCTGACTGTCATTCGCGGATTCGCGATCATCCCGCGCGTGCTGTTTGGCGAAGCCGAACTCGCCGACTGGATCGTCGGACCGCCGGCGGCGGCCACGCTCGTCACCGCGCTGTTCTTTCACTCGTCGCTGGTGCACCTCGGCTCGAACATGCTGTTCCTCTATGTCTTCGGCGACAATGTCGAAGACGCGATGGGGTCGCTCCATTATCTCTTGTTCTATCTTTCCTGCGGCGTCGCTTCGGGCGTGTTCTATATTTACGCCACGCCGCATTCGATCATGCCGCTCGTCGGCGCGTCGGGCGCGATCTCCGGCGTCTGCGCCGCCTTTCTGCTGCTGCATCCGCGCGCGACGGTCGCCGGAATCTTTCCGCCGCTCTCTCTGGCGCTCGCGCCGATCTGGCTCGGCGCCTGGCTCTCGGGGACGCGCCTGAAGTCGATCCTGGGACTGCGGGCGCCGCTGTTCTCCTTCGTCGCCTCCGGCTGGCTGTTCGTCAGCGCCTGGATTTTAATGCAGCTTATCAACGCCTCGATGGGCGAGGGCGGCGCGATCGCCTGGATGGCGCATGTCGGGGGAATCGCCGCCGGCCTCGTGCTGACGCCGCTGTTCAAGCGCCGGCGGCACAGGCTTTTCGACCGCGGCGGCCCGCTCGCCCCGGCGCCCGGGCCGAGGGATGCCGGCGAGGACGCGCCCTGACTGCGCGGTTTCATGGTTATCGCCTGGTTTGACTCGCGCGCGCGCCCCCGCTACCAGACCGCGCAACGGCTTTAGCCGAAGCGGAGCGCGCGCAGGCGGCGCTCCCAAACCGTCTCGCCAAAGGGTCAATGAGACCTAAGGGGTCGCGCGATGAAGATTCTCGTGCCCGTCAAACGGGTCGTCGATTACAACGTCAAGATCAGGGTCAAGGCGGACGGTTCCGGCGTCGATCTCGCCAATGTCAAAATGTCGATGAACCCCTTCGACGAAATCGCCGTCGAAGAGGCGTTGCGGCTCAAGGAGGCCGGCAAGGCGACGGAAGTGGTCGTGGTCACGATCGGCCCCGCCAAGGCGGACGAGACCTTGCGCACCGGCCTCGCCATGGGCGCGGACCGCGGCATTCTGGTCAAGACCGACGAGACCGTCGAGCCGCTCGCCGTCGCCAAGATTCTCGCCAAGATCGTCGCCGAGGAACAGCCGCAGCTCGTCATCATGGGCAAGCAGGCGATCGACGACGACTGCAATCAGACCGGCCAGATGCTCGCCGCGCTGCTCGGCTGGGGTCAGGGCGCCTTCGCGTCGAAGGTCGAGATGGCGGACGGCGCCGTCGACGTAACGCGCGAGATCGACGGCGGGCTGCAGACCGTCAGCCTGAAACTGCCGGCGGTCGTCACCACGGATTTGCGCTTGAACGAGCCGCGCTACGCCTCGCTGCCCAATATCATCAAGGCGAAGAAGAAAGAGGTCGCGGTGAAGTCGCCCGCCGACTATGGCGTCGACATTGCGCCGCGGCTCGAAGTCTTGAAGA
The DNA here is from genome assembly GCA_021731565.1 of Methylocystis sp. GTDB lineage: Bacteria > Pseudomonadota > Alphaproteobacteria > Rhizobiales > Beijerinckiaceae > Methylocystis. The sequence goes on along the minus strand of JAKFXD010000140.1, from coordinate 960 downwards.
CCGCCGAGCCCGCGAAGCGCAAGGCCGGCGTCAAGGTCGGCTCGGTGGTCGAACTCGTCGGCAAGCTCAAGGAAGCGGGAGTGATTTGACGATGACGATTCTGCTTCTCGCCGAAACCGCCAATGGCGCGCTTGCGCCGGCCACCGCCAAGGCGCTCACCGCCGCCAAGGAGATCGGCGGACCGATTCACATTCTCGTCGCCGGTCCTGGGCTGAAGGGCGCTGCCGAGCAGGCGGCCAAGCTCGCCGGCGTCGAGAAGGTTCTCGTTGCCGAAGACGCCTCGCTCGATCATGTCCTGGCCGAGACGGTCGCCGCGCTGATCGTCTCGCTCGCCGGCGCTTATGACGTCATCATCGCGCCGTCGACCTCGGCGACGAAAAACGTGCTGCCGCGGGTCGCGGCGCTGCTCGACGTGATGCAGGTCTCGGACATTATCAAAGTCGTTTCCGCCGACACTTTCGAGCGGCCGATCTATGCCGGCAACGCGATCCAGACCGTGCGCGCGAAGGACGCAAAGAAAGTTATCACGGTGCGCACCACGGCCTTCGCGGCGGCGCCGGAAGGCGGGTCGGCGCCGGTCGAGGCGATCGCCGCGTCGGCCGACCCCGGCGTTTCCGCCTTCAAGAGCGAAGAGCTGGCGAAATCCGAGCGGCCCGAGCTCACCTCGGCGCGGATTATTCTCTCCGGGGGCCGCGCGCTCGGCTCGGCGGAGAATTTTCAAAAAGTGCTCGATCCCGTCGCGACGCGGCTCAACGCCGCGATCGGCGCCTCCCGCGCCGCCGTCGACGCCGGCTACGCGCCCAATGATCTGCAGGTCGGCCAGACCGGAAAGGCGGTCGCGCCGGATCTTTATATCGCCGCCGGGATTTCGGGGGCGATCCAGCATCTCGCGGGCATGAAGGATTCGAAGGTCATCGTCGCGATTAACAAGGACGAGGAGGCGCCGATCTTCCAGGTCGC
>JAKFXD010000033.1 GCA_021731565.1 Methylocystis sp. | reverse complement strand
AACAGTCTCGCAGCTTTATCAGTCGAACTATTCGGCGCGCGCCGAGACCGGACTAACCGGCGACGATAATTTTCACGTCAAAGTCTCGGCCGACGGCGCGGCATGGAAGGAAGCGGTGCTGGTCGACAGGACGACTGGCGAAGTCGCCTTTCCGAGCGGCGGCCCGACCAAGGTCCGCGTCTTCGCGTCGAGCGGAACCTACACGCCGACGCCCGGGCTGCGCTTCGCCGAAGCGCGGCTGTTCGGCGCCGGCGGGGGCGGCGGCTCGGGGGCGAGGACGGCGTCCGGGGCCGCGGCGTCAGGCGGCGCCGGAGGCGGCGCAGGCGGGCTGGCCTGGGGACGGTTTACCGCCGCCCAGATCGGCGCCTCCAAGTCGATCACGATCGGCGCGGGCGGCGCGGGCGGCGCGGCGCAGACCGCGAATTCCTCGAACGGCAACAACGGCGCCGCGGGCGGCGCCACCAGTTTCGGATCGCTGCTCTTCGCGGGCGGCGGCGGCGGCGGCGCAGGCGGCCAGATCGGCGCCGGCTCCGGCGGCGGCGGCGCTGGCAGCTCCGCCTCTTCAGGTCTCAGCGGCGCCGCCGGGACAGGCGGCGCCGGCTCGTTTGGCATTGGGACGGGAGGCTCCGGCGCGCCCGGGGGCGGCGGCTCGCACTTTTTCGGCGGGTCTGGAGGAGGCGGATGTAGCGCCGCGGCGGTGGCCGGCGCCGGCGGGTCCTGTCTCTATCAGGGCGCCTCCGGGGGCGGCGCCGGCGGCGGCATCACAGCAGCCAACGCCGTCGTCAACGGCGGAGTCGGCGGCGTCGTTTACGTCGGAGGCACGCCTGTTTTCGGCGCGGCGGGAATAGCCGGCGGCGCCGCGAACGGCGGCGCGGGCTCCTCGTGGACCGGCGGCGCGGGGCCGATCGAGCAGGCCGGCTCGGGCGGCGGCGGCGGCGCTTCCCATCTGACGGCGCCGGGCGCCGGCGGGGCCGGCGGGCTCGGCGGCGGCGGCGGCGGAGGCGGCGGCGCCTCGCAGAACGGCGCCAATTCCGGCGCGGGCGGAGGCGGCGGCGGCGGCTACGCCCTGATTTTCGAATTCTTCTGAGTTAAGCGCGCCGCCGGCGAGCGTCGCTGACGAAAAATCCGCGGCGCTCTTTTTGACTCGCATCGAGCCGAGAAGCGTTCCGCGTTCGCCGATGCGCGCGGTCGATGACCGCACGCGTCAACAAGCAACCCATTCGACCAAACCGGAAGGAGTCGGCCCATGGCCTTCGCCGTGAAGAATCACGTCCTGCATCTGGACGACAAGCCTGTCGCGCAAAAGCCGACGCCAAACGTCAGCGGCGTTCTGAAACCCTCGCTGCTGATCATGCATTACACCGCGTCCCAATCGGCGAAGGGCGCGATCTCCTGGCTGTGCAATCCGAACGCGAAAGCCTCCGCGCATCTCGTGATCGATCTCGACGGAACGGCGACGCAGCTCGCGCCTTTCAATCGTGTCGCATGGCATGCCGGAAAAAGCATTTGGAAGCGGCGCTCGAACTGCAACTCATTTTCGATCGGCATCGAGCTCACGAATCCCGGACCGTTGACGAAGCTCGCCAATGGAAAATTCGCCGACGTCAACGGAAGAAGCGTGCCGGCAAGTCAGGTGGCGATGCTCGCGCACAAATTGGACAGAGGCGCGCAGAAGCCCTGGATGATCTATCCCGCCGCGCAGATTTCGGCCGCCGTGGATATCGCGAAAGCGCTCTGCCAGACCTATGGCATCGCCGAAATCGCCGGTCACGACGACATCGCGCCGACTCGCAAGCGCGATCCCGGCCCCGCCTTCGCCATGGACTCGTTCGTGTCGCGAGTCCTCGGCCGAAAGTGAAACCGCGCCGGCGGCTTTCCGGCATCACGAAAGGAAACTCAGCATGCAGGGTTATCGCACTTACATCGCGGCAGGACTCGTCGCTGTTTTCGGCGCGCTCGCCGCCACCGACTGGATCGCCTTCCTCGACGATCCGAAAGCGGGCGCCGTCGCCCTCGGATCGGCGGCGCTGATGGCGATCATGCGCAGCATCACCTCGACGCCGCCAGGAACCGCCTGACATGTCGAAGCTGACCGAAGTCGGTCTCGTCGTCGTCGCCGGCGTGGTCTTCTATGCGCTCGGACGCGCCATGCTCGCACGCCTCGTCGCCGGCGGCGGCGACAAGGAAAAGGCGCGCCGCGACGAAGCGGATCTGGAGGCCGCGAAGCGGCAGGCGGATATCATGGTTGAGCGCAGGAGCGTCGAAGATGTTTCGCAAGATCTCGATCTTGGTCGGTTTTAGCATCGCTCTTGCCGCGTGCAGGTCGACGAGCGGCGGCTGTCCGCCGCTCGTCGCCTATTCGCTTGACGAGCAGAAAATCGCGGCGAAGCAGTTGCGCGCCCTGCCCAAGGACTCGCCTCTCGCCGCGATGATCGTCGATTACAAGAAAACGCGAGACGCCTGCCGCGCCTCCGGAAGCTGAGCCCGGCGGGGACGCGACTATTCATTGCGCGTTCATGGCTTTCGGCCGAATATGCGGCGGGGAGAGGCGTATGCCGGCCGCCGGATGTTTTGAAAGACGCGCGCTCGCCGTCGCCGCCCTCGCGGCGACGGCCGCCGCGGCATGCTCGGCTCGCGCCGAAGGGCCGCCCGCGCATATGCAATGTTTCACCATGGCGCAGGCGCGCGGCAAAATCGAAGCGCATAAGCTCGCCGATCCGTTCCGCAGCATGCGTGAGGCGGCCCTGCGACTGCAAGGCGAACCGCTTGGCGCGAGGCTGTGTCAGGTGGACGAAGGACTTATCTATGAGATCAGCCTGCTGCGCCGCGACGGCCACATCGTCAAAATTCATGTCGACGCCTTCAGCGGCCGAACGCATTCCGGCGCTTTAGGCGACTGAGCCTCAATCATGCAGGGAGGACGCATTGCGGCTGCTCGTCGTTGAAGACGACAAGGATTTGAACCGCCAGATCGTTCGCGCGCTCGAACAATCGGGCTACGCCGTGGACCGCGCCTTCGACGGCGAGGAAGGCTGGCATCTCGGCGAGACCGAGCCTTACGACGCCGTCGTTCTCGACATCGGCCTGCCGAAGAAGGACGGCGTGACCATTCTCGAAGAATGGCGCGCGGCCGGACGCGACATGCCGGTGCTGATCCTGACCGCCCGCGACCGCTGGAGCGACAAGGTGCAGGGCTTCGACGCCGGCGCCGACGATTATGTCGCCAAGCCGTTTCATATGGAGGAAGTGCTGGCGCGCATCCGCGCCCTGCTGCGCCGCGCCACCGGCCACGCGACGAATGAGATCGTCTGCGGCGCGGTCCGGCTCGACACCAAGGCCGGCCGCGTCGTCGTCGATGGCGCGCCGGTGAAGCTCACTTCTCATGAATACCGGCTGCTCGCCTATCTGATGCATCACAGTGGACGCGTCGTGTCGCGCAGCGAGATCATCGAACATTTATACGATCAGGATTTCGATCGCGACTCCAACACGATCGAAGTCTTCGTCGGCAGGCTGCGCAAGAAGCTCGGCGTCGACCTGATCCAGACCGTGCGTGGACTGGGCTATATGGCGGCCGCGCCGGCAAAGGACGCCGGCGTCAGGCGTTAGCCATGCGTCTGGCGATCGGCTCCTTTCGCACTATCGCCGCGCGCCTCTTTCTGACGGCGGCGGCGATGAGCCTCGTCGTCCTGCTCGTCGCCAGCATTCTTCTCACCGCCTATTACCGAAGCGAGGCCGAGGAAGTTTTCGAGCGGCGCCTCGACGTCTATCTGCGCGCCATCGTCGCCGACGTCTCCGAATCCGGCCAGGAGGGACGCACCGGCCCCGGCCAGCTCGGCGATCCTCAATTCGAACTGCCGGGTTCGGGCTGGTATTGGCAGATCACGCGGCTCGACGACAAATCGCATGAAATAAAAGCCTCGCGGTCGCTCTTCGCCGGAACGCTGCCGAAACTCTCGGACCTTGGCGTCGCCGCGGAAATCGGCGGATTTCGTCGCGGCTATGCGCAGGGACCCGACGGGCGCCGCTTGCGCATCGTCGAGCGCATCATCGATGTCGGCGACGTTGGCATCTATCTCGTGCAGGTCGCCGGCAGCGGCGAAGAAATGGAAGAGCAGATCGCGCGATTCCGCTTCGCCTTGATCGTCGCCTTCGCCGCGCTCGCCATCGCGCTCGCCATCGGCGCCGCGTTTCAGGTCCGCTTCGGCTTACGTCCCCTGCGGCAGTTGCAGCGCGAACTCGCATCGATCCGCCGCGGCGAGTGGGATCGCATCATGGGCAGATATCCGAGCGAAGTCGCGCCGCTCGCCGACGAACTCAATCTGCTCATCAGCGCTAATCGCGAGATTCTCGAACGCGCCCGCACCCAGGTCGGCAACCTTGCCCATGCGCTGAAGACGCCGCTCTCCGTCATCGTCAACGAAGCCGACTCCGCGCCGGGACAGCTCGCGCAGAAGGTGCAGGAGCAGGCGCGGATCATGCGCGACCAGATTTCCTTCTATCTCGATCGCGCCCGCGCCGCCGCGCGTGGGGGCGCGCTCGGCGCGGCGACTCCGGTCGCGCCGTCGATCGAGGCGTTGCTGCGCGCCTTCAGCAAAATCTATGGCGACAAGGGCGTGATCTTTTCCGGCGGCGCCGATCCGCGTCTGCGCTTTCTTGGCGAGCGACAGGACCTTGAGGAAATGATCGGCAATCTGCTCGACAACGCCGGCAAATGGGCGAAGAGCAGCGTGACGATCGAAGTTTCAGTCGACGGCGACGCGTCGCGACCGGCGCTGCGCGTCACCATCGACGACGACGGACCGGGGCTTGCGCAACACCTTCGCGCGGCGGCGACGCAACGCGGCCGGCGGCTCGACGAAACCAAGCCTGGATCGGGCCTCGGCCTATCGATCGTCGTCGATCTCGCCGCGGCCTATGGCGGCTGGCTGCGCCTCGACGACAGTCCGGGCGGCGGTTTGCGCGCCGAGCTTCGACTGCCGGGATTTTAACGCGCGCATAGCGAATGAGCGGCGATCAAGGGCGGGCGACTAGAGCGCATAGAGCGCGCTCTAAACTTTTTTAATCGATCACGTTGTCTGCGTTTAGGCGATTCTGCCTAAACGCAGCGTGATCTAGCGCCGCGCTCATTCATCTTCGAGATCGAAATCGAGAATGGCGATCTGCAGCGTGAAGCTCGAGAGCTTCGGATCGTCGGCCGAGATGACTCCGAGAAATTCGCCATCGGCGTTGAGTTCGACGGAATCGGTCTTGCGCCCGCGCGCCGAGATCGACAGTCGGTCATTCTCGAACAGCTTGCGCAAATAGGATTGCAGCGCCTCGCGTCCGACGGGGATTTTCATCTCGAAGGCGAAGGAACGATCGCCGTCTTCGTCGTCGACGCAGATCGAAGCGATCTTGCGTTCGCCGAAATGCACCGCCGCATCGTCGGGATTTTTCGGATCCGCAACGACGCGAATGCCGTCATTGCCGAGCGAGCGGCGCAGGAAGGACTGCAATTTTTGCAACTCGGCCTTATCCAAGCGCGCCCTCGTTTGTCGGTTGGTTTCGTTCCTTCGGCATGAGGCTTTGCCATGAGCCTCGCCGCCGAGCAAGAGCGCACGAAAAACCCGACAGCGGAGCCGTCGGGCTTTTGGCTGGCCTGATCGGGCTTTATTCGCCGGCGGCCTTAAGCCGCTTGTTGCAGTCGCTCCAATATTTCGGCCAGGTCATTTTCGAACCGGCCTTTTTGAGCTCGGCTTTTTTCGTCTTCCATTCGGCGGCGCATTTCTTCTGCCGCTCGCGCAATGCGGTTTGCGAGTCCGCCGCCGGCTTGGCCGCCTCCTTCGCAGGCGCCTCCTTGGGCGGCTTGGCCTCGGTGACAGGCGGCGGCGCAGGTTCGGCGGGCTTGGCCGCGGGCGGCGCCTCGGCGGCGGCGGGCGGCGGCGTCTCGGGCTTCGCTTCGGCCGGCTTGGCTTCGGCCGGCTGCTCTTCGGCGGGCTTGGCCTGCTCCGCCAGCCGCGCGCGACAGGCCTTCAAAAAATCCTGCCAGCTCTGCCCGGCGAGCTCATTGGCGGCCTTGGCGGCCTGATATTGCGATCCGCATTCCTTCAACACATTGGCCTGCGCATAGGCCGCCTCCGAACCGGCGACCACGCCGGCGGCGAGGGCGAAAAGCCCGGCCGCGGCGTGAGAAACAGCGATCCCCATATAAATCTCCATCGATGGACGGCGCGAACTGAGCCGCAGTGATTGCGAGGGCGACAAAGCAGGACGCGCGCCATCTGCGTCCGCCGCCGCGACGATAGTCCCAACTTGGTTGTGAACGCAATCCGAACGGGCGATAAAGCCGCGGCGCGGCGCGTTTCGTCCGCCTTATCGAGGATGCAGTCTTGGCGAGCGTCCGGGAACAGCCGGCAAGCTGGCGCGACCTTGAGGTCGTGTCCCATAGCGACGGCGTGAAGCGCTGTCCGTGGCCGGGCGTCGATCCGCTTTATCTCGACTATCACGACAATGAATGGGGACGACCCGAGCGCGACAGCCGGGCGCTCTTCGAAAAGCTCACGCTCGACGGCTTCCAGGCCGGCCTGTCCTGGATCACGATTCTGCGCAAGCGCGAGGCTTTTCGCGCCGCCTTCGCCGGGTTCGAACCGGAAAAGGTGGCGCGCTTCGATCAAAGGCGAATCGCCGCGCTGATGCGCAATGACGCAATCGTGCGCAATCGCGCAAAAATCGAAGGCGCCGTGCTGTCGGCGCAGGCGTGGCTCGA
>JAKFXD010000090.1 GCA_021731565.1 Methylocystis sp. | reverse complement strand
CGCTCACAACAGGTAGAACCTTATGACCGGCGCCCAAGTCAAGCTTCCGCCATTGATGACGGTCGCCGATTTTTTCGAATGGCCCGGCGACGGAACCAATGCGCGTTATGAACTCGTCGACGGCGTCTTGCGCGCGATGGCGCCGCCGAACGACACGCACGGCCTCATCCAGTCGAATCTCGCGATCGCGATCGGCTTGCATCTGCGGGAGAACCGCCCCGGCTGCCGGATCAATGTTACGCCGGGCGTGCAGCCGCGCCTTCGCGCGGACTGGAATTTCCGCGTTCCCGACCTCGGCGTGACCTGCGCGCCCAACGCGCCCGGCATACTGACAATGCCCGATCCGGTCCTGCTGATCGAAGTGCTTTCGCCCGGCAACGCCAATGACACATGGGACAACGTTCCACATTACGCCTCGCTGCCGAGCGTCGTCGAAATATTGATCGTGCACTCCACGCGCATGAAAGCCGAACTGCTGCGTCGGAACGCGAATGGCGAGTGGCCGGAAAACCCCGAGGTCGTCGACGCGCCGGGCGTCCTCCATCTGGCTTCGATCGGCCTCGACCTCCCTCTCGCCGAGGTCTACGTCCAGTCCCATCTGGCGCGGGTTTGACGGCGCCGCTACGTGGTCGGAAATCTGAAAGAGGATGCGCCGGTTCGGCTCGTCGAGATCGGGAGCATCGCCTCGTTATCTCGTCGAGGACGGCTGCCTTGTTTGTCGCGCAGTGCCGTTATCATTATTGAGTCTCACTCCCTTGCCAGCGCGATCATCACGGCGCCCACGAGCATCACCGCCGCGCCGAGCAATCTGCCGCCCGTCTCCTCCTTCAGCACACGTCCGCTCGCGAGCACGGTAAAGAGCGCCGACAATCTCTTGATGGCGATCACATAGGGCGTGAACAGCACAGTCAGCGCCCACATCTGCAAAGTATTGCCGAAGGCCATCGCCGAACCCGCGCCGATTGCGTAGCGCAACTGAAACAGGCTTGGCGCGGCGCGCCGCCCGGCGAACCAGTAGAGCAGGGCGCACAGCGAAATGACGATCGTCACCGCGGTTATCCAGACGAGCGGCGTCGACGCCCTGACGCCGAGCTTGTCGATGTTGGCGGTGACGCTCCAGATCACCGCGGTGCCGATCATCATCCGCGCGCCTTTGTCGCGCGCGAAGACATGAAAATTGAAGCGGCGCCCGTTTGCCCGGTCGGCGTCGAGCAAGCCGACGCCGAGCACGGTGAACAGCACGCCGAAGACGCCCATGGGCGGCGCGTGTTCGCCCGTCATGATCGGCGAGGTGAACAGCATCAGCACGGGCGTGAGCAGGACGAGCGGCGCCACCAGCGACGCGTCGGAGAGGCGAAAGGCGCGGATGTACAGCACATAGGCGACGACATTGAGCGCGCCCGACCAGACGAGCAGCGTCCAGAATCCGGGCTTGGTCAGCGACGCGAGAGTCTCGCGCGGGGCGACGAGAAGCCCCGGATAGAGGACGAAGCAAGCCACAATCAGCAGCAGCGCGCCGGCGACCCATTGCGTGGCGAGAATGGCGCGATCGTCCGCCGTTCGCGTCGCGGCCTTGGTGCCGAGATCGGTGACGGACTGGCAGATGGCGGTGACGAGCGAGGCGAAAAGAGCGAGAAGCGCGAGGTCCATGGCGCGCTATAGCGCATGGCGCGAAAAAGCGGGAGTTGCGCCGCGCTCGACGTTCACTACCGTGACGCCCTGCGTTCACCCCGATATCGCGGCGTTCCCGTCGATGCGTCCGTGCAGACCGTTCGGCAGGCGCGGGTTGGGCAGAATATAGCGCCCGCGCTCGCGCGCCAGCTTTGTCACGGCGGCGAAGTCGATCTTGCCGGACCCCAGCAGCGGCACTTCTTCGACGATCATGATTTCAGCCGGGATCATCAGATCGGACGCGCCTTTCGATTTGGCGTAGCTCTGAAAATCGGCGCGGGTCGCATCCTTCTTCTGCGTGACGAGAAGGATTCGCTCGCCCTTGCGCGGATCGATCTCGGTCGCCGCCGCCGACATGGCGTCGGGCCAGAGTTCCGCCGCCAGCAGTTCGATCGCGGCAAGAGAGACCATCTCGCCGCCGATCTTGGCGAAGCGTTTCGCCCGTCCCTTGATCGTCACATAGCCCTCCGCGTCGATCGCGACGATGTCGCCGGTGTCATGCCAGCCGTTTTCCGGGGGCTGCGCCACGCCGGGATCATCGATCTTGAGATAGCCCATCATGATATTGGGTCCGCGCACCAGCAGTCTTCCGCCCTCGACGCCGGGAACCGGTTCGAGCCGATGTTCAACGCCCGGCATCAGCCGTCCGACCGAGCCGAATTTGTTGAACATCGGCGTGTTGAGCGCGAGCACCGGCGCTGCTTCGGTCACGCCGTAGCCTTCGAGAATGCGCACGCCAAATTTCTCCAGCCACATATCGCGCGTCGCTTGCTTCACCGGCTCCGCGCCGGCGACGACATAGCGGATCGAGCGAAAATCATAAGCGTGCGCCGCGCGGGCGTAGCCGGCGAGAAACGTGTCGGTGCCGAACAGGATCGTGGCGTTCGAGCCGTAAACCAGTTCCGGCACGATGCGGTAGTGCAAAGGCGAGGGATAGAGATAGATCGGAACGCCGGAGATGATCGGGAGCGTAAAGCCGACCGTCAGTCCGAAGGAGTGAAACATCGGCAGCACGTTGAAGACCTTGTCCTTGCGTCCGAAGTCGATGCGCGCCGCCGCCTGCGCCGCATTGGCGAGCATGTTCCTGTGCGACAGCGCCACGCCTTTCGGCGCGCCTTCCGAACCCGAGGTGAAGAGGATCGTCGCCATATCGCAGGGATTGCGGGCGACGACCGGCTGGCGGAATCGGCGAAAGGCGTCGAATTTGTCGGCAAATGAGATGCGCGCGCGGATGTCTTCGAGATAAACGATCGCGACCTTCTCTTCGAGCGCGGCGACGAGCTTTTCGAGCCTGGCTTTCTCGATGAAGCCGCGGGACGTCAGAATCGTTTTCGCCTGCGCCGCTTCGCAGCCCGAAAGAATATTCGCGGCGCCGGCGGTGAAATTGATCATCGCCGGCGCGCGGCCGGCCGAAATGACCGCGAGGAACGCGACGCCCGCGCCATTGGCGTTCGGCAGCATCAGTCCGATGACGTCGCCCGGATTGCCGATCGTCGCGATCTTGCCGGCGAGCGCGCGCGTTCCGATCAGCAGCCTGCGATAGCTGAGCCTGCCGGCGACCGGGTCTTCGAGCGCGCCGCGCGACAGCCCGTGTTCGCGCGCCGCTTCGACCACGGCTGCGAAAAGCGTGCGGTCGACATTGGTCGTGCGGAAGACGAGGTCCGACATGATCTGATAGAGCGCGGCGCCCGCCGCGATGCGCCGCGCCTTGCCTTTCAGCGCATCGTCGATGGAAAGGCGGACGGGTTGGAGCGCGGTGAGCGTGAATTTCGGGAACCAGCGCCGGCGCGCCTGTTCGCGGGTCAGCCGGGAGAACATCGTCGCTTCGGCGCCGTCGATGCGCACCGGGACGATCATCGCGCCGGATTTCTCCGCGATCAGCCCGGCGCCGTCATAGACTTTCATCAGGCTGCCGGTGACCGTCAGCCTGCCTTCCGGAAAGATGACGAGCGGATTTCCCTCCCTGACGGCATGGATGAGCGCCCGCGCGCCGAAGGGATTCGCCGGATCGAGCGGGATCGCGCGGACCCATTTGAGAAACGGCTTCACCCACCACTTTTGCGAAATCTCCCGGTCGATGGCGAAGACCGGGGCCTTCGGCATGACCGCGAGAATCGCCGCGGCGTCGAGAAAGCTCACATGATTGAGCGCGACGATCGGATTGGGTCCGGCCTTGTCGAAATTCTCGAGGCCCTTTGCTTCGAGACGGTAGAAGGCGCGAAAAATAATCGAGAGCAGATCCTGGAACGGGGATGTGACGACCGCCTTCACGATCCAGATCGACGCGGCAAGCGCGACGACCGCCAGACCGATCAAGAGCGCCGAGAACGAAATGCCGAGGCTCTGCAGCGCCGCCACGCCGACGCCGCCGAGCGCCATGAATGCGGCGTTCTGCACATTGACCGCGGCGATGGTGCGGGCGCGCTCCTGCGGCGCGCTCCGCGCCTGAATGGCGGCAAAGGACGGCACGATCATCAGGCCGCCCGCGACGGCGAGAATGAGAAAATCGATCGCGACGCGCCAGGCGAGCGGTTGAGCGAAATAGGCCTCCGGCGCCAGCGCCACGGCCGCCGCAGGCGCCGGCGAAAGGAGTAGCGCAACGCCAAGATCGGCCGACCCGAAGGCGACGAGCGCGGCGCCGGCGGCGGATGGCAGCAGCACGATCTTGCCCTTGAGCAGGAAGGCGGCGAGCCCGGAACCCGCGGCGATGCCGATGGCGAACAGCGCCAGATGCACGCTAACGACGATTTCCGCGCCGTGCAGAATCTGCGTGATCAGCGAAGGCGCGAGCGACATGGCGATCGAGCCGAACAGCCAGAACAGGCTCGTGACGATCGCGAGGCGCCGCAACTCCCTTTGAGCGCGCAGATGACGCAGCAATCGATAGGTCGAGCGCAGGACGTTGGCGTCGATCGTCAGATCCGGATCGGCGCGCTCCGTCGGCGGAATGAGCCAGGCCGCGCCGAGCGCGAGCACAGCGACGGCCATCACGCCGGCGGCGAGAATGGCGCCGTCGCCCGCATGGAGCGCCGCGCCGCCGGCGATCGTGCCGGCCAGAATCGCGAAGAAGGTCGCGCTCTCGACAAGCGCATTGCCGGCCGGAAGCTCCTCGCGCGTCAGATGGTCGGGCAGGATGCCGTATTTCACCGGGCCAAACAGCGCGCCCGTCACGCCGAAGAGAATGAGCGCGCCAAACAGCGTCGGCAGACTGGCGAACAAAAAGCCGGCCGCCGACAGGGCGGCGACGGCGATATCCGCGACGCTCAGCCAACGCGTCACGCGCGCCTTGTCATATTTGTCGGCGAATTCGCCGCCGATCGCCGAGAAAAGAAAGAAGGGGGCGATGAAGGCGGCGCCGGCGAGCGTGACGAGCGACGCGCCGCTCTCCGCCATATGCGCCAGGATCAAGAGCACCAGGGCGTTCTTGATGAAATTGTCGTTGAAGGCCGCAAGGAACTGACGCCAGAACAACGGCGCGAAGCGCCGCGAAGCAAGAAGCGAATGCGTCATGTCGGAACTTCCGGGAGAGGCGCCGGGACTTTCTCCGATGACCCTTAAGGATCGGTCAAGTCCGGCGCGTTGCAATGGGCGTCGAAGGCCAGCTTTTTGCCATGAACTACGTTCATAATGAAGAATGCAGCGCTTTCGCTCTGCCGTCAATCAAAAAATGAACTATGTTCAAAATCGAGCTGGGAGGCGGCCAATTGAACGAGAAAACGACCGAGACGGGCTCCGACCGCCGAACTCAATTGCGCGAGCGGCTGATCGAAGCGGCGCAGGAAGCGATCGCGTCGCAGGGCCTTGCGGGCCTTAAGGCGCGCGATCTCGCGACGGCGGCCGGCTGCGCGCTCGGCGGCATCTATACCGCCTTCGACGACCTCGACGAACTGGTGCTGCGCGTCAACGCCCGCACCTTGGCGCGGCTGGAGATCGCGCTCGATCGAGCGTTGGGCGACGCCGAGGCCGAACAGGCGCTGCAGGTCATGGCGCGGACCTATCTGAATTTCGCGAGAGCGGAAGAGCCGAGCTGGCGTGCGCTGTTCGAACATCGCCTGCCGCCGGGGGCGGCGCCCCCGCAATGGTATGTCGACGCGCGCAACCGCCTGTTCAACCGGCTGGACGCGCCGCTCTCGCGGCTCCTGCCGGGAACGGGCCACCTCGCCCGCGCGGCTTTCGCGCGAACGCTATTCTCGGCCGTGCATGGCGTCGTTTCGCTCGGGCTTGAGGAGAAGATCGCCGAGACGCCGCCGAAGCTCCTGGACGAGCAGCTGGAAAAGCTCATCCGTATACTGGCGGACGGTCTGATGATGGAGTCGGCCCGCTTGATTTGAACCGTGCGACCTGACATAGGCGCGCATGGCTTTCATTCTGCTGTTCGCGGTGGCGACCTGGGCGGGCGCGCAGAATGCGCTTGCCGGCGGCGGCTCGTTTCTCACGCTTCCGACGCTGATGCTGACCGGAATGGACGCGCTCGCGGCCAATGTCACCTCCTGCGTGGCGCTGTTTCCGGCCCAGGTCGCCACCGGCTGGACCGGCCGCAAACTGGCCAGGAGCGCCAACGGGCTGTCGCTGCGCATGCTGTTCGCGATCAGCATCATCGGCGGCGCCATCGGCGCCGCGGTGTTGCTGGCGACGCCGCGCGGGCTCTTCGCGCAACTCGTGCCATGGCTCGTGCTGTTTGCCACCGTGGTGTTCGCCTGGGGCAGTTTCTTTCGCAAGCCGGGCGATACCCATAGCCATCTTAGCGCGCCGGGCGCAGCCTTCGCGCAATTTCTCATTTCGATCTACGGCGGCTATTTCGGCGGCGGCATCGGCTTTCTGATGGTCGCCGCGCTGACCATGGCGGGGCAGGGCGTGCGCATCGCCAGCGCCACGAAAAATGTTCTGGCGGGCGTGATGAACGCCTCGGCCGTCGCCATCTTCCTGTTCTCGCCGGATTTGCACTGGCCGCAGGCGCTGGTGGCGAGCGCCGGCGCGACGATCGGCGGGATCGCCGGCGGGCTCCTCATCCATCGCATCGATGAAAAGCTGCTGCGCATTTTCGTCATCGTGGTCGGCGTGGCGCTGACCGTGGGACTCTTCCTCAGAGCGCC
>JAKFXD010000128.1 GCA_021731565.1 Methylocystis sp. | reverse complement strand
CCTCGTCACCCGAGCGCCTGATGATTGATCGAAGTTCCGAGCGAGAGGGCTCGACCCATTTCGGCTATTCCGAAGTCCCCTTGAACGAGAAACAGGGCCTCGTCGACGACGTCTTTCATAAGGTCGCACGGCGCTACGACATCATGAACGACCTCATGTCGGGCGGCATGCACCGGCTGTGGAAGGACACGCTCGCCGCCAAGGTCAATGCGCGCGGGCGCAGCGGGTTTCGCCATCTCGACGTGGCCGGCGGCACGGGCGACATCGCCTTTCGCATCGCCGCCGGCGCGGCGCATGACGCCGAAATCGTCGTGCTCGACATCAATGGCGAGATGCTCGAGGTCGGCAAGGACCGGGCGCGCGAGCGCGGGCTTTCCGGCGTCGAATTCGTGCAGGCCAACGCCGAATCGCTGCCCTTTCCCGACGCGCATTTCGACAGCTACACGGTCGCTTTCGGCATTCGCAACGTGCCGCGCATCGATGTCGCTCTTGCCGAAGCCCATCGCGTGCTGAAGCCCGGCGGCCGTTTCCTGTGCCTCGAGTTTTCGCAGGTCGCGGTGCCGGGGCTCGACAAGCTTTATGAGGCCTATTCGTTCAACGTCATTCCGACGATCGGCAAATTCGTCGCCGGGGATTCCGAGCCCTACCGCTATCTCGTCGAATCGATCCGCAAATTCCCCAGCGCCGAGGAATTCGAACGGATGATCCGCAGGGCGGGCTTTCGCCGCACCGGCTATGAGCGGCTGACCGGCGGCGTGGTGGCGATCCATTCCGGCTGGAAAAGCTGATCTTTAAAGAGCGGCGGCATTCGTGATACTCGGCGTCAGTCATTTCTATCGTCTGGCGCGCGCCGGCTACATCATGGCGCGCGAAGGCGTCTTCGCGCTTGTCGATCCCGCGCTTCTGCCGCCGGCCGCGGCGCCGCTGGTGCGCGTCGCCAATCTCTTCGCCGGCGGCAAGCGGGACGGCGCCGGCAAGGCGCTGGTGCGCGCGCTGGCGCAGATCGGCCCATCTTACGTGAAGCTCGGCCAGTTTCTTGCGACGCGGCCGGACATCGTCGGCGGCGAAATCGCCGACGCGCTCACCGCGCTGCAGGACCGGATGGAGCCCTTCGGCCGCGACAAGGCGGTCGCCATCATCGAAAAGGCGCTGGGCAGAAGAATCGACGAACTCTTCGTCTCCTTCGGCGAGCCTGTCGCCGCCGCCTCCGTCGCCCAGGTGCATGTCGCCGAGGCGCGATATGAAGACGGCCTGCGCAAGGTCGCGGTGAAAGTCCTGCGGCCCGGCATCGAAGGCCAATTCGCCGTGGATCTGCGCGACATGTATCGGATCGCGCGCCTCGCCGAGCGCTATTCCTCCGAGGCGCGCCGGCTGCGGATGATCGAGGTCGTCGATACGCTCGCGCGCACGGTGAGGCTCGAAACCGACTTTCGTCTCGAAGCCGCGGCGGCCTCGGAATTCGCCGACAATGTCGCCGGCGATCCCGAGATGCATGTGCCGGCCGTCGACTGGAGCCGCACCGACCGGGAAGTGCTGACGCTCGAATGGATCGACGGCGTTCCCTTATCGGATATGGAGCGGGTCGCGGCCGAGGGCCATGATCTCAAGGCGATCGGCCGCAATGTGCTGCAGTCCTTCCTGCGTCACGCGATGCGCGACGGCTTTTTTCACGCCGACATGCATCAGGGCAATCTCTTCGTCGACAAGAAGGGAAGACTCGTCGCCATCGACTTCGGCATCATGGGCCGGCTGGGCCTGAAGGAGCGCCGGTTCCTCGCCGAAATCCTCTATGGCTTCATCATTCGCGACTATAAGCGCGTCGCCGTGGTTCATTTCGAGGCGGGGTATGTTCCCGCCAGCCATTCGATTGAAGAATTCGCGCAGGCGCTGCGCGCCATCGGCGAACCGATGCATACGATCAACGCCGCCGATATTTCGATGGCGCGTCTCTTGACCCTGCTCTTCGAAGTGACCGCGCTGTTCGACATGCGCACCCGCACCGAACTGGTGCTGTTGCAAAAAACCATGGTCGTCGCCGAGGGCGTCGCCCGCGCCTTCGATCCGACGCTCGACATATGGAAGACCTGCGATCCGGTGGTGCGCGCCTGGATCGAGGAAAATCTCGGTGTGAAGGCGAAAGTCGAGGACGCGGGCAGGAGCCTCACGGAACTGGCGAAGCTCGCGACGCGCTTGCCGCAGACGCTGGCGGAGGCGGAGCTCGCGATCCAGCGCGTGTCGAAAATGGCGGAGGAAGGCGTCGAATTGTCGGACCGCTCGCTCGACGCGCTTTCGGAAATGCGCCGCCGATCCGACCGCTGGTTCCTGCTCGCCGTGATTGCTTTGGCGCTGCTGGCGACGTGGCTGCTTTAACGAGGCGAATTTAGCCGAGGTTGCTTGACAGCGATCGAACGCGAACGGCCGAATGACGGAGGAGAGCGGTCAGGCCGGATCCTTCCGGGGTCGCCAAGAGAGAATGCCGCTCGACTGAGAACTCTCAGCTCAACGCATAGAGCGCGACTCGCGAAAATGGGAACCGGCTTTCGCTTAGAGCGCGCTCCAAACTTTTCGAATCGATCAATTCATCTGCATTTGGGCGGTTCCGCCCAAATGCAGCGTGATCCAGGAGAGGCCATGAACGCTCAACAGATGGAAATCGCCGAAAGCTGCCTGCGCGGAGCCGAAAGCAACAGCATGAGCTTTCCCGAAATCGTCGGGAAGCTGATGCAGGCAGGGTTTGAGAGCTACGCAATCGATTTCCGCCGCGCAACGGCGACTTATTACCTGACGGATGGCGAGAGCGTCGTTTTTCCGACGCATCGCCTTGAAGCGCCGATCGCGCCCGCGTTCGATATAAACGCTGTGCAGGCCGCCATACGGGAAGCTCAACGATCTGCGCCCGGCTATACCTATTTGGGATTCTGCGCGAAGGTCATGGCAGGCGGTTGCGCGGGATATGTTGTGTCCTTCTCCGGTCGCCGCGCCGTATATTTTGGGCGGACAGCGGAGACGCACGTCGAACATTTTCCGCAGTAGAGGGTCATGACGCTGGCGGCTCAAAATTCGGACAATACAATCTGCTCGTATTGACCGCGTTTCGACGCGCCGCCTCGGTCGCATGCGCAGGCGGCGCGTTATTCGGTCGACAGCGGACGGTTACTTCACGCCCACCAGCTCCACGTCGAAGATCAGCCAGGAATTCGGCGGGATGGCTCCGCCGGCGCCGCGCGCGCCATAGCCGAGGTCGGGCGGAATCACCAGCGTGCGTTTGCCGCCGACCTTCATGCCTTCGACGCCCTCGTCCCAGCCCTTGATCACCTGGCCGTGGCCGAGCGGGAATTCGAACGGCTGGCCGCGGTCGCGCGATGAATCGAACTTCTTGCCCTTCTCGCCATTGTTGTAGAGCCAGCCGGTGTAATGCACCGCCGCAGTCTGGCCGACCTTAGCGGCCGCGCCGCTTCCAACCTTCACATCCTTGTATTGAAGGCCGGTCAGGCTTTTGGTCATCTCCGCTTCGGCGCGGGCGTCGACGGCGATCGCGAGGCTCGCGACCGCGGCGAAGGCGGCCAGGATGATTTTGGAGACAAGGCGCATCTTTCGTTCCTCCAGCTTCTAAATCGCCGCTCGACCTTCAGGGTCGAGGAAGACAGCATTCACTCCAGCACGCCAGTGTCGCGGGCGAGCTGCAGCAAATCCTTCTGCGGCCGCGCGCCGACATGCGAAATGATCTCCGCCGCGGCAAGCGCGCCCAGCATCGCGCTGCGCTCATGCGGCAGGTCCTGCGTAAAACCCGCGAGGAAGCCGGCGGCGAAGAGATCGCCGGCGCCGGTGGTGTCGACCACCTCCTCGACCGGAACGGCAGGCGCGGCGACCGCGCTCGCGCCATTGGCGACGACGCAGCCCTTTTCCGACCGGGTGACGACGCCGAGCAGCCCGGCTTCGGCGCGCAGCGCGGCGAGCGCCGTGTCGAAATCGCCGGTTTCATAAAGCGCGTGCAATTCGCTCTCATTGGCGAAAACGATGTCGACGACCCGATCGCGAATGAGCGCGAGAAACTCGCCGCGATAGCGATCGACGCAAAAACTGTCGGACAATGTGAGCGCCACTTTGCGCCCGTTGGCGCGCGAGATTTTCGCCGCCTTGAGAAACGCTTCCTTCGCGCCCGGCGGGTCCCAGAGATAGCCCTCCATGTAAAGCACCTTCGCGCGCGCCACCGTCTCCTCGTCGATATCGTTTGGCGCGAGCGCCTGACAGGCGCCAAGAAAAGTGTTCATCGTGCGCTGGCCGTCCGGCGTCACGAAAATCAGGCAGCGCGCGGTCGCGGCGCCGTCGGCCGCGAAGGGCGTGTCAAAGGCGACGCCCGCCTTGCGGATGTCATGCGCGAATTCGCGCCCGGCGTCGTCTTCCTTCACCTTGCCGACGAATCCCGCGGCGCGGCCGAGGCTGGCGAGGCCGGCCATGGTGTTTGCGGCCGAGCCGCCGGAAATGACCGTCGTCGGTCCCATCGCCGCGTAAAGCTCGGCGGCGCGCGCTTCGTCGACGAGCGTCATCGAGCCTTTGCGCAGCCCCGCCTGAAGGAGATCGTCGTCCCCGGCGCGGGCGATCGTGTCGACGATGGCGTTGCCGATTCCCAGCACGTCAAATGATGAGGTCATGAGAGGCGATGATCCGATTTAGGAAAGACAATCTGGCGCCTTCGCGCCGCAGGCGGAGTGTTTAGCACCGCGGCGCCGGCCCGTCGATCAGGCGCGACCCATTCATGGATGCGCGGCGAGGCGGCGGCCGAAATGTTCGGCGCGGCTATCTGCAGACCGACGACAGGATCACTTCGACGACGAGGACGTACAGCGCCGCGGTCACGAAGGCCGGCACCGGGCGCAGCGACACATGGCGCAACAGGAAGGCGTACATGAACGCCAGCCAGACGATGATCGGAAAGAGCAGAAAGCGCAGCAGCTTTTCGGTCGGCAGCGGTTCCGGCAGGGCGATGGCGAAGATGAGGTGCAGGATAATATAGGCGAGCGCCCCAATGACGCCCATGATCGCAAGCCCCGTCGCCGTGCGCTGAAACTTTGCGTCCTCCTTGAGAAAGCGCAGCAGTCCCAGGGTCGCGCCGTAAAGGAAGGCCGCGCTCAGCAGCCCATAGATCAGGCTGCCGAGCAGCGAATGATTGAACGCCTGCGCGATCGCCTGGAGCACGCCATAGGCGCCGAAGGCGCCCAACATCAATTCGCGCGAATCGGGCAGCGACAGTTGCGACGCTTCAAGATTGATCATCTTGAGCACCGTCCGCGGCGTCTGCTCGTTGAGATAAGGAATGTTGATCGGCATGGAGAGCGTTTCCCTTATCGCTGGGAAGGCGAAAGCCCTGCCCGCATTGAAGCGAAAAGCCGTGCGACCCAGCGCGCCGCGAAGGCGCTGGCCGGGCCGCACGACCAATTGGCGCCTCTCTAGCACGCTTTGGCGGAGCGCGAAAATGGCGATCCCGATGTTGCAGCGCGAAGCCGTTCTTACGGCAGGCGCCGGCTCCACTCTTCGCGGGCGATGATCTCGACGATGCGCCGCGCCGCCTCGCGCCAGGCGACGCGCAGGACCTGCTCCGGGTCGCCGGCGCGCCGGCCGTCGAGAAAATCGGCGATCGTCTCGGCCAGCGCCTTCGCGTCATTGACGCGAAAATAAAGCGCGCCCGACCCGCCGACCTCGCGAAACACCGGAATGTCGCTGCAGATCGCCGGACGGCCGCGCCGCGCCGCCTCGACGATCGGAAGACCGAAGCCTTCCGCATAGGACGGGAAGATCAGCGCCGCTGCGTGATCATAAAGAAAGGACAGCGCATCGTCGTCGGCGTCGTCGAACCAGAAGAGCCGGCGGCCGAACTCGCCATGCGTGAGAATTTCGTCGACGATCGCCTCTTCAAACCAGCCGCGCCGCCCGACGACGATCAGCCGAATGTCGCGCCCATTCGCCCAGAGGTCTTCAAAGGCGTGGATCGCGACGCGCTGGCCCTTGCGCGGCTCGATCGTGCCGACGGTGAGAAAGACCGGCGCATCGCCTGCGACCGCCGCTTTGAACTTGTCATCGGGCGCGGCGCCGGCGCGCAGCGCAAGATCGGAGCCGCAGTGGAACCAGCCGATCTTGAGCCCGGGACGATGCGGGAGCGCCTGCGCGGCGACATGGTCGGCGAGTTCGTCGGCCACGGTTCGAGAAATCGCCAAAAAACTGTCGCTTTCGAGCAGCGCCTTGCGCAGCCAGGCGCGATAGCGCGGCACCGTCGCCTCATGGCAGGCGTGCGGATAAAGCTCCGGAATAAGATCGAAAATGCAGGTGACGACCTCGCCGCCCTCGCCGCGAATCTTTTCAAAAATCGGCGCGAGTTCGTCGAAGGCGTTCCAGCTGTCGGAAAGCATCAGAAAGCGGTCGCCGGCTTCGATGGCGATCGCCGAGTCGGGCGCGGCGTCGCCGCCGACAAGCTCGGCGATGAGGCCGTTGGCGGTCAGCAGGCGTCCGCCGGCGCAGCGGACGGCGATGGCCGGAATGTCGAAGCTTTCGCCACCATAGAGGCCGCGTACCACTTCCTTGACGACGCGCTGAATGCCGGTGCCGGCGTCGCGCTTGATCGTTCCCGTTACGTCGACGAGCAGCCGACGCGCCGGCTGCAGCGCGCTTAGCGCCAAGGCGCGCGGCGCGGGCGTTGGCTGGATCGTCTCGAGCGAGGGCCGGCGAAAGCGCGACGCAAATGCATTCCCGGCGTCGGCGATGAAGGCTTCGATCGGCCGCAGAAAGCGGTAGATGTGGCCCGACGCCGAATAGATCAGCCGATAGCGCTCATGC
>JAKFXD010000110.1 GCA_021731565.1 Methylocystis sp. | reverse complement strand
GAAGGCCTGCTGAACGACATGCGGACGCTCGCGATGGAATTTCCGGACGCGAGCAACTCGGTCGCCGTGAAATGAGCGTCGCGCCGCCCCCGTCCACGACACTATGCGTCGCAACCTCTCCGCAAGGAGGAGGCCTGGCGCGCTTTCTGACGATTCTCGCTGTGATGGGCTGCATCAACAGCGCCGCAGCTGAGGCCATCGAACCGCCGCTGGGGCTTCCTCCGGTTCCCGCCGAGGTCACGGGAACGCCTGCGATGCGCAGACTCGGCGAAAAGCTCTTCTTCGATCGCAGCCTTTCCGCGAACGGCACGCTGTCCTGCGCCATGTGCCACATTCCCGCGCAGGGCTTAGCCTCAAATCAGAGCGCGCTCTCGATCGGCATGGAGGGGCGGACTCTGCGGCGTAACGCGCCCTCGCTCTATAATGTCGTCTTCAAGAAATTCCTGTTCCATGATGGGCGCGAGACCGATCTCGCCGCGCAGGTCTGGGGGCCGCTGCTCGCCGCCGACGAGATGGGCAATTCCGGGATCGGCCCGCTCATCGCCCGCCTCCGCGCCGACGCGGACTATGAGCCGCTATTCGAGGCGGCCTTTCCGGGCGAGGGCGCGACAATGATGACGCTCGGGCGCGCCATCGCCGCCTATGAGGCTTCGTTCCTGCGCGGCGGCGGGCGCTTTGATCGCGCGATCTATGGCGGCGAGCGCGTGGCGCTGACGCCTGAGGAATGGCGGGGCTATGAGCTTTTCATCGGCAAGGCGGGCTGCGCCGCCTGCCATGTGATCGGAGCTGAGACGGCGCTCTTTACCGATCAGTCCTGGCACAATACCGGGGTCGGATTTCAATCCGGGCCGGCGGGGGGCAAAAGGCTGGTGCAGCTTGCGCCCGGCGTTCTCCAAAATGTCGACCTCGCGGCGGTTGGCCTCGCTCAGACCGGCGCGCCGAATGACATCGGTCGTTTCGAAATCACCAATGCGCCCGCCGACCGCTGGGCCTATACGACGCCGATGCTGCGCGGCGTCAGCGAGAGTTCGCCCTACATGCACGACGGAAGCTTGCGCACACTCGCCGAGGTTGTCGGATTTTACGACCGCGGCGGAGGCGCTAATCCGTCGCTCGACCCGAAGATCCGGCCGCTGGATCTGACCGCGGAAGAAAAGGCTGCGATCGTCGCCTTCCTCGAGGCGCTTTGAATTGAGACCGCCGCGCCGGAGCTGGCAGGTCGTCGGCCGCGTCGCGCATGGCCGTTTTGCGCGGCTCCAGCCGCAAAACGCCCGCGACAAACATTGACTTGAACGCGCCCTTTCTCCTATATGCCTGCGATCGGCGCCGCTCCAAAAGGGGCGGCGAATGTTTTGTGACGGCCGTGCGGCGTCGCAGGCGCCGAACTTTTTTCGAGCCGTCTGCGGCGCCGCCGCCGGCGGCGATCGGCAAGACGAGCGCGGGAGCGGGCCATGACGTCCCTTTCGCCAGCGGAGAAGAACGGTGAAACGGACATTTCAGCCCAGCAATATCGTGCGCAAGCGGCGTCACGGATTTCGCGCCCGCATGGCCACGGTCGGCGGCCGCAACGTCATCGCCGCGCGGCGCGCACGTGGGCGCAAGCGCCTGTCGGCCTGATCTGGCGCTGTGCGGGCGAGGCGGATGGCTGCATGAAGGCGCAAGTCCCCGCCGAAGGTGAGAAATCCCCGCGCCCGGAGGTTCTGCGCCGGCGCGGAGATTTTGTGCGGGCGTCGGGTGGCGCGCGCGTCGCCATGCCGGCCTTCACGGTGCAGATGGCGCCGCGGGAGCCAGTGGACTCTACAGCGCCGGCCCGGTTCGGCCTCACCGTCACGCGGAAGGTCGCCGGGGCGGTGGATCGCAACCGCATCCGCCGGAGGCTTCGCGAGGCGCTGCGGCTCGGCGGCGCCCTTGGCGCGAAGCCCGGTCGCGACTACGTCTTCGTCGCGCGGCGCGCGGCCCTCCTGGCGCCGTTTCCCGAACTTCTCGCGCAGATGACAGAAGGACTCGCCAGATTGAACGATCGCGGCGCTGCGGGTCCAAGACCCAAAGTCCAAGACGCAAACAGGAAGACAGGCTGACGCGGCCATGACCGAAAACACCAGAAACATGCTCCTCGCCGCGGCCGTGTCGATGATCTTCATCGGCCTGTGGGATTATTTCTACGCCTTCCCGGAGATGGACAAGCAGCGCCGGGCGCAGACGGAGCAGACGCGGCTCGCCAAGGTTCCCAAGCTCGGCGCGCCCGAGCAGCGGGCGACGGCCGCCCCTCCCGCCAAGGCCGCCCCCAAGACTAGGGCTGAAGCTTTGGCGCTCAGCCCCCGCATCGGCATCGACACAAGGTCGATTTCCGGCTCGATCGCTCTCAAAGGCGCGCGTATCGACGACGTCTCCTTGAAGAATTATCGCGAGACCGTCGACCCTTCGAGCCCGCTCATCACGCTGCTGTCGCCCGAGGACGCGCCCGGCGCCTATTACGCCGAACTCGGCTATCTGACCGCCGAAACCGAGAATGCGCCGGCTCTGCCGACTACCGAGACGCTGTGGACGGCCGATTCCGACCGGCTGACCGTGACGAAGCCCGTGACGCTCACCTGGGACAATGGCCAGGGTCTCGTCTTCAAGCGCGTCATCTCGGTCGACGACGAATATCTGTTCACGGTCAAGGACAGCGTCGAAAACAAAGCGGACAAGCCGGTCACGCTATACAATTACGCGCGGGTGAACCGTGTCGGTCATCCGCCGTCCGCGGGCTACGCCGCCTTGCATGAAGGCTTCGTCGGCGTCGTCGGCGACGCCGGACAGGAAGTCACCTACGACAAGATCGAGAAGGAGGACAACGCGGTCAAGACGTTCAAGGGCGTCGGCGGCTGGGTTGGACTGACCGACAAATATTGGGCCGCCGTCGTCGCGCCCAATCAGAGCGCGCCGATGGAGGCGCGCTTCGCCGCGATGGGCGACGCGGTGAAAACCTATCAGGCGGACACGGTCAGCGACGCCGCCACGGTCGAGCCCGGTAAACCCTCCGAGGCGACGACCTATGTCTTCGCCGGCGCCAAGGTCGTCGACGTGCTCGACGCCTATAAGGAGAATCCCGGCCTTAAGCGCTTCGATCTGCTGATCGACTGGGGATGGTTCTACTTCATCACCCGGCCGATGTTTCGGCTGATCGACTTCCTTTACAAGCTCCTCGGCAATTTCGGCCTCGCCATTCTGGCGGTGACGGTGATCGTCAAGCTCGCCTTTCTGCCGCTCGCCAACAAGAGCTATCAGTCCCTCGCCAAAATGAAGGCGATTCAGCCAAGGATCAAAGAGCTGAAAGAAAAATACGGGGACGACAAGCACAAGTTCAACATGGAGCAGATGGAGCTGTTCAAGCGGGAGAAGGTCAATCCCGCGAGCGGCTGCCTGCCGGTGATCGTGCAGATTCCCGTCTTCTTCTCGCTCTATAAGGTTCTGGTGGTGACGATCGAAATGCGTCACGCGCCCTTCTTTGGCTGGATCAGGGATCTGTCGGCGCCTGACCCGACCAATGTCTTCAATCTGTTCGGCCTGCTGCCCATCGATCCAACTCACATCGCGATTTTCGGCCCCTATCTCGCGCTCGGCGTCTGGCCGCTGCTCATGGGGTGCTCGATGTGGCTTCAGATGAAGATGAATCCGGAGCCCGCCGACGAGATTCAAAAGACGATGTTCGCCTGGATGCCGGTGATCTTCACCTTCACCATGGGCGGCTTCGCCTCCGGCCTTCTGATCTACTGGACGTGGAACAATCTCCTGTCCATCGTGCAGCAGGGCGTGATTATGAAGCGCGCCGGGGTGAAATTCGAATTCTGGGACAATCTGCGCAAGACGTTTCAGCGCGCCTAGGGACGGCAGTCGGGCTTAGGCAGTCGGCAGTAGACAAACAAACCGACTGCCGACTGCCGATTGCCGAACGCCGACTGCCGATCTCATGCATGAAGCAGCACAGACAGATTTCGCGGAGCAGGGCCGCCTTCTCTTCGCCGGCCCCTGCGACTTCATCTTCGCGAGCGCCAGGGCGGGCGATCTGCCGCCGATCGGCCCGCCGGAGGTCGCCTTCGCGGGGCGCTCAAACGTCGGCAAATCGTCGCTGCTCAACGCCTTGACGAACCGCAAGACGCTGGCGCGCGTCTCCAACACGCCGGGCCGCACGCAGCAGCTCAATTTCTTCGCGCTTGGCGGCGCGCCGGGCGCGGAGCGCCTGCGCCTCGTCGACATGCCTGGTTACGGCTACGCCGCCGTCGGCAAGGAGAAGGTCGCGAGCTGGTCGCAGCTGATGCGCGACTATCTGAAGGGGAGAGCCAGCCTCGCCCGCGTCTTCGTGCTCGTCGACGGGCGCCGCGGCGTGAAGCCCCTGGACGAAGAAATGTTCGATCTTCTCGATCAGTCGGCCGTCTCCTATCAGGCGATTCTGACCAAGCATGACGAATTGAAGCGCGCCGAGCGCGACGAGGTCCTCGCCGCGACGATCGAGGCGCTGGCGAAACGGCCGGCGGCGTTTCCCGAGGCGATATTCACGTCGGCGCAAAGCGGCGAGGGGATTGCCGCGCTGCGCGGCGCCGTGGCGCGGCTGCTGTCCGAACGAAACGCTTGAATGCGACGGGCTCGGCAGGATAGGTGAGCGCGTAACCCTCTCCTATGGGGAGAGAGAGGGTGGCCGCGAAGCGGCCGGGTGAGGGGCGCCTCGCTTCGGCCGGCGCAGCGTATGTGTAACAAGAATCCATCCCCTCACCCCGGTCCTCCGGACCGACCCTCTCCCTTAGGGAGAGGGTGGCGCCCCGCGAGGCTCCATGAAGACCGACGCTGCCGACACCGCGCTCCAGCAGGCCCGCATTCTCATGCAGGCGCTGCCGCACATGCTGCGCTATGACGACGCCATCGTCGTGGTGAAATACGGCGGCCACGCCATGGGCGACGATCAAGTGGCGCGCGATTTCTCGCGCGACATGGTTCTGCTCGAACAGTCCGGGGTCAATCCCGTCGTGGTGCATGGCGGCGGGCCGCAGATCGGCGCGATGCTGAAGCGGCTCGGCGTCGAGTCGCGCTTCGCCGACGGCTTGCGCATCACCGACGAAGAGACGATGGACGTCGTCGAAATGGTGCTCGCCGGCGCCATCAACAAGCAGATCGTCGGCTTTATCAATTCCGAGGGCGGACGCGCCATTGGCCTGACCGGCAAGGACGGCCGCATGGTCACCGCCACAAAGCTCGAGCGCCCCGACGGCGTCGATCTCGGCTTTGTCGGCGAACCCGACAAGGTCGACACGACCGTGCTCGATCAGGTGTTGGGCCGCGAGCTCATTCCGGTGCTGGCGCCGGTGGCGCAAGGCCCCGACGGCGCGAGCTACAATGTCAACGCCGACACTTTCGCCGGCGCGATCGCCGGCGCGCTTCACGCCAAGCGCCTCATCTTCCTCACCGACGTGCCGGGCGTGCTCGACAAGGACAAGAACATCATCGAGGAGCTGAAGGTCGACGACATTCCCGGCCTCATCGCCGAGGGCGTGATCACCGGGGGCATGATCCCCAAGGTCGAGACCTGCATGTACGCCATCGAGCGCGGGGTCGAGGGCGTCGTGATCCTCGACGGGAAACTGCCGCACGCCGTGCTGATCGAACTGCTCACCGATCACGGCGCCGGCACGCTGATCACGAGGTGAGCGAGGAGGCTCTCATCCGTCGCCGCTTCGTGGCGACGTCTTCTCCCGCGAGCGAGAGAAGGAAGAACGGCGACGCTTCGCCATTGCGTTTGCGGCGATGATTGGCGCTTGCCCTTCTCCCGCTTGCGGGAGAAGGTGGCCCTCGCGTAGCGAGGGTCGGATGAGGGCCATTCAGTGAACCTCTTCATCCTCACCGGCGCGGGCGTCTCCGCCGAAAGTGGCCTTGGCGTCTTTCGCGGGCCAGGCGCGGCGCTATGGAAGCGCTATGATCCGATGCAGCTCGCGACGCCGCAAGCCTTCGCGCGCGATCCGGCGCTTGTCCACGACTTCTACAATGCGCGGCGGCGCAATCTGATCGGCGCTTCGCCCAACGCCGCTCATGTCGCGCTGGCGCGGCTCGAAGCTGGTCTTGCGCAGCGCGGCGGCGCAGTGACCTTGGTGACGCAGAACATCGACGATCTGCATGAGCGCGCCGGCTCGCGCCGCGTCATTCACATGCACGGCGAATTGCTGAAGGCGCGTTGCGGCTCATGCGGGATGGTTGTCGACTGCCGGAACGATCTTGCAATCGACTCGCGCTGCGGCTGCGCCGGCGCGCTGCGGCCGCATGTCGTCTGGTTCGGCGAAACGCCGCTTTATATGGACCAGATTTATGCGGCGCTCGATGTGGCCGATCTTTTCGTCGCCGTCGGCACGTCGGGCGCGGTCTATCCGGCGGCGGGCTTTGTGCGCGAGGCGCGGGCGAAGGGTTTGCGCTGCTGCGAGATCAACTTGGAGCCGTCAGAAAACGCCGCCGAATTCGATGACAGGCGCTATGGCCCGGCGAGCGAGATCACGCCGTCATGGGTGCAGGAGATATTGGAACAGTGAATCCGCCCCGGTGTCATTCCCGACGCGCGCAGCGCGAGCGGGAATCCAGAGCAGCCACAATGATCGCTGGCGTTGTTCTGGATTCCCGCTTTCGCAGGAATGACGCGCGGCGATCGATACGATGACGAAACTCCTGCCACAGAAATCGCGCTTCGCCGACATCGACACCTGGGTGTTCGATCTCGACAATACGCTCTATCCGCAGACCGCCGATCTTTGGCCCAAGATCGACGCGCGCATCACCCTCTTCATGATGCGGCTCTTCGGCCTCGACGCGATTTCGCTGCGCGCGCTGCA
>JAKFXD010000015.1 GCA_021731565.1 Methylocystis sp. | reverse complement strand
GCGTCACCATGCAATGGTATCAGGCGCTGCTGGTCGTGCGCACCTATCGAGACGCAAAGCACATTAGCGTCGGCGAACTTGCCGAGCAGCTGATGATCCGCGATCACAGCGCCGCGGAGCTCGTGTCCCGACTGGCGCTGGCGAAGCTGGTCAAGCGCAAGACCGATCCCAATGATCGTCGCCGGTCGCTCGTCGTCATCACGCGCGGGGGGGAACGGCGGCTCTTCGAACTTGCCGCCGTGCATCTGAAGAAGCTGCGGGAATCGAAGGGCGTTTTTGCGAACCTCTTTCGCACCGGCGCCGAGTCATAGATCGCGGCGCATTCGGGCAAAATCGCCCGCATGCGGCGCGCTCCATTTTCAATGCCGAACCGGCATCCGCTTCGGCGGAAAATGCGCTAATAGCCGGTCATTTCGAGATAGCCTTCGCCCTTATGCGAACCCGAAAACCGGATCGGTCCCTCCCAATAGGCGGGATCGGTTCCCATCCAGCTTCTCGGATTGAGCGGCTGCGTTCTTATGTCGACGCCGCGACTGCCGATTCGAACGCGCCAGCGAATGGGCATGTCGCGATCGGCGATACGCATGGTCTCCAGAGGTTCGATGGCGATGTCGTCGCGCGCGAGCGGCGACGTCGCGCCTTCATCGTCGATCCAATTTCCGAACAGAAACGGCGCCGCCTTTATGCCGCGCATGCGATACAGCATCAGCCCGGCGCCGCCGTCGAGATGCAGCGCGAACCAGTCCCAGCCTTTTTGATCGGGCCCCAACGGCTGGCTCGACCATTCGCGATCCATCCAGGCGCGGCCGGAGACCTGCGTTTTGCGGCCATGGAAGGCAACCACGCCCTCCGCCGTGAAGAACGGCTGGCTATAGTAGTAGGAGGCCTGTCCGGCGTCGGATTTGCGACTGTAGCCGCCCTCGCCCTGCAAAACGATAGGGCCTTTCGCGGCGAGGTCGAGCGTATAGGCGAAAATTCCGTCGTAAGCGGAAACGCGCAGCTGCTCGATCCCGGCGCTGGCGGTCACGTTGCGCGTCTCGAGAAGCCAATCGTCGATATAGGCGCGAAACGGCGAAGCCTCGACGCCCGCCTGGCCAATGCCGCCGCGCGCGAATTTTTGCGCGTAGAGATGTTCGCCGGCGCTCGTCGCCGCCGCATGGGCCATCCACAGATTGCGGTCGTCCCAGCCGGCGCGCGCCGAATTCGGCGCCATCGCGAAACGAAACAGCGTCCATTGGACGCCGTAAGAGGCGCCGTCGGCGTCCTTTAGATTCGCGGTGACATACCACCATTCGGTGCGGAACTCCGGATGCGCGCCATGGTCTTTGGGGAAGACGAGCGGCGTTCCGGGCTTGGGAAAGGCGAAGCCCGTCGCATTCCCGCCAAGTGCGCCGAGTGCGCCAAGTGCGCCAAGTCCGCCAAAGTCCTGCGCCAGAGCGCTGGTCGACGATAGCGCGAGAAGCAGCGCCGACCGCCTCGATAGCGCGGCGCCCATGCGTTCATGCGAATTATTCGAGCGATCAGCGTTCATTGGAGAAGACTTTGAGCAAGTCCGTCGGCGCGGCGCGGGCGAGCCTTGCGACAGGAACGAGCGCGGCCAAAAACGCCGCGCACAGCGCGATAAGGAAAACCACGAGCCATTGCGACGGAAACACATGAAACGGCAACCGCCATCCAAAAGCGGCGACATTGACGATAGCGACGAGGCACCAGGTCATGAACAGGCCGAGTGGCGTCGCACATATTGCGGCGACGGCGGCAAAGGCCATGACCCGCATCAACTCGAGGCCTGCGAGTTTTCGGCGCGTCGCGCCCAGCGCCCAGACCGGCGCGATGCGCGCCTGCCGCATGTCGCTCAGCGTCAGCAGACTCGCGAAAAGCGCGACGCCGGAGACGACCAGCGTCAGCGTGCTCAACGCGGTCGTTACGGCGAAGGTGCGTTCGAAGACGTCCGTCGACAGACCTTTAAGCTCGGATTGATCGATGATGCGCGCGATCTTTCCGTCAAAGCGCCGCTGCATATTGTCGATGACGCGCGCCGTGGCGTCGGACGCGATGCGTAGGCCGTAATGCACGCCGGAAGCGTCGTCGAAATAGCGCTTCAATCTCTCGTGATCGATGCGCAGCTGTCCCTTCGGATTGCCGTAGTCGGGAAAGATTCCGACGATTCGCGCGCGCCAAACCTGCGTTGAGGTTGGAATGCCGATCACGGCGCCGAGTCCGACGCCGCGCCGCCGCGCCAATTGCTCGCTGACGAGGACGGCGTCCTCGGCGTGCAAGGCGGTCCATACGTCAGGCGCCGCCTCCAGCAAGGGAAAATGCGCCGCATAGGTTTCGTGTGGCGTCATGCCGACAATCTCGACCGGCCCTTCGCCGATGCGCGTCTTCGCGCGCCAGACAGGCAGGATCGCCGATATGTCCTTTTGCATGCGCATCCACGCTTCTATGTCGCGCGCATCGGCGGGCGTCGCCGCTTCGAAATAGATTTCGGCGGCAAGGCGCGCGTCGAGCCAGCGCGTGAAAGTCTGGCGAAAGCCCTCGACCATGCCGCCGACGCCGATATTGGCGGCAAGCGCGATGAGCAGCGCCATCAGCGCCAGCGACAGGCCGGAAATTTCCTGTCGCCCGTCGGCGAAGAACCAGCGCGCCAGCGGCCGTCGCGCGAGACGCTCCCCGAGCGCCAGGGCGCCGGCGAGCGCGACCGGCAGGAAAAGCGCGGCGGCGAGAAGCGAACAGCCGATCATGGCGAATCCGGACGCGAGCCCCTCGCCAGAGCCATAGGCGCAAGCCGCGGCGACAAGGGCGAGAAACGCGAGCGCCGCCTGCCGCCGCAAATAGCGGTGATGCTCGGCGCGCCAGGCGATCGGGCGTGCGACTGACAGCGGCGGCAGCCGCAACGCTTTTGCGAAGCCGCTCGCCGCCGCGAGAACCGCGCCGGCGCCGGCCATGACGAGTCCGGACAGAAACCAGCGAAGATCGAGCGACAGGCTTTCCGAAATCTGCGCGCCGTAAAGGCTCTCGAGACTTTTGGCGACATCCGGCAGCAGCGCCTGGGCGATCGCGTAACCGCCGATGACGCCCGCGCCGCCGGCGACGAGCGTCAGGACGGCGACTTCGCAGGCCATCGCGACGACGAGGTTTGGCGGCGCGACGCCGAGCGCGCGCAAGGTCCGAAGCGTCGGCAACCGCTGCTCGAAGGCAAGGCCATAGGCGGCATGGACGATGAACAATCCGACGAGGAAAGCGAGGAAGCCGAAGGCGGTCAGATTGAGATGAAAACTGTCGGTGAGGCGCGCCAGCTCGCTTTCGTCATCCGCCGCGACAAGCCGCAGCGCCTCGCCGGCGACGCGCTTGACCCGCTCGTCGTCCGGCGCCGCATCATCGGCGATGACGAGACGCGAGAGCGCGCCTGGTCGATCGAGCAGACGCTGGGCGACGCCGATATCGACGACGATCGCGCCGGGCGGCGCTTCGGCGAGCGCCGCCAGCGGCGGCAATCGGCGGCCGCGCTCGGTTTGCGGCTGCGCGCCTTCGGCGAGACCAAGCCGCCGCATCGTTTGCGGCGCGGCGAATCCGCGGCCCTCACCCGAGAAAAAATCCTCGAGGACATCCGCGCGTTTTCGCTTGTGCGCGATCGGCGAAGCGCGCGGCAGCGACACCGGCTCGACGCCGATGATGCGAATTGTCTTGTCGCCGATCCGGGCCGCGCCTTCCAGAACCGGCGAAACGTCGACGCCGGCGCGGCGCAGCTTCACGAACAGGTCCTGGTCGAACAGCCCGCCGCGCGCGGCGACAAGCGTGCGCGCGCCGCCGCCCGAAATCGCCGCCGTCGCCGCGTCGTAGCTCATGCGCGCCTGAGCATTCAGCGCCTGCACGCCGCTCCACAGCGCCGTGGCGACGGCGAGGCCCGCGACAAGCGTCGCGAGATTTCCCGGACGTCGACGCCAGTGGCTCAACAACGCGGCCAGCGTCCAGAGCGTCTGTTTCATACGACAACCGTTTGAACGGCCCGGCTGTCATTCCCGACGCGCGAAGCGCGATCGGGAATCCAGAGCAAACCCAGCATTCTTGGATTGGCTCTGGATTCCCGGTCAGGCCTTCGGCCTGCCGGGAATGACACAGTCCAAGCTAACGGATCGGTCGGACTTCGTTTCATTGCGGCGCCAGAAGGCCCGATTCCAGCCGCACGCGGCGTTGCAGCCGGGCGGCAAGCCGCTCGCTATGCGTCGCCATCAGAAAGCCGCAGCCGGTCGCGGCGACGAGATCGAGCGCGAGCGTCATGACCTTGTCGCCACTCGCTTCGTCGAGATTGCCGGTGGGCTCGTCGGCGAGCAGGAGTTTCGGGCGCACGGCCAGCGCGCGGCCGATGGCGACGCGCTGCTGCTGTCCGCCGGACAGTTCCTCCGGATAGCGCCCGGAGAGTTCCGTCAAGCCCAGACGATGGGTCAGTTCGTCCTGCCACGCCGAATCGTAGCGCCCTGCAAGACGCGCCTGAAAGCCAAGATTCTCAGTGACGGTCAGGCTCGGGATCAGATTGAACTGCTGGAAGACGACGCCGATCTTCTCGCGTCGCACGGCGGCCCGCGCATGTTCCGACAGAAGCGTCAGCCGGGCGTCGTCGAGAAAAATCTCGCCGGCATCGGCGTCGTCGAGCGCGCCGACAAGATGAAGCAGCGTGCTCTTGCCGCTGCCGGACTCGCCGGTCAGCGCCAGGCTGGCGCCGGCGGCGAGCGTGAAGCCGACGCCGCGCAGCACGGGAATGGCGCCCTGCGGCGTCGAATAGGACTTGCAAAGCCCTTCGACGCGCAGCATCGGCGCGGCTTTCCACGTGGCTTCGAGATGTTCCGGCGTCGCGTGAATCGACAAGCCATGCGCCCTGATCGGCCGGCGAAGGCGGCCGGCGCGCCAGCCCTATATATGGCCCGCCGCGCCGATCGCCCAAATGCGCCGCCTCGCTAAAAGGCGAGACGCAGGCCGCCATAGACCGCTCGACCCGTTCCCGGATAGAAGACGATCGGATTGAGGCCGCGCGCGTCGACGATCGTCGTCACGTCGCTGATGTAATGGCGATTGGTCAGATTGCGCCCCTCGACATAGAAAGACAGGCCGTAGGGAAGTTTCATGCCGGCCTGGACGCCAAGCAGCACATAGCCCGGCGCCTGGAGCGTATGGGCATAGTCGACATAGGCGCCTTGAGGAACCCAGTCGACTTGCGGCGCGAAATAGAGCCCGTCGGCGGGGCGCCAGTAGGACAGCGTCGTGCGCAACACATGGCGCGGAATGCCGGCCAGCGGATTGTCGCCGAAGTCGCGATCGCCGACGAAGCGGAAATCATTCCAGGTCCACACCTGCGACAGTTTCAGCGCGTCGCCGGAGTCGGGCGCGAAAATATCGCGCATGAGTTCGGCGCTCGCCGCGAATTCGACGCCCTGATGCATGGTGCGCTTGGCGTTGAACGTCGTCGCCGGAATGCCGAGGCCGGGATTGGCGGTGAACTTTAGGAGTTCGTCCTGCAATTCCGAATGGTAGAAGGTGACGTCCCAGGTGTAGCGGTCCCATTTGCCGCGCCCGCCGAATTCGCCGGTCCAGGCTTTCTGCGCGGCGAGCGGCGTGAACGGCACGCCGTCGCGCGGCGGCGGAAACACGCCTTGCGTCAGGTCGATGAAGTCCGGCACGTCGCGGCTGCCGGTCATGTCGGCGAAGAATTGAATGTCCGGCGCCGGTTCGAACATCAGCCCGACCTTGGGGACGGTGCCCTGATAGACCTTGTCCGCCTGGCCCGGAAGCGGCTGGAAGGGAATGCCGCCGAGAACGTCATAGCGCCGCGTATCGGCGAACAGCTTGGCGCCGAACATGAAGATGAGTTCCGGCGTAATGTGCAGGCGATTCTCGAAATAGGCCTCGAGATTGAGCGCCGTCATCCGGTTGTTGCGGATGCGCGGATCCAATCCCGGATTGATGAACAGGCCGCAGAAGCCGAAGCAGGAGTTCGCCGCGCCAAATTGCGCAAGGCCGTTGAACGAATAGGGCGGAAAAGAGAATTGCGCATTGGCGAAATTCGCCGGGATGCCGCCATAGGGATTGAGCGTCATGCCATTGTAGTTGGAATACCATTTGTCGCTCGACGATCCGCCCCAGACGCGTCCGCCGAGAATGAATTCATTGGGATGGCCGTCGACGGTGAAATTCGAGGTGAGGCGCGGGGTGAACCCCCAGGTCCCGCCTTCCTGCTCGATGACGACGAAAATCGGATGGTAGAGATAATTGTGAACATACCAGCTATTGAGATCGATGCGGCCGATTTCGCTCAAGATCGTGGTCTTGTTTGAAACGCGCCAGTTCTTGACGTTACGGGCCTGATTGGCGCCAAAGCCGTCCGGTCCGACGCCCGCCGTAAACGGCGGCAGGGACAGTTGCGGATAGTTTCGCGCGGTGAACTCATTGAGCTGTCCCGGCAGCAATTGCCAGGTGTCGTAGACGCCGAAATAGAATCGCGTTTCGAGATTGTTGGAAAAGCGCCAGCCAAGATTGGCGTTGAGCTGCGTGTAATCCGTCGTCGAATGTTTTCGGTAATTGTCGGCGTGGGTGAAGGTGCCGTTGATGAGAAAATCGAAATTGCCGATGATGCGCGACATTTGCGCCTGCCCGCGCACGGTTCCGTAACTGCCGCCGTCGATCGCCACAATGTTGGGCGCCAGCGCGGTATAGGCGGTCGGCGAGATGAAATTGATCGCGCCGCCGAGCGTCGACGAACCAAAGGAGAGGGCGTTGCCGCCCTTCAACACTTCGATGGCGCGAAAATATTTGGGATCGATCTGATACATGTCGCCGCCGCCGTCGGCGTAATTCATCGGAATGCCGTCCTGCAGCAGCTCCAAGCCGCGCAGATGATAGTCGCGCGTCAGATTCGAGCCGCGGATCGACAGACGCAGTTCCTGTCCGTAGCGGCTTTCGACATAGACGCCGGGAAC
>JAKFXD010000053.1 GCA_021731565.1 Methylocystis sp. | reverse complement strand
GTCTTGACAAATCGGGATTTGCGATGCTGGCCCTGCCCAAACGTAAACTGCGCTGCTCATTCTGCAGAAAGACGGAGACCCAGGTCTCCCGGCTCGTCGGCGGCGCCGCCGGCGGCTATATTTGCGAGGACTGCGTCGGCGTGTGCAACAAAATCCTCGATGCTGCGCCTTCGCCGTTCAAAAGCTGGGACAATCTTACCGAGGAGCAGCTGTTGTCGTCGATCAAGGCAAGCGAGGCCAGCATCACGGCGCTGCATTCGCTCATCCATGTGCAGGTCGAGGCGCTTCGCAAACGCGAAGTGAGCTGGACGGCGATCGGCAAGGCTCTGGGCGTCTCCCGCCAGGCGGCCTGGGAGCGGTTCTCCTGATAGAGGATCGATCCTTCATGCTCGATCGCTACGCGCAGGATCTCGCCGGCCTCGCCGCGCGCGGCAGACTGCGCATGCTGGCGCCGCGAACCGGGTTGGATTTCGCGTCCAACGACTATTTGGCGCTCGCCGAATCGCCGGAACTCGCCACGGCGGCGCGCGCGGCGCTCGCGCGCGGGGTTCCCGTCGGCGCCGGCGGCTCGAGGCTTCTGCGCGGCAACCATCCGGAGCATGAGGCGCTCGAAGAAGAGGCCGCACGTTTCTTTGGGGCCGAAAGCGCGCTCTATTTCAGCGCCGGCTTCACCGCCAACGAAGCGCTGCTCTCGACGGCGCCTCAGCGCGACGATTTCATTCTCTATGATGCGCTCGCGCACGCCAGCGCCCACGAAGGCATGCGATTGGCGCGCGCGCCGAATGCGCGATTTCCCCATAATGACGTCGGCGCCGCCGAGGACGCGATCCGCGCCTGGCGCGGAAAGGGCGGAACCGGGCGAATCTGGATCGTCGTGGAAAGTCTTTACAGCATGGACGGCGACAAGGCGCCGCTCGACGATCTGCACGCGCTCGCGGCGAAGAGCGAATCCTTCCTGCTGATCGACGAGGCGCATGCGACCGGCGTCTATGGTCCGCGCGGCCGCGGACTCGCCGCGCGAGTTGAAGGCAACGAGAACGTCCTCACCTTGCACACCTGCGGCAAGGCGATGGGGGTCGCCGGCGGTCTGCTCTGCCTGCCGCGCGTGTTGCGTGACTTCATGATCAACCGTTGCCGGCCGTTCATTTTCGCGACCGCGCCTTCGCCCCTCGCCGCCGCTTGCGTGCGGGCGGCGCTCAAGATCATCGAGGCTGCCGACGACCGCCGCGCCGAACTGATGGCGCGCATCGATTTCGCCGGCGCCGAACTGCGACGCCTCTGCGGGATCGACTCATCGGGAAGTCAAATACAGCCCATCATCGTCGGCGCCGATGTTCGCGCCACCACTCTTGCGTCGCGCCTGCAGGCGCATGGCTATGATATTCGCGCCATTCGTCCGCCGACGGTGCCGGAGGGCTCGGCGCGGCTGCGCATCGCCCTGACGCTCAATACGCGCAAGGAAGAGGTCGCGCGCATGATCGCGCATCTTGGCGAAGAGCTGGCGGGACTCGAACCATGAACCGCCGCTTCGTCATCGTCGGAACGGACACCGGCGTCGGCAAGACCGTTGTCTCTGCCGCGATCGTTGGCGCGCTCAGCGCCTTTTATTGGAAGCCGGTGCAGTCTGGGCTCGATGGCGAGACCGACTCGCAGACTGTCGGCCGCCTTTCAAATGTGGCCGCCGATCATATCCTCCCGGAAGCCTGGCGTCTGCGCCGCGCCGCTTCGCCGCATCTTGCCGCGCGCGACGAAGGCGTCGACATCGACGTCGCCGCGCTGAACCCGCCGCAATGCGATGGTCCTTTGGTGATCGAGACGGCGGGCGGCGTGATGACGCCGCTCAGCGACCGCGCGTTGACCATCGATATGCTGGAGCGCTGGCGGCTTCCCGTCATTGTCGTCGCGCGCACGAGTCTCGGCACGATCAATCACAGCCTGCTCACGCTCGAAGCGTTGCGCAGACGCGGCGTGTCGATAACGGGAATGATTTTCGTCGGCGACGCCGACGCCGATGCGCAACGCTCGATCGAGACGATCGGCGGCGTGCGCATTCTCGGCCGACTGCCGAAACTCAATCCCTTGAACCAGAAGACGCTTCACGCCGCGTTCAACGCGGCGATCGCGCGCGACGCCTTCGGGAGCGGCGCGTGAGCTTCCTCACCGACTCTCCGGTCTGGCGGCCGTTCACCCAGCATGCGTTGCAGCCCGGCGCCTTCAAGATCGCGCGCGCCGAGGGCGCCTGGCTCGAGGCCGAAGACGGCGCGCGCTTTCTCGACGCCATTTCGTCCTGGTGGGTCATCACCCATGGCCATCGCTACCCTGCCATCATGCAGGCGATCCGCGAAGAAACCGAACGGCTCGACCAGATCATTTTCGCCGGCTTCACCCATGAGCCGGCGGAGGCGCTTGCGCGGCGCCTCGTCACGCTGACGCCGCCGGGGCTCGATTATGTCTTTTATTCCGACAGCGGCTCGACCTGCGTCGAAGTGGCGATCAAAATGGCGCTCGGCTTCTGGCGCAACCGCGGCGAGGCGCGCTCGCGCGTCATTGCGCTCGAACATGGCTATCATGGCGACACGATTGGAACGATGTCGGCCGGCGCGCGCTCGCCCTTCAACGCGCCTTATGAGCCGTTGCTCTATGAGGTGACGCGCATTCCCTTCCCCTCGCGCGGACGCGAGCAGGAGACGCTCGACGCGCTGGCGCGCGCCTGTCGCGACAAGCCGGCCGCCTTGCTTGTGGAACCGCTCATTTTGGGGGCCGGCGGCATGCTGATTTACGGCGCCGAGACGCTCGCGGAGATGAAGCGCATATGCGCCCACTACGACGTGCTGTTCATCGCCGACGAGGTGATGACGGGCTTCGGCCGCACCGGAACGTTCTTCGCCTGCGAGCAGGCGGACGTCGTTCCGGACATCGCCTGCTACGCCAAAGGTCTGACCGGCGGCGCGCTGCCGCTCGCCGTCACAATGTGCAAAAGCGAGATTTTCGAAGCGCATCTGTCGCAGGATCGCGCGCGGGCCTTTTTTCACTCGAGCTCGTACACCGCCAATCCGATCGCCTGCGCCGCGGCGCTCGCCAATCTCGACGTGTGGGCGACGGGCGAACCCGCCGCCCGCGTCGCGGCGCTCTGCGACATGCAGGCGACGCGCATTGCGCGCTTTGCCGACGACGCGCGCTTCTCGAACGCTCGTCGGCTCGGAATCGTCACGGCGCTCGATCTCAATGTCGCGGACGGCGGCTATCTGGCGAGTGTTTCGCTCGATCTCATGCGCTTCTTCAATGAGCGTGGACTGCTGCTGCGCCCGCTCGGCGCGACGATCTATGTGTTTCCGCCTTACTGCGTCGAGGCGGCCGAACTCGATCTCGTCTATGACGCGATCGCCGAGGCGGCCGACCGTTTCGGCCGCGGTTAGCGTTCGATCTCCTTGCGCGCGCTCTTGCCGCGTCCCTCATCGGCGACGGTATTCTTGCGGGCGAGAAATTCGTCCTTGAGCGCGCGCCGCAAAATTTTGCCGACGTTGCTCTTCGGCAGGCTCTCGCGAAATTCGAAATGGCGCGGAATTTTGTAGCTCGTCAGCTGCTCATGCGCGAAGGCGCGCAATTCTTCGCGCGTGAGGCTTGCATCGCGCGCAACGATAAACGCCATCGGCGCTTCGCCGGAATGTTCGTGCGGCACGCCGATGACCGCCACTTCCTTGACTTTCGGGTGTTCGATCAGCACGGATTCGACTTCGTTCGGATAGACGTTGAATCCGGAGACGAGGATCATGTCCTTTAGCCGATCGACGATTTTGATCAGCCCGTCGGGCGCCATCACGGCAATGTCGCCGGACTTGAGAAATCCGTCGGCCGTCAGCGCATTCGCGGTTTCATCCGGCCTGCGCCAATATCCCCCCATCAATTGCGGTCCCTTGACGCAGAGTTCGCCGCGCTCGCCCAAAGGAACGGGTTCGCCTTCGGGCGAACGCACCGAGATTTCGGTCGACGGCACGGGATAGCCGATGCCTCCGGTGAATTCGGAGATTGTCGCTTTGTTGATCGTGACGATCGGCGACGTCTCGGTCAATCCATAGCCTTCGACGATCGGCTTGCCGGTCAAAGCCTTCCATTTCTGCGCCACGACTTCCTGGGTCGACATGCCGCCCGAAATGGTGAGAAGCAGATTGGAATAGTCCACCGACCTGGCCGCTGAATGATCGGCGATCGCCGCGTAAAGCGTGTTGACGCCGGAAAAGAGCGTGAACGGAGATTTGCGCAGCGTCGCGATGAGGCCCTTGATGTCGCGCGGATTGGCGATGAGCAGGCAGCAACCGCCGGTCTTCACCACCAGCATCAGGCAGGCGGTCAGACCGAAAATATGGTAGAGCGGCAGCGCCGTCACCATGATCAACGGCTTATCCGCAAGATAGGGTTTCAACCAGACCCACGACTGCTCGACATTCGCGGCGACGTTGCGGTGGAGCAGCATTGCGCCCTTGGCGACGCCGGTCGTGCCGCCGGTATATTGCAGAAAGGCGATGTCGTTCGGCCCCACCGGCGGCGGATTGAACGGCTCCTCCGCGCCCGCCTGCAGCACTTGCGCGAAGCCGACGCATCCCGGCAGGCGATAGGCGGGGACCATGCGTTTGACCCAGCGCGAGACGAAATTGACGAGCGCGCCGCGCAGACCCATCAGATCGCCGGGCTTTACGATGATCGCCCGATCAATTTTCATTTGGGGCCATGCGGCCGCGGCGGTATGCGCGAAGTTTTCGAAGACGAACAGAAAGCGCGCGCCGGAGTCGTTCATCTGGTGTTCGAGCTCATGCGGCGTATAGAGCGGATTGACGTTCACGACGACGCCGCCGGCCAGCAGGACGCCAAAAAGCGTCGCCGGGTAGGCGAGGACGTTGGGCGACATGATCGCGACCCGATCGCCCTTCCTCAGCCCCCGGGTCTGCAGCCAGGCGGCGACCGCGACGGCGGCGCGACCGAGTTCCTCGAAGGTGAGCGTCGCGCCGAAACTCTCCATTGCGGTTCGGTCGGCGAAGTCCACAACGCTCGCGTTGAACATATCGACCAGCGTCGAATAGGATGATTGATCGATCTCCGCCGGTACGCCGGCGGGGTAGGACGACAGCCATGGCCGTTTCGCGTAAGGGTCCTCTCGGTGTTCCGCGTTCGTCATCGTCGTCTTGGACCTCCGCGAGTCGGCATAGGAGCGGATCGCGAATCGTCCGCGCCGCTAATCTGCTTGTGTTCAAGATAGCGCGTCCAGCGCCGGATGAGGCCACTCTCGCCGCAATCAATTATTTTGCATCGCACGCTATGTCACGCCGCGCCTGCGGACATCGGCGCGAGGCCGAATAGCAGCGTAATGCCGAGCGCCAGAACCAGGATCGCGGCGACGAACTCGCCGCCGCGCGCGATGATGATCGCGCGGCGCGAATCCTTCGCCCCGAGCCGCATCGCGGCGCCCTTGGCGTAAACCGCCGTCGCGGCGAGCGCGCCCGTCGTTATCGCGGTCCCGGCCGACATGGCGATGACCGCCCCGGCGC
Organism: Methylocystis sp.; assembly: GCA_021731565.1. Taxonomy (GTDB): domain Bacteria; phylum Pseudomonadota; class Alphaproteobacteria; order Rhizobiales; family Beijerinckiaceae; genus Methylocystis. The sequence goes on along the minus strand of JAKFXD010000053.1, from coordinate 1,469 downwards.
CGGCGGCGAAAAGCCCCTGCGACAGGGTGAAGGCCAGGACAAGAATCGCTCCCGAACAGGGACGCAGGCCGGCGGCGACGACGGTGGCCGCGGCGTCGGCGAGGCGAAACTTTGGCCCTGTCAGAGTCGAGGGGTCCGGCGCATGGCGGCAGTTTTCGTCATGCACATGCGTCGGATCGTCGATCGCCTCGCAGACGAAGCCGCGCGTCGTGGCGGCGATTGCGGGCGCCCTGAGCGCGGACGACAGCGCGCGGCCCTTGACCCAGGCGAGACGCGCGCCGACGGCGGTCACCGCAGCATAGCTGGCAATTTCGATCAGGCGCGTCGCTTCGCTCATCTGAGTGGCGGTTGCGCGGAAAATCGCCGCGGCGGCGCCGACGATGGCGATCGCGACCAGCCCCTGGAGGAGCGCGGCGAGCGCCGCGAGCAGCAGACCGCGCCTCAGCGCCGTTTCATTGGCGAGCATGTAAGACGCAAGCACCGCCTTGCCGTGGCCGGGACCGGCGGCGTGAAAGGCGCCATAGGCGAAGCTCGCCGCGGCGAGGGCGAAGAAGGCGGAAGGATCGGTCTTCAGCGCCCGCACCGCGGCGTGCAGTTCTGCCTGGAACTTGCTTTGCCAAGCGAGAACGAGTCCCGCAAAGCCCGTCGCCGATCCAACCGACTCCTGCGCCCCGACGGCGAAAGGATGGCGCGGCGCCCCCCACGCTGAAGAAGCCGCGATCGCCACGATCGCCGCAACCGTTACGCCGATCCAGACGTCCCTTCGTCCAAGCTTCACGGACAGGCCACGATCGCGCGGGTCGCCAGTTTCACGCCGAAATCGACGCCCGGCGACATGTTCTGAAAGAACGCCTCGCTCAGTTTCTTGTCATCGGTCGCAAGGAGCGGCGCGGGCTCGACAAGGCTGAGCGAACATCCCGCCGGCGCGCCCGCGAGCGTGACGGCGTTTTGCTTCTCCAATCCGAAGGACACGAAATATGTCGGATCATAGACCTGAAAGGAAAACGGCTTTTTCGCCGCGACAGGCGTCTCCAGCGGCAGGAAAAAATGCATGATGACGAGTTTCCTGTCATTGGCTTCAAGCTTGACGTTTTCCGGCGGCTTGAACGCGAGCTTGGCCCCGTTTTGCTTGGCGAAGGTGAAAAAGTCGAATTCGGCCAGCGATTCGACATTCGTCTTGGCGAGCGGCGCAAGTTCTTCGCTGGTCGGCGGCTTTCCGTCCTTGCCGAGTCCCTGCACGGCATAGGCCGAATACAGTTCATCGAACTCCCAGGCGTGGCGGACGCCGGTGATCCTGCCGTCCGGCGCGAACACCACTTCGCTTCGCACCGCGACCCACACATGAGGGTGCGCGGACGCGGCTCCAATTCCCGTCACTGTCGCGATAAGGATAAGAATCGAGTTGATTTTCAGCTTCATGCGAGTCTCGCGCTTAGGCGGCGAAGGCGGCGAAAACGCGGCGCGGACTC
>JAKFXD010000070.1 GCA_021731565.1 Methylocystis sp. | reverse complement strand
GTCATATAGACCCATGCGACTGGAATATGATGCGTCAGCTTCACGTCCTCGCGCTCGCCCGATTTGATCTTCGCATCGATCTCGTCCTCGCTCATCAGCGGCCCGGATTCGCCGTCGAGCAGCCAGGCCGCGAGATCGACGACGCCCTGCACGCGCACGCAGCCATGCGACAGGAAGCGGTAATCATTGGCGAAGAGATTTCGCGACGGCGTGTCGTGCATATAGACGGAATAGCGATTGGGCATCGAAATGCGGATCGAGCCCAGCGAATTGCTTGAACCGGAATCCTGACGCAGCGTGTATTGGGCGGCGCGCTCGCTCGCCCAGTTGATCGAGCGCGGATCGACCTCCTCGCCATGCGCGTTGAGCACGCGGATGTGCGAGCGCTTGAGATAGGTCGGGTCCTTCAGCATTTTCGGCGCGATCTCGTTTTTGACGATCGACGCGGGGACCGTCCATGTCGGATTGATATTGACCGCGACGACCTTCGTCTGCAGCTCCGGCGAGTGATGTTCGAGATCGCCGACGATCGCGGCGTAGCGGCGCGCCACGCGATAGTCCTCCACCGCATCGACCGCCGTCGATGGAATGTTGACGACGATGTATCGCGGACCGAAAGCGAATTCGAGCGCGGTGAGCCGCCGCGCCGTCGAGTCGAGCTGAAGCAGCCTTGTCTCCGCCGGCACGTCGAGTTCGCGCAGCGTCGCGCCGGCGACGACGCCGGTCTGTTTCAGCCCCAGGCGGAACTGGAAGCGCTTCACCGCCGCCGTGAGGTCGGCGTCCCATTTCGGCTTCGCCGTATCGGCGATGCTGTCGTCTTCGGCGGCAAGGCGCCGGCGCAGCGTCGCCACCGCCGGGCCCTTCGAGCCTGGCCGAAGGGAGACGCCGACAATTGGCCATCCGCCGGCGTCGACGATCTGTCGGTAGCGATCCGCCGCCTTCGAGGTGGTGAAGAAAGTTTGAGGCTGCAGCGCCGGAGTCGGATCGTCGGACAGCGCGGTCTCGCGCGGCGGCGCGGGTTTCGGCTTTGGCTTGCGCGCGGCCTGCGCGGGCGCCGGAGTCGCCGGCGGCGGCGCTTCGGGCGCGGCGCTCAGCGGCGGCGGCGTCGAAGGCGCGGGTTCGGAAGGCGCCGGAGCTGGCGCGGCAGGGAGCGGCTGCGCGGGCGCCGGCGTCGATTGGACGGGAGCGGGAGCAGGCGCCGGCTCGGGCGTTTCGCTCTGCGCCCTGACCGGCGCGCCGGTCGCGAGCGCCGCCAACAGCGCCGCAAGCAGGATGCGTAAGCCGCGAGCGGAAGAGCTTCTGTTCATTCTGACGCCATGTCGCCCGCATCGCGTCGCGATGCGCTCTCTGGGGCTCGATGAGAGAATCATGCGCGCCCATCTTGGATTGTCGATACTCCTTCCTTGGGGGAGCGTAAACGAGGCGCCGCCATTCGCTGACTTTTGCCGCGGCGCGGAAGAGCGGCGTAGAGCGGACGCTTGCCTTTTCCCGCGCCGCCCCGCATACCGCGCCGCAACAGGCAATCGAATTCCGGGACGGATATGGGCTTCAAATGTGGCATCGTCGGCCTGCCGAATGTCGGCAAGTCGACCCTCTTCAACGCGCTCACGCAGACCGCCGCGGCGCAGGCCGCGAACTATCCCTTCTGCACGATCGAGCCCAATGTCGGCGAAGTGGCCGTTCCCGACCCGAGGCTCGAGGAACTGGCCAGGATCGCCGGCTCCAAAGAGATCATCCCGACGCGCCTGACCTTCGTCGACATCGCCGGCCTCGTGCGCGGCGCCTCCAAGGGCGAAGGGCTCGGCAATCAGTTTCTCGCCAATATCCGCGAATGCGACGCCATCGCTCATGTCGTGCGCTGTTTCGAGGACGGCGACGTGACCCATGTCGAGGGCGGCGTCGATCCGGTCCGCGACATTGAGACGATCGAGACCGAGCTGATGCTCGCCGATCTCGAAAGCTTGGAGAAGCGCGTCGTCGCGATGGAGAAGAAGGCGAAGGGCGGCGACAAGGAAGCCAAAGCGCTCGTCGATCTGATGAACCGCTGCCTTATCCTGCTGCGCGAGGGCAAGCCGGCCCGCCTCGCCAAGATCAGCATCGACGAGCGCGCCGACTTCGCAGGTCTGGGGCTGCTGTCGTCAAAGCCCGTTCTCTATGTCTGTAACGTCGAAGAGGGATCGGCGGCCGAGGGCAACGCCCATTCGGCGAAAGTCGCCACGCGCGCCGCCGAGGAAGGCGCGGCGGCGGTCGTCGTCTCGGCCAAGATCGAAAGCGAAATCGCGGTGCTGCCGGCCGGCGAACAAAAGGACTATCTCGAAGCCGTCGGCCTGACCGAGCCAGGGCTCAATCGCGTCATCCGCGCCGGCTACGACCTTTTGCATCTCATCACCTATTTCACCGTCGGCCCGAAAGAGGCGCGCGCCTGGACCATCGAGAAAGGCGTGCGCGCGCCGGCGGCGGCGGGGGTGATCCATACCGATTTCGAGAAAGGCTTCATCCGCGCCGAGACGATCGCCTATGGCGATTACGTCACGAACAAAGGCGAAGCCGGCGCCCGCGACGCCGGCCGCTTAAGGCTGGAAGGCAAGGAATATGTGGTCGCCGACGGCGACGTGATGCATTTCAGGTTTAATACGTAATCGAGCTGCAGCTTGAATTTCTTAATCTGGCAAACTATTTCTAGCCATCGAATTGGCTGAAACGACTCGAAATAGAGCGCTCCATGAGCCTGATGATTTCGGAAGTTTATGACGCTTTCATCGCCGCCGGCGCCCCCGAAGAGAAGGCGCGCAAGGCGGCGGAAGCCATGACAGTACACGAAAACCGCTTTTCCAAAATCGAAAGCGAACTGGCCGTCCTGCGCTGGATGGTGGGCTTCGTCATGGCGCTCCTGTCGGCGGTGGCGCTGAAGCTCTTTCTTCACTGACCGCCTCGGGCGCCGCCGCTAGGCCCGCCTCAGCCCGGCTTTGAGAGATTATCGATCCGCTTGTTGAGCTCGTCGAGCTGACGTTTCAGCTCCGCCACGTCGCCTTCGTTGCGCGGGCCGCCGCCCTCCTGCTCGTCGAGCGCCGGCCCAGTGGTCATCATGCCTTCCGTCGGCACGCCGAAGGGGTTGAACATGGTCAGCGCCTGGCGGAACACGGCCATGTTCTTGCGGGCCTGCTCCTCGAGCGACTGGAAGGCGGCGCGGGTCGGCTCGGCGAAGGGACCGGCGCCGACGCCGAGCGCCGAGGTGAACTGGTCGCGAAACTTCTGCTGCTCCTTGGTGAGCTTGTCGATCGAGAATTCGAGATAGCTCGGGACCAGCATTTGCATTGAATCGCCATAGAATCGGATGAGCTGGCGCAGAAAGGCGATCGGCAGCAGGCTCTGGCCTTCCTTGCCCTCCTGCTCGAAAATGATTTGGGTCAACACCGGCCGGGTGATGTCGTCGCCGCTTTTTGCGTCGCACACGACGAAATCCTCGCCGCGCTTGACCATCCCCGCGAGGTCCTCAAGCGTCACATAGGTGCTCGTTCCGGTGTCGTAGAGTCGACGATTGGCGTATTTCTTAATGGTGGTGGGTTTCTTCTCGGTCGCCATACGCCTGACACGCTCCCCTCGCCGCACGCCGCCGCCCGCCTCTATTTCAAACGCCTGGCTCGGACGATACGCGCAAATTGACGCCTGCGGCAATATTTTCATGCCGAAAGCCTTTCGCTACCGCTCGATTCCGTGCAAAACGGGCCGCGGCTTGCCCACCGCAAGCGCGAAACACCGACAATTCGCCCCCTGGCCGACTGAGGCGGTCGGGCGGTTGGACTATTTTTCAAGGAGAGCGACAGATGACCGATATCGTGATCGTTTCCGCGGCGCGCACCGCCGTCGGATCGTTCAACGGAGCCTTTGGAGCGGTTCCGGCCCACGAGCTCGGCGCCGTCGCCATCAAGGCCGCTCTGGAGCGCGCCAAGGTCCAGCCTGGCGAGGTCTGCGAGGTGATTTTCGGCCAGGTTCTCGACGCGGCGCAGGGCCAGAATCCGGCCCGGCAGGCGGCGATCAAGGCCGGCATTCCGGACAGCGCCACCGCCTTCGGGGTCAATCAGGTCTGCGGCTCGGGCCTGCGCGCCGTCGCGCTCGCCGCGCAGCAGATCCAGGCGGGCGACGCCACGATCGTGGTCGCCGGCGGCCAGGAGTCGATGTCGCTCGCGCCGCATGCGTCGCAGCTGCGCACGGGCACGAAGATGGGCGACGTGAAATTCGTCGACACGATGATCGTCGACGGCCTCACCGACGCCTTCAACAATTATCACATGGGCCTGACCGCCGAGAACGTCGCCAAGCAGTGGCAGATCACCCGCGAGCAGCAGGACGAATTCGCGGTCAAGTCGCAGAACAAGGCCGAGGCGGCGCAGAAGGCCGGCAAGTTCAAGGACGAGATCGTCCCCTATACGATCTCGACCAAGAAGGGCGACGTGGTGGTCGACGCCGACGAATATATCAAGCATGGCGTGACCATCGAGGGCGTCGCCAAGCTACGTCCGGCCTTTTCGAAGGACGGCACGGTGACGGCGGCGAACGCCTCGGGTCTCAATGACGGCGCCGCGGCGCTGGTCGTGATGAGCGCCGACGAGGCCAAGAAGCGCGGCCTGACGCCGCTGGCGCGCATCGCCTCCTGGGCGACCGCCGGCGTCGATCCGTCGCTGATGGGCTCCGGCCCTATCCCCGCGTCGCGCAAGGCGCTGGAGAAGGCCGGCTGGAAGGTCGCCGACCTCGATCTCGTCGAGGCGAACGAAGCCTTCGCGGCCCAGGCGCTCGCGGTCAACAAGGACATGGGCTGGGACCCCGCCATCGTGAACGTCAATGGCGGCGCGATCGCCATCGGCCATCCGATCGGCGCGTCGGGTGCGCGCGTGCTCACCACGCTGCTGCACGAAATGGTGCGGCGCGACGCGAAGAAGGGCCTGGCGACGCTCTGCATCGGCGGCGGCATGGGCATCGCGCTGACGGTGGAGAGGTAATCTTCGGCAGTCGGCAGTCGTGAAGAGGCAGTCGGAGTTCGTTTATTCCGACTGCCGACTGCCTATTGCCGACTGCCGTTTCAAACGATCAACAATTCAGGAGGAGACTCTTTAAATGGCAAGAACTGCAGTTGTGACAGGCGGCACGCGCGGCATCGGCGAGGCGATTTCCAAGGCGCTGAAAGCGGCGGGCTATACTGTCGCGGCCACTTACGCCGGCAATGACGAAGCCGCCAGCAAGTTCAAGGCGGAGACGGGCATTCCGGTCTACAAATTCGACGTTTCCGACTACGACGCCTGCGCCGCCGGCCTCGCGCAGATCGAGAAGGACCTCGGCCCGGTCGACATTCTCGTCAACAACGCCGGCATCACCAGGGACCGTCTGTTCCACAAGATGGACCTCGCCCAGTGGCAGGCGGTGATCAACACCAATCTCAATTCGCTCTTTAACGTCACGCGGCCGGTCATCAACGGCATGCGCGATCGCGGCTTCGGCCGCATCATCGTGATTTCGTCGATCAACGGCCAGAAGGGCCAGGCCGGCCAGACCAACTATTCCGCTTCCAAGGCCGGCGACATCGGCTTCGTGAAGGCGCTGGCGCAGGAGAGCGCGTCGAAAGGCATCACCGTCAACGCCATCGCGCCGGGCTATATCGCCACCGAAATGGTCAAGGCCGTTCCGCAGGACGTGCTCGACAAGCACATCATTCCCTATATCGCGGTCGGCCGGCTCGGCGAGCCGGAGGAAATCGCGCGCGCCGTGGTGTTTCTCGCCGCCGATGACGCCGGCTTCGTCACCGGCTCGACATTGACGATCAACGGCGGCCAGTATCTGATTTAAGCGGATGCTGCTTTGAATGAGGACGGTCGGCCTATTCGGCCGGCCGTTTTTCCGCCTCGAAGGCGGCGCGCTATTCCGCGCTTGAGCGAGATGGCCATGAGCGTAGAGGACGATCGACTTCGACCCACGCCTTTGACCGGCGAGTATCGATTGAGCGCAATCGTCTCGCCCGCGAGCAGCTTTTCGCCCTCGCCGATGAGCTCCGGACCGCGACTCGCGGCGGGTTCCCTGAAATTCCTTTCTCAGCGCGGCGGCTATGTCGCGCTGATTTTGAACGCAGCCTTCTTTGTTTTCATTTCCTATTGGCTCTACCGCAATATCGAATTCGCCGATCTGGCGTCGCAGCTGAAGCAAATCCCGCTCAACGCGATTCTGATCGCAATGACGATGAATGTGTTCGTCTTGCTGTTCTACGGCTCGCGCCTTTCGAGCCTGCTTGGGGGACGCTTCCTTTCCGGCTTTCTGATCGCCACGATGGGGTTCACCTTCAACAGCCTGATTCCGTTTCGAGCCGGCGAAGGCGTGAAAATCTATTTCGGACATTCCTATTTCGATTACGCCGTCGGAAGCGTCAGCGCCGCGGTCCTGCTGGAAAAACTCTATGACGTGACGGCGATCGTCATTTTGTCATTGCTGATTCTGGCTGGCTCGGATTCGCGCATCATCGATCCTTTCATGTTGCTCCCCGCCGCCGTGATCATTTCGATGATTTTCGTCGGCCTGTTCGCCTTCCGGCGCAGGGGCATGATCTGGCGCTTCCCGGATTGGGGCGTCGTCAAAGCGGTGAGATTGGACGCGATCTTGAAACAGGCCGAGCGTCTGGTCGCCGATCACAGCGCGGCGAAAACCGCGGTTTTCACGGCTGCGATATGGATGACGAATGTCTGCCTCGTCTATCTCGCGTTTAGAACCCTGCTGCCCGAAGTCGATTTCGGCTTTGTGCACGCGATGACCTTATTGATCATCGGCGCGCTGGCGATCGCCGTTCCGGCGAGCCCCGGCGGCCTTGGGCTGTTTGAAGCCGGCATCGTCGCCTATCTGGTCAACGTCGATGGCGTTCAGAAGGAACGCGCCATTTCCGCGGCGCTCGCTTATCATTTCTCGATCACCGCGCCCCACACGCTGATCGTCGTCGGTTTTCTTGGAGTTGCATGTTTCCGATTTTTGAAGGCGCGCTTGTCGGCGTGATGTTTTGCGCCTCGCGTGCGCCGTCGCACGGCG
>JAKFXD010000040.1 GCA_021731565.1 Methylocystis sp. | reverse complement strand
CGCGTTCTCATCTCCGATTCCCTTTCGCCCGCCGCCGCGCAGATTTTTCGCCTGCGCGGGCTCGACGTCGATTTCGAACCGACGCTCGGCAAGGACAAGGACAAGCTCGCCGCCGCGATCGGCGACTATGACGGACTCGCCATCCGGTCGGCGACCAAAGTGACCGCCGATATCTTGGCGCGGGCGCCGCGGCTCAAGGTCGTCGGCCGCGCCGGCATCGGCGTCGACAATGTCGACGTCGCCGCCGCCACGGCGCGCGGCGTCATCGTGATGAACACGCCGTTTGGCAATTCCATCACCACCGCCGAACACGCCATCGCGCTGATGTTCGCCCTGGCGCGCGAAATCCCTGCCGCCGACGCCTCGACCCAGGCCGGCAAATGGGAAAAGAACCGTTTCATGGGCGTCGAGATCACCGGCAAGACGCTCGGAATCATCGGCTGCGGCAATGTCGGCGCCAATGTCGCCGAACGCGCGCTCGGCCTGAAGATGCGGGTGATCGCTTTCGACCCCTATCTCACCCAAGAGCGCGCCGAGGAGCTTGGCGTCGAAAAGATCGAACTCGACGAGCTTTTGGCGCGCGCCGATTTCATCACGCTGCATACGCCGCTGACGACCCAGACGAAGAACATTCTCTCGGCCGAAAACATCGCCAAGACCTGCAAGGGGGTGCGCATCGTCAATTGCGCGCGCGGCGGACTCGTCGACGAAGCGGCGCTGCGCAAGGCGCTCGACGAGGGGCATGTCGCCGGCGCCGCCTTCGACGTCTTCGCGCAGGAGCCGGCGACCGAAAATCCGCTGTTCGGCCATCCGCATGTCGTCTGCACGCCGCATCTCGGCGCTTCAACGAGCGAGGCGCAGGAAAAGGTGGCGCTGCAGATCGCCGAGCAGATGGCGGACTATCTAATGCGCGGCGCGATCGCCAACGCCGTGAACTTTCCCTCGATCAGCCCCGAAGAGGCGCCCAAGCTCAAACCCTTCGTGGAGCTTGCCGAGAAGCTCGGCCTGTTCGTCGGGCAGGTCGCGCGCGCCGGCGTCGACAAATTGTCGATCGTCTACGAAGGCGTCGTCGCCTTCCAAAAGACGCGCGCGATTACTTGCGCGGCTCTATCCGGATTGCTTCGGCCGATTCTCGAAGACGTCAATCCGGTGTCGGCGCCGATCCTCGCCAAGGAGCGCGGAATGGCGATCGAGGAAATCACCCGCGAGGCGCAAGGCGATTATGAATCGCTCCTCACGCTCAGCGCGCATACGGCCCAAGGCGAAATAAGCGTTTCCGGCACTGTCTTCCATGACGGCAAGCCGCGCATCATCCGCATTGGCGAGATTGGCGTCGACGCCGAATTCTCGCCCTCGATGATCTATCTGACCAATGAGGACCGGCCGGGCTTCATCGGCAGTTTCGCCGGCGCGCTCGGCGACGCCGAGGTCAATATCGCCACCTTTGCGCTGGGCCGGGACAGGCCCGGCGGGGGCGCCGTCGCGCTCGTCGCCATTGACGGCGAGTTGCCGGCGCTGGCGCTGGCGGGCTTGAAGCGCCTGCCCGGCGTCAAGCAGGCGACCACGCTGAAGTTCTGAGAATATTATCGCGCTTTCGCTCACGCTTACTGTTGCAACTCTGCCACAACCGCTGGAGAAACGCCGCCTCGCAGGCGTTCCCCGCTTGCTTGCGCGAACAGGCTGCGAGACTAATCGTCGCCAGCGATCGCGCCGATTTTCCGAGTCGGCGCGGCGCGCGCCCACTCTTTAAAAAAGGGATCATCATGCGGCGTCTTGCTCTTGCATTGATTTGCGCGGTCGGCGCGCTTTGCGGCGTTTCTTCCGATGGATTTGCGCGCAGCCCAGCGCCGCGACCGCCGGCGCCCGCGCCGACGTTCGACCCTTTCGGCGCGCTTTTCGGCGGCGGCTTCTCTCCCCAGACGAGCGACGGCCGGCCCCAGGCGGTCGCCGTACCGCGCGAGGTCGTCGCTTTTGAGCCGAAATATGGACCGGGCACGGTGATCATCGCCACTAATGAGCGCCGCCTCTACTACACGCTCGGCAATGGCCAGGCGATCCGTTACGGCGTCGGCGTCGGCCGCCCGGGATTCGAATGGGCCGGCACGCGTTACATCGCCCATAAGCGCGAGTGGCCGGACTGGACGCCGCCGGCGCAGATGCTGCGTCGACGCCCCGACCTGCCAAGGCATATGGAAGGCGGACTGAGCAACCCGCTCGGCGCGCGCGCCATGTATCTCTCCGGCACGCTCTATCGCATCCATGGCTCCAACGAGCCCTGGACCATCGGTCAGGCGGTGTCGTCCGGCTGCATCCGCATGACCAATGACGACGTGGTCGACCTTTACAATCGAGTGAAGGTCGGCACCCGCGTGGTGGTGACGCGATAGGTCTTAGCGGCGCGGTTTAAACGGCCGGCGCGCGCGTCGGCCGTTTCATATTGATTATTTTTCTCCTGGCCGATCGCGATCGAGCCCCTTCGCCGCGAGTTCTTCGACATAGGCGTCGAATCTTTCTGTCGCCGTCTCACCGAGTTCGCGCAGATAGCGCCACGTATAGATCCCCGTACGATGCATGTCGTCGAAGTCGAGCCGCACGGCGTAATTGCCGACCGGCGCGACGGCGATGATCGCGACATGGCGCTTGCCGCCGACGGTCTTGCGCTCTTGCGGCGAATGGCCCTGAACCTCGGCGCTCGGGCTTTGCGTGCGCAGCAGTTCGGCGCTGAGCGCGAATTGCGCGCCGTCGTCGAAAGCGACGTTCAGCTTGCGGCCGTCCTCCGAGAGGCGGAGTTCAGTCGGCCAGGGCTCATGCCCCATGATGCGTCTCCGGCGTGTCGCGCGAGCGGTTTACACACATCCCTACCGCTTTCCGACGCCGGCCGCCAACGCGATCGTCAACGAGGTCGGGCGTTTTCCGTCCACCAATTTTCCAAAGTGAAGCCGAAGGGCAACATCGGAACGCGCGGCGTGCGCTCGGGATGGCGGAGGGCGGCCGTATGCGCGCACCAGATGGCGTTCGCATGCTGGAGAGGCACGAAATAGAATCCGGAAAGCAAGATGCGATCAAGCGCCCGCGCCGCCCAAATGCTGTCCTCGCTGGTGCGCGATGCGATGAGATTCGCGATCGCGGCGTCGAGCGCCGGCGAGGCGGCGCCGGCGAGATTGACCGAACTTTCCCGATCGAGACTTTCGGTGGTCCACCGATTCAATTGTTCCTGACCGGGAACCGCTGTCGCCAGCCATTGCCCGGTCATCATGTCATATTCGAAGCGTTGCCGCCGACGCTGATACTGGACTTCGTCATAGAGGCGCGGATTGGCCTCGACGCCGATTCGCTTCAAGGAAGCGGCGAAATTAAGCGCGAGCCGCTCTTCGTCGCGATCGCGAATCATGATTTCGAATACGATCGGAACGCCATTCTTCTGCAGACGCCCATCGACCAAGGCGTAGCCGGCGTCGGCGAGAAGCGCTTGCGCGCGCTTCGCGACCATGCGATCGCGCCCCGAACCATCGTGCTGAACCGGTCTCCAGCGGCCTTCGAGAATGTCGTCGCGCACGACGCCGGGAAAATTCGCAAGAAAGGCGCGCTCGCTGGCGCTCGCCGAGCGCCCCGTCGAGGCATAGTCCGACTCTCCGAAATAGCTTTCCGTGCGGACATAGAGCCCGCCGTAGAAATTGGCGTTGATCCACTCGAAGTCATACATCATCGCGATTGCTTCGCGCAGCCGCGCGTCGCCAAAGATCGGCTTGCGAAGATTGAAGACGAAGCCTTCCATTCCGGTCGGCCGGCCGGGCCGCACGATTTCCTTCACGACGGCGCCTTTGCTCAGGGCGGGGAAATTGTAGCCGGTCGACCAACGCGCGGCGCTCGTCTCCTCACGATAGTCGATCAGTCCCGCCTTCAGCGCTTCAAACAGCGCGGCCTCGTCGCGATAGAAATCCAAATCGATTTCATCGAAATTATAGAGCCCGCTCTGGCTCGGAATGTCTCGGCCCCAATAGTCGGGATCGCGGCGCAGGACAAGACGCGCGCCGACTTTCGCCTCGGAAATCACATAAGGACCAGAGCCGAGCGGGATCGTCATGTCGAGATCGTCGAAGCGCGCCACATTGGTGGTCCTCTTCGATAGAATCGGCATGGCGGCAAGAATGAGCGGCGCTTCGCGATCCGTGACGCCGGTCAGATCGAAACGCACGGCATGGTCGTCGAGAGCGACGGCGGATTTCACCAAAGCGAAAATGACGCGATGGTTCGGCCGACCCTTCGACTTCAGCAATTCGAAGGAGAATAGAACGTCGGAGGCGAGGATCGGCGTCTTGTCGGCAAAGCGCGCCCGAGGGTCGATGTGAAATGTGACGTGTTCGCGCGCGTCGTCGATATCGACGGACTGGGCGATCAGCGGATAAAGCGAATAGGGTTCGTCCTGCGACCGTGTCATCAGGCTTTGCACGACATTGCCGATGACGAGTTGCGGCGCATCGCTGAATCTGGCGTTGAACGGATTGAGACTTGCGAATCCCCCGCGCTTGCCGAGCCGTATCGCGCCGCCTTTCGGCGCGTGGGGATAGGCGTAGGGAAAATGAGCGAAATTCTTCGGCAGCGCCGGTTCGCCATAGAGCGCGAGACCATGCGTGACGGGAGCGCTCGAAGGCGTATCGGCAAGCGCCGAAACTGACGGCAGGGCCGCGATGGCATGGATCAGTGCCGCGAGCCGCGCGGCGGCGATCATGCGTCCAATTGCGTGGCCAGCGCGTAGCATTGATCGCCTCCTTCGCCAGATCGGCGGACTGAAACCATTCGGTCCGGGCAATCTCCAATTAAAAAAAGCTGCTGATCGCTGTCGCCGCTCGCGCGGCGCGTGATGGGTTCAAAGAGGATGCCTGTCGGAAAACGTCCTCGAAGTCTCGCTGTAAAGCCGCTCGTCTGGCGTGCGCCGCCCCAAGAACAGGGCGGCGCACGATCTTGTCAGAACTTGAATTTCGCGCCTCCGATAATCGCGCGCGGCTGGCCGGCCTTGATCGCGCCGAGGGAGTTGCCGAGAAGGATGCCCGGGTTCTCGACATTGCCGACCACCGTGTTCTGCCCCACACCGGCGCCGCCCACATATTTGCGGTCGAACGCATTGTTCAAGGAGACGTAGACTTCGACATTCTTGAAATAGAAGTCGGCGATGTCGCGCTTGTAGTGAACGTTGAAGTTGACCAGCCCATAGCCGGGGAGGCGCAGCAGATTGGCGGGGTCGATATAGTACGAACCCTTGTACACATATTCGGCGAATGCGCCGACGCCCTTGAACTCGCCATGGGGCACATCATAAGCGACGCGCGCGGTAAGCGTATGCGGCGCCACATTGGGAATCCATTTTCCGCTGCGGTCGCGGACTGTCGTGGGTGCGCCTCCCGCGGGAAGCGTCTCGACGAAATTGGTGATGAACTGCTGGTTGTGCGTATAGGCCGTGATGAACTGCCAACCCTCGTAAGGGCGCCAATCCGTGCTGAGTTCGAGGCCGCGATGAATCGAGGACGGGAGGTTGAGCGAATAGACGGTCAGCGCCGGGAAGCCGGCAAACAGCGTAAGAATTTCGTTGCGGAACCATTCATGGTAGCCGGTGAGGCTCACCGTGAGATCCGGGCCCGGCGTCCAGTCGACGCCAACATCGACGCCCATATTGGTTTGCGCCTTGAGCGACGGATTGGCGCCGACCCCGTTTGGCGTCTGCGTGAGCATGGAGAAGGTGGGCGTGCCATAGCCGGCGGCGTAGCGCGAGCGGAACTGCCAATCCGGCGCGAAGCGATAAGTGAGCGAGACTTCGGGCGCCGTGTTCCAATAGTCATTGTCCACCGCCGTTTCTGACGGCAAATTCATCAACAGCGTCGGCTGCCTATAATTGTAAACGGTGTTGACGCCCCAAACCCTGGCCCAGTTTGAGCTGAAGCCGACGACGGCCGTCAAATCCTTGGAGAGGGCGACTTCCTCTCGCGCCCGAAGACTGATGTTCGACTGATAGTAATCGGCCTTGCCCGCGGCGCCGCCGGCCATCCCGTCGTTCCAGTAGTTCGCGACCTGGACGAAGGTCGGAAGCGTCGCCTTGGTATTTTCATAGACGAAGCCGAGGTAGTGTCTCGCAGGATAGCCGAACAGGGGCGCAGAACGGGTAATGTCGGTCATCACATTGAGGCCGACGGCGGGGCCGCGCACCACGGGAATGCCGAAGCCGCCCAATCGCGGCGGGACCGCCGTTCCGTTGATATTGTCGAAATAATTGTAGGTGACCTGCGTTCGCAGCGTCGTGTCGTTATCGAAGTCGTGCTCCCACCTCAGGCCGGTGATATGCCGCACGGTGTGCGCATGCGAGCCCATTTGCGCGAAACTTTGCAGTATCAAGGGGCCGTTGCCCGTCACGCCATTCCTTGGCGCGGTGGTGAAGAAGCAGTATGGACTGGGGGTGATCGCAAGGCCGCAACCATATTGGAACGGATTCAAATAATAGGTGGTCAGCGGTATCGCCAGATTCTGATCGGCAAGCGTATTGTTGAACAGATATTTCAGGATGAATCGATCGCTCGGCGCCGGCGTCCATTTTGCGAGAAGATTCGCGGTCTGGCTGCTAAAGGCGTTGTGGTAGATGAATGCATCGCCGCGCGCGTCGGACGTGAACAACGCGAAGTCGAAATCGCCGACTTTCTTGCCGATCCTCACATAATTATTGATATAGCCGAAGCTTCCGGATTCGGAGCCGGTGTCGGCCCCGTCGACTTGGGCGCCGGAAAAAGTGCGAAAATTGATCGCGCCGCCATAGGCGTAATTGCCGAACATCGCGGAAGACGGACCGCGATAGACGTCGATGGCGCTGTAGGCGTGCGGATCAAGCATTTCGGTGCGGCCATTGCCGTCGGCGGTGACGAGCGGAAAGCCGTCTTCGTACATCTGGATGTTGCGAACGCCGGTGTTCAGGCGGGCGCCGGAGCCACGGATCGAGATCGTAAACTCGCGCGGAAAGCCGCCCTGGTTGAAGGACACGCCCGGGCTGTATTGCAGCATTTCCTGCACGGTGAACATCGGCGTGGTCTTGAGGAATTTCTGATTGACCGTGGTCGTCGTCTGGCCGGGCGGATCGCGGTAGATCGGCAGCTTCAGGCGGTCCGGGCTGAAGCCCGGCGCATATGCCGTGTCGCTCGGCGCCGAATCATCGCTCACCGCCGGGGTTGGGGCGGTCCGCGTCGCCGTCGCGGGCCCGCGCGGCGCGGTTCGAACGCCGGCGCCGGTGCGGAGGCGGCCGCCGACATCGATGGTCGGAAGCGACTGCTGCGCATCCGCGACGGATGCGGAGGACAAAAGAGCGAGCGCGCCGAGCGCCGCGCCATG
>JAKFXD010000039.1 GCA_021731565.1 Methylocystis sp. | reverse complement strand
CACGGTTAGCTGGGCGCAGGCAATGCGGCCGCGCGGTCCAGAGGGCGGAAGGCGCGAGGGAGGAGGACGCGCCTGACCCTAAACGCCAATGTGCACGATTTGTTCTTTTTTGCCAAGTTCTTTTTTCGGCGGCGTGGCACCTAAATAACATCACCAAATCGTTATCTTTATCCCTTGGGTGGCGCTGCTAATGGCTGTGGCCGCTCCCAGGCCCCGAATGGATATTTTCCGACTCGGTCAGAAGGGCATCGGCAAATCGCGCCAGCAACTGCAGTTTCTCTTTGGCGGTGACATCGGATGTTGCCCGCGCAAGCTCCTCAATTTTTTTCATGGCCTCTTCGGTGGTGGCCAATACTTCCTTCCACTGCGCTTCGTTTGACGCGTCCATTGAAGCTCCTCAAACAATAAGGACATTACCATTCATACCACGCCGTCCTGCAACAGCTTACAACTGGTCTACCAGAATTAGTTTATCAACAAATAGCTCAGTATCCCAAAGGAGGTTGTCCCGGCCATTAGTGGATTAGCAACTAATTTCTGAGGAGTATTTCCAAACTTGTCTTCTTACTTATGAGACATCGAGTCGTTGCATTTAAAAGACGTAACGAGCAAGGATGGGTTAGCAATTCGGCCGACGAGCTACGGCCACGCAGCGTTTGAGTAAGCCATCAGAGTTGCCATCAATCATCATGCCCGATGACCCTCCCGCCTCCACTCCGCTGCTTCCCCCCTTCCGCGAGCGGGCGCCGTGGCTCGGCGGCGATCTGCAGACGTTGCGCAACATCATCATCGGCGGGCCGCCGGAACTTCCCGGCGGCGAGCGGCTGCTGCTCGCCATGCCGGACGGCGACAGGCTCGCGGCGCGGCTCGATCGGCCGGCGACCGAAACGCACGCGCCGCTGATCGTTCTGGCGCATGGGCTCGCGGGGTCCGAATCGAGCCGGCACGGAATCGCCACCGCGCGCTATCTGGTCAGCCAGGGCTGGCCGGCGCTGCGTCTCAATCTGCGCGGCTCTCAGCCCTCGCGCCCGACCTCGGGCGGGCGTTATCACGCCGGCAAGACAGACGATCTCGCGGCGGCGCTGCGCGCCCTTCCCGCCGAGCTGACGCGCCACGGAATCGTGCTGATCGGCAATTCGCTCGGCGGCAATCTCGTGCTGAAATTCGTGGGCGAAGGCGCTCACGGCCTGCCGGTGCGCGCCGCGATCGCCGTGTCGACGCCGATCGATCTTGCCGCCACTTGCGCGCGGATGATGGCGCCGCGCAATTTCGCCTATCATCGCTACATGCTCGATCACATGAAACGCGAGGCGCTGGCGCCGGGCGCCGAACTCACCACGGCTGAACGCGCGGCGATCGCCGGCGCGCGCAGCGTCTATGAATTCGACGACCGCTTCGTCGCGCCGCATTTCGGCTATCGGGGCGCGCAGGATTATTATGACGCCAACGCCGCCAAGAATTTCCTCGCCGGCGCGGCGCTGCCGACATTGATCCTGCAGGCGCTCGACGATCCCTGGATTCCGGCGGCGTGCTATACGGCGATCGACTGGGCGACTCTGCCGGTGATTGAACCGGTGTTGACGAAAGGCGGCGGCCATATGGGCTTCCATGGCGCGGACAGCCTCACGCCATGGCATGATCGCGTGACCGCGCAATGGCTCAAGCAAAAGGGCCTTGGGCCTCAAGGCCTGCGGGAGACGGAGTAGGGCGGTAGCAATGGACGCACGCCAGACGATGGTGTTCGGCGACAACGCCGACGATTATCGCGCCTTTCGCCCGCATTATCCGGACGCGCTGTTCGCCTTTCTGGCGGCGGTCGCGAAGGAGAATCGCCTCGCCTGGGATTGCGGGTCGGGAAGCGGACAGGCGGCGGTCGGCCTTGCGCGCCATTTCACGCGCGTGCTCGCGACGGATGAAGATTCGCGCCAGCTCGCCCGCGCGCCGAAAGCGCCCAATGTCGATTATCGCATCGCGCGCGCCGAAGACGATTTCGGCCTGCGCGGAGAAGTCGATCTCATCGCCTGCGCCTGTTCGATCCACTGGTTCGATCTGCCGAAATTTTACCAAAACGCGCGGCGCGCGCTGCGCCCCGGCGGGATCGTCGCGGCATGGACCTATGACTGGCCGGTGACGCAGATCGCGCCGATCGATGCGATCCTGCGCAGGCTGAAGGAGGATATTCTCGGCCCCTTCTGGGGCGAGAACGCGTCGCTCTATTTCAATCGCTACGAGACGCTGGAATTTCCGTTCAAGGAAATCGAAAGCCCGCCGTTTCACACGCCGATCGCGCATTCGAAAGGCGATCTCGTGAGCTTTCTCAAGACCTGGTCGGCGGTCGAGAAATACCGGCTGCGCCTTGGCGGCGATCCGCTGGCGCTGATCGATGACGAGCTCGAAGCGGCGTGGCGCGCCCATCCGCCGAAACTGCCGCTATGCGTCCCGCTTTACATGCGCTGTGGCGCCAATGCCGCATAAGCTTAAGAATTGACGCGCGCTATTCTGCGTGTCGCCGCCATCTTTCCCTAAATTTGCCCGTTTCCTGACGACGATGAGGACATCGTCGCGTTGAGCCGATGCCAAGTGTCTCCGTGAGGGGGATCGTTCAGCAAAGGATTGCAACATGCTAGAGGCGGGCAGGGTTTACAAGGTCACGACGCTGGTAAATTACGAAGGCGCCTGGGACGAAGAAAGCGAGCTTTGGACCGTAACGGCGGTCGACGGCACTTGCGCCAAGCTTCGCAATAATGTCTGCGAAAATCGAATCGTCGACACGGCGTCCTGGAATTTCGTCAAAGCCGAAGCGGTCGAACAGGCGTCGACGGATCACTGAGGGGCTGTCGGGGATAGTAGTCTGTCCAAGAGGGAATTGCTTTCCCGACGGACGCCCGCGCGCCGCCAGTCGCGCGTCATCGCCCGAATGTCCCTGGTCTGGCGTCCGCGGCGCATAGGCCGAAGCCGGGACTAGGGCTGCTCCATCAATTCTTCCGCGGAAAGCCGCTCGAGCGCCTGCCGGCGCCTCTTCGACGCATAGCTTGGATAAGCGAGCCAGATGACCCCGGCGAGGCAAATGAACGCCATCGCGCCGATCAGAAAGGCGTCGTTCAGCGCGAGGATCGCCGCCTGCTGGCGGATAAGCTGCGCCGCGCGGGCGCGCGCCGCCTCTTCCGACATGCCGATCGCCTGCATGCGGTCGAGAAACGACGTCAGCAGATCGAGCGAAGCGAAGCGCCGTCCGCCGAATTGATCGGCGAGGTCGAGCTGATGGAAGGGCGTTCGGCGGAAGAAGACGACGCCGAGCAGCGTAATGCCGAAGGCGCCGAAAACCGTGCGCAGCATCGCCAGCTCCTCCGCCGCCCGGATCAGCCGTTCGCCGGCAAGACCGGTCATGGCGAGCGTCGCGAGCGGCGCAAAGAACATCGCGAGCGAGAAGCCGAAAAAGAACATCGGCGTCTTCACATTGTCGAAAGAGGCGATCTTGTCGTAGTGGCCGAGCCAGACGAAGGTCACCGCGAGACCGACGAAGTTGAGGAACGCGATCAGCCGTGCGTCGACGTTCCTGGTGAGTTCATGCACCACGGCGGCGGCGGCCATCGCTAGAAAGATCATCGCCAGATAGACCATGCCGGCGAGCGAAGACGTATAGCCGAGCAGCAGCTGCAATTGCACGATGAATAACGAAAGCAGGCCCTGAACGACAAGAAATCCGATCAGCGAACAGAATGTCGCGATCGCGAAATTGCGATTGAGAAACAGGCGCAGGTCGAGGGCGGGCCGCCGCTCGCCGAACTCCCAGACGATGAACATCGGCAAGGCGAGCAGGACGACCAAAAGCAGCCACGCGAGCAGAGGCGACGCGAACCAGTCGAAATCATTGCCCATGTTGAGGATCGCCTGCACGCCGACAAAAACCGTTGCGAGCAGAATGAAGCCGATCGTATCGAAACGCGTCATGCGGCGCTCAAAGCCGCGACCTTGGAACAGCGCCGCAATGACGCCAGCCGCGAGCAACACGACGACGACGTTGGAATAGAACAGCCAGCGCCAATTGAAATATTCGGCCCAGAAGCCGCCCATGAAGACGCCGATGGTGAAGGGCGCCATGCTCATGACGCCCCAGAAGCCGACGCCGAGCGTGCGCTGGTCGTCCTTATATTGCGCGAGCGTCACCGATTGCGCGAGCGGCAGCGCGATGCCGCCGGCGAGACCCAGAAGAAAGCGCATGGCGGCGAAGACGACGATCGTTTCGCTCGCCGCGCACATCAGTGAGAAGATCGCGTAGACGACGAGAGCGGTCGCCAGCACGCGATAATCGCCGAACCGTCCCGAGAACCATCGCGACAGCGGAAGGCCGAGCGCAATGCCGATCATATGGTCGGTGGTCGCCCAGGTGCCGTAGCTCGGCGTCACGCCTTGGAGACTGCCGGCGGCGTAAGGCGCAAGCACCGTATAGCCGGGCACGTTCGAGAGCATGACGACATTCGCCGCGCCCGCCGCGCCGTTCAGCAGCAGGAAGCGCCAGCCTTCCATGCGCGCCGGCGCCTTCACAAGCACGGCGCTCCGCTCGAGCGCGCGCGGCGTCGCAGCGGCGTCGGCAGATTCATTGAAAAGCGCAATTTCATCGGCGGTCTCATTCGCGCGTTCGAGTCTTCGCTCAAAACGGCGCATTTGTCACGACGCGATGCGCCTCGAACCGCCGTAAACTTGCCAATAGCCTGAGCCATGAGCCATACAAGTCGCTGGGAAAGCGGGGAAGGCGCATGACGGGCATCTGGTTTCAGGCGGCGCTCATATTCGGCCTGGCGCTCATCGCCGCAATGATCGCCGCGAGATTTCGCATCTCGACGGCGCTGACCGAAATCATCGTCGGCATGAGCGCAAGAGCGCTCTTCGCCGCGACGGTCGGCGCGGAAATCTTCAGCGCCCAGGAGCCCTGGGTCAAGACGCTCGCCGGACTTGGCGCCATCGCGCTGACCTTTCTCGCGGGCGCCGAACTCGATCCCGACGTGTTCAAGCTCAAATGGAAGGAGGCCGCGGCGATCGGCGTCGCGAGCTTCCTCGCCCCCGCCGTCAGCTGCTGGGCGGTGGCCCATTATCTGCTGAGCTGGGAGAATTCGCCGGCGCTGCTTGCCGGCATCGCGCTCGCCGCCACCTCGGTCGCCGTCGTCTACACGGTGATGATGGAATATGGATTCAACCGCACCGATGCCGGCAAGACGATTCTCGCCGCCTGTTTCATCACCGATCTCGGCACGGTGGTGACGCTCGGCCTCGTATTCGCGCCCTTCACCTGGAAGACCGCCCTGTTCGTCGCCGCGGTCGGCGCGGCGTTCGTCGGATTGCCGCGGGCGACGCCCGTGATCTTTGCAAAGTTCGGCGGGCGCCCCTCCGAATTCGAGACGAAATTCCTGTTCTTCGCGCTGATGGCGCTCGGCGCGCTCGCGACCTGGGCCGGGAGCGAAGGCGTTCTGCCCGCCTATCTCATCGGCATGGCGCTCGCGGGCTCCGTCGGCCGCGACCATGCGCTCATCCGGAGATTCCGGACGATCGTCATCGGCCTGCTCACGCCATTCTATTTCATCCGGGCGGGATATTTCGTCTCCATTCCGGCCGTTGTCGCCGCGCCGCTCGGAGTCGCCGCCTTCCTCGCCGTCGAGATGGCGACAAAGATCGTCAGCGTCTATCCGGTCGCGCGCCGCTTCGGCTCTCCGCATAAGGACGCCATGTACACGACGCTTCTGATGGCGTCCGGCCTGACCTTCGGCACGATTTCGGCGCTGTTCGGGCTGTCGAACAACATCATTGACGAAAGCCAATATTCGACGCTGGTCGCGGCGATCATCGCCACGGCGATCGTGCCGACAATGATCGCGAACAGCCGTTATTTACCGCGCCATTGGCTCGCGCAAGATGCGCCGCCGCCTGTCGCGCGCGCCGTCCGCGAGGATAAGCGGACTCTCGTCGAGGGATAATTGCGACTTGATTCCCGGCGTTCGCGATGCAATCAACGCCAATTGTCGCTCGAGGGAGCGCGCCCGCCCAGCCGCGCGCTTGCGCTCCGCTTAACTTCGAAGCGCCCGAAAATGGAAGGATGATCTGAATGCGCATCTTCGTGAGGCTATCGGCTCTGCTGGCGATTTTTGCGGTCGTGCCGACTTTCGCTCAAGGGACGGCTCAGCAGCGCGAGGCCTGCGAAAGCGATGCGCATCGCGTTTGCGACGCCTATATTCCCGACGCCATCGCCATCGAACGATGCCTGAGAGGCAACGCCGGTTCGATCAGCGCCGGATGCCGCGCCGAACTCGGCATCGCGTCGGCGGCGCCCGCCGGCGGCAAGCGGCGCAAGCGCTGACCGACGTTAGGCGAACTCGATTTGCGCCATTTCTCTTCAGGTCGCGGCGGCGAGCCGACTCTCGGCGAGCCGCGCGGCCTCGGCGCCCGATAACATTGCGCCGTTGAAGCCATGTTCGCCGCCGAACGCCGAGGCGAGATAGAGTCCGGCGATCGGCGTGCGCGGCGTCCGCGGAAATCCCATCAGGATCGGCGCTTCGGCGGGCAGCGCCGCAAAGCCGTAGACCGCGCCTTCCGGCGTGTTGAGATAGCTCGCCATCGAATAGGCGTTGAGCAGCATCCGCGTTGTCACCAGGCCGGAAAATCCTGGATAGTCGCGGTCGAGAGAGGCCTGTATGGCGTCGAGCCAGCGTTCGCGGCGCGCGAGCGCTTCGTCGCGCGGCAGATCGCGCCAATTATCGAAGCGATCGAGGCCAAGCACGCTGACGAGAATCGGCGGCTCGTCCCAAAGCCCCGAATCGACCGCGGTGAAATTCGCGATCGTGTGGAGCGGCAAGGCGCCTTGGGGATCCTGCGCCATCGCGCCCGCCCCATCGCCATATTGATCGAAGCGGCGCATGTCCGGCGGCATGACGACAGTCGTGAAATCCTTCAGCCCGACGGTCGCGGGTTTCGCGCTCAGGCCGAAATTCGCCGCAAACAGCGACGTCGAAAGCCTGCGGGCGCCGAAGGCCTCTTCCATTTTCGCGCGCGCGGGGTCGTCCATTATCGCCGCCGCCTCGGTCGGCGCGCAATTCGCCATGACGACGCGCGCTGCAATGCGCTCTTCGCCGTCGCCGGCGCGCCGCGCGACATGACGAATCGCGACGACGGCGCCGTCAGCGTCCGTCTCGATGGCGTTGACGAGTCGGCCCAGGCGCACGACGCCGCCGGTCTTGGTGATCGCCTTTGCCAGTTTCAGGCTCAACTGCCGCGAGCCGCCTTTGATATAAGCGCCGCCGGAGGCGATATAGCCGCCTTGCGCCAGCGCGTAGAAAATCCACCACAGCCGGCGCGGATCGTCGCCGTAATAGGCGAGATTGGCCCCCAGTGCGCATTTTAGCGCCTCGCAGCCGGCGAAATCCCGCTCCATGATCTCATGCAAGGAGTTCT
>JAKFXD010000016.1 GCA_021731565.1 Methylocystis sp. | reverse complement strand
TCCCAATAGGCTTCGCCGTCGATCTCGACCGCCTGGAACATGGTCGGCAGGCACGCCGAAGCAAGAAGCGCGTCGGGCGTGACATCGGCGTTTCTAAAGACGCGCGGGCGGCCGGTCGAGACGCTTGTTGCGGTAACGAAAAGCTTGATCCGGGCGCGCGCAAGCCGCCCGAAATCGACGGTTTCCGCTAGAATCTCCCGCAACGGATTGACGCCCTTCGGATTGAGATCATAGGGCGAGAACAGACGCGACATGATGTCGGTCGCGACGAAGAAAGGCGAAGCGTCCAACGTCCAGCGACCCGTCAACACGTCGATAGGATTGCGCTGCAATGGGCTGAGCCGCGCCGCCAGTGACACCCGCCGCCAGAATAGCTCGAGCGCCGCGCGCGCGCCGTCCGCACCGCCATCGACATGGCCGCTGATCAGCGCCGCCGCGTTCATCGCTCCGGCCGACGTGCCTGATATCCCTTCGATCTGAAGCCATGGCTCTTCCAGCAAGCGGTCCAAGACGCCCCAGGTGAACGCGCCATGCGCGCCGCCGCCTTGTAAGGCGAGATCGACAAGAACCGTGTCGCGCGTCATGTCTGCTAGGCTCCTGCTCTGCGTCGTCGACCGACCAATTCGAATGTCCTCGAAGCCATACGGCGGCTAGCTTTAGAGAGCGTTTGCATATTATCTAAGACGCCAGATCGTTTTGTCCGGCACGCCTCGCTTGAATGAATTACAATGCGTGGGCGCGCTTTCCTGGGCAAGCGGCTTTTGCGCGTGACGAACGGATTCCGGCGAGCGACGCGCGCGCAAGGATTCAAGGACAGACGATGCTGGGCATGGCGCTCAAAACAGTCAAATGGCTCGTGATCCTGCTGAGCCTGTTCATCTTCGCTTTTCTTGCCGTACGCATTTACAACTCTCAGCGCGGTCTTCCGCTCGAAGTCTGGCATACATACGCGCCTCAAGAGTTGAGCGATGAAGAAATCGACGCCGCCGATTGGGAGGCCTATCTCAAGGCGGAAGAGAAAATATTCGACTCCCTGCGCGTCAACGTCAGCCAGCAGTTGACGCCGGAAGAACAGGTTCCCTTCAATCGCTACTTCGAGGGCAGCCCGGTCTATCCGGGCCGCTTTTCCCATGATTGGAACCGGTCTTATCTTCTCGAACCGGCGGGACCGCCGGTCGGCGCGGTCGTTCTCCTGCATGGATTGACCGATTCTCCCTATAGCCTGCGCCACATCGCGTCGCGCTACCGCGATCGCGGATTCGTCGCGGTCGCGATCAGGCTGCCCGCGCATGGGACGACGCCGGCGGCGCTGACGGACGTGGAATGGACGACATGGTTGGCCGCGACGCGTCTTGCCGTGAGAGAGGCGCGACGACGCGCGCCTGCGCCGGCTCCCTTGCATATTGTCGGATTCTCGAACGGCGGTTCGCTTGCACTGAAATATGCGCTCGACGCCATCGCGGATGAGAGTCTCGCGCCGGCCGATCGGCTCATTCTGATTTCGCCAATGGTGGGAATTACGCGGTTCGCGCGTTTTGCCGGTCTCGCGGGTCTGCCGGCCATGCTGCCCGCCTTCGCCAAGGCGGCCTGGCTCAGCGTGCTGCCGGAATTCAATCCATTTAAATATAATTCATTTCCCGTGAATGGCGCGCGACAATCCTATCGCTTAACGGATTCGCTCGGAAAGCAAATGTCGCTGGCGCGACGAGAGGGACGGCTGACCGCGCTGCCGCCAATCTTGACGTTCCAGTCCGTGATGGATTTCACTGTGAGCACCCAGGCCGTGCTTTCCGGGCTTTATGATCACCTGCCGGCGAACGGAAGCGAACTTGTCCTGTTCGACTTGAACCGCAACGTCAAATTCGGTCCGCTGCTTCGCGCCTCCGCGGAAGCCGCGCTCTCTCAGCTCGTTCCCGTTGGCGTTAGAAACTACCGTTTGACGATCGTGACCAACGCCGGCGAAGGAACCGACGATGTGGTCGAGCGCGTCGTCGAGGCTGGCGTGACGGCCGAGCAAATCCGCCCGTTGGGGCTACAATACCCGAAAGGCGTGTTTTCGCTCTCGCATGTCGCATTGCCCTTCCCGCTCAGCGACTCTCTCTATGGTCTGACTCCGGACCTCTCAGAAGATTTTGGCGTCCATTTGGGCTCTCTGGCGCCGCGCGGCGAACGCGGCACGTTGATCGTCAGTCTGGACGCCCTGCTGCGCATGTCATCGAACCCATTCTTTGCGTACATGGCGCAGCGTATTGAAGCCCGCCTTCCGGATGCGCCAAACAGCGATGCGCCCGCGCCGGGCGGAGAGCGCCTCGACCCGCCGCCGCCGGCGAGCCCGACGCCAGCGGCGCCGCGGCGCCGTCGTCCCGTCTCGAGGCCATAGAATGGAATGGCGACCAGCGGCGATCGTCTTTGGCGGGAATCGTCTAAAGCGAACTGCGGAGATGCAACAAGCATCGCCGCGCCCCGGCGCCCGCGAGGTTAGGATCGCTTCTTTCGCCTGCCGAAAAAACGTCCCAGAAAGCCGATGAGGTAACCGCCGATCGTTATCGCGAAATATACCAGGATCACAAAGGCCCAGCGATCATTCGAGGATACCGCCCTGCGAAGTATATCCGTGAGATAGGTCAGATCGACGAACCTATCCGCGATGACGCCGCAAGCGACGGCAAGGATTGGAACGATCCACCACTGAGCGCGGAAATAGCCAAGGAGTATGGCGATCAAAAATACGACCAAGCCGAAGATGTGCACGAATTCGAGGAACACAGCCTGGGAGACCAAGCCAGTGAATCGGATCAGCCAAAGCATCTGATGTCTCTCTGTGCGAATTCAGTCCATTCTCTTATCGTATATGGCTGGCGTCAGCCATATGTTTCGCCCGGCAGCGAGACGCAACGCCTCGCGCCGCGGACTTTCCGACAGCCGTGAAGCGGCGGGATGCAGAGTATTGAAAGAAAGCTTGGAGACGTCTCCTCCCCGCCCCGCTCAGGATGGTCGGGGCGTCACAGCGCCCGTGCTTCGTCCGCCTGACAACAAATCGGCGACCCACTGAGTCGATGGGAATTGCTCGCATATCGTCAGCGCCGCGATCGAAAGCGGGACGCCGAGAAAGGCGCCAAGCGCCCCCCACAGGAAAGTCCAGAGAACAATCGAAAAAAGGACGATCGGTGGAGAAATCGAAAGAGCCGATCCCGAAAACACCGGCTCAAGATAGCTCCCGATGACGAACTGGATGACCGACACGCCCAAAAAGACCAATAAAGGCGTCTCAAAAGAGCCGAATTGCACGAAGGCAAAGAGCGGCAGCAGCGCTGTAACGATGAGGGATCCGATATAGGGCAGGTAGTTCAGCGCAAAAGCCAGGACGCCCCATGCGCCCGCCATTTCCAGTTCCATGAATTGGGCAAACCCCCATACCGCGAGACCTGTCGCTATGCTGGCGATTGTGCGAACGAACATATAGGTGCGGAACTTTTCGCCGATCTTCCTGCCGCCTTCCAGCAGGCGCTGGCCTGTCATCTGATTTCCTAACGAAGCGATTCGCGCCCGAACGAATTCGGCCTCCGACAGTCCTAAAATCACATAGATGAGGACGATAACCGCGAAGGCCAAAATGGTGTTCACTCTCACAGCGACTGTGCGGAGAAGCCTTACGATCGACGCGGCGTTAAAATGTTCCGCCATGAGCGTGAAGACGAAAATGTCATGCTCTTCCAGCCAGGACGTCGACGTCATCGCCGCTTCCTGGATTCGGTCGAGATTCTGTCTGATCCACTCCACCACCTCTCGGCCGCCCCAGGCGATCAGGGAAAACAGCGCCAGGACCACGGCGGCGGTCATCACAACCGTCACGGTCAACGAAATGGCCTTCCCCACTCTCGCCTGCATCGACTTCTGCAGCGGCCAAGCAACCGCAATGATGAAGACCGCAAAGACGACTGGCTCAAGGACCGCCTGCCCGAATTTGCAGGCGACCAGGATGACAAAGAGCAATACGGTCACCGAGGTCACGCTCGAAATGGGGCTTTTCTCCATGGCGATCCTATCGTCCTTAGACGCGCTGTTTGATCGTCTGCGATTTCGAGATGGCCGGCGGCGAAATTTGAAGAAGGCGCGGCCAATCTGGCGGTTAAGTTTACGAGACGGTCAGTTTGCGTTGCAAGCGCCATCTGTGCGAGCGAGTATCCCCCGGCAAAGCCGGGGGAACGCCCTTAGGTTTGGCGACAAGCGGATCACCGACGAACTCGACGAGCGGCTGGGCCTGGTCGTCGACGGCTTCGACGGGCGCATCCATCATGTCGCGCTCGGCTCTGAGGCAATGGCGATCGCCGCGGCGGACGCGACGATCGGATCGATCATGGAGATCGCCCCAGCGCCCGCAGGGCTGCGACCGGCGGACCGCTACATCGCCCAGCTCGCTGGCGCGTCTGGCGACTATCGTCCTAGCATCGACCGCGCCATCGCCGAGATGACCCGCGTGCGCATCCCGGGCGGCGACTACACGCCTATTCGAGAGCCATCTTCGCCGACTGGAGGCCCTGCGCCGGGCGGGCATCGTTGAGCGCATCGACGCCGACCATTGGCGTCTCCAAGCCGACTTCGAGGCGCGCGCCGATTCGCCCGATGTTTTTGGAATGTCTTCCCGGTCTTCGTGGCGCCGATCCGGCGCTAAGCTGCGAGCGTCGCGCCGCCGTCGACGACAAGATCCTGAAGGGTGATGTGACTCGCGAGATCTGATGCAAGAAACACGACCGCGCTGGCGATCTCCTCAGGAGCGGCGATCTTTCCGAGCGGAATGCCCAATTTGAACGATTCCGGATCGCCGGCGATGACCTGCTTCTCTCCGTCGGCCGAGCGCCACATCGCGCGCTGCATGGCGGTGTCGGTCGATCCGGGAGAAACGAGGTTGCATCTCACGCCGTAAGGCGCGAGCTCCAGTCCCACGCATTGCGTCAGACTTCTCAGCGCCGCCTTTGACGCGCAATAGGCGCTCATCCGCGTGCGCGGCGTGCGCGCGGCGTTGGAGGCGATGCTGACGATCGCGCCCGAACGCTGACGTTTGAACTGCGGAATGATCTGCTGAAAAAGGTGGAATGGGCCGGAAGCGTTGACGTTCAGGCAGGCAGTCCAATCATCGAAGCTCAATTCTTCCGTCAACCCGAGACGCAGGACTCCGGCGGCGCTGACCAGCACGTCCAATCGCGGACGCTCGTTCAGCAAGGCGCGGCAGACGCTTTGCACTTGATCGCGTTCGGCGACGTCGAGGAGCGCCGTGGCGAAAGGATAGTTGGACGCGGAAAAGCTCTTGTCCAAGCCGACGACGTCGCCGCCGAGCGCCGCGAATTGGGCCGCCGTCTCATAGCCAATGCCCTGGCCCGCGCCGGTCACCCAGATGCGCTTTCCCGAAAAATCCATCGGCGGTCGCCCGGCGCTCATGCCGAAGCGTCCGCAGCGAGCCGCCGCTCGATGATGTCCCACCAGCCATTGAAGGTTGGCTTTTTCGCCAGTTCCTCAAAGCCGACTTCCATGCCGAGCTTGCGCCACTCCGTGACCAGCATCATCACCCGCACCGAATCGAGTCCGTAGTCGATCAGATTTTCGTCAGCATCGAATTCGTCTTCCTCGACGTCGAGCGCCGCCAAAAGCTGCTTCTTGAAGTCCTCTCTGGTCAGCAAAGCAGAAGATGTTCTTGACGCGCCGAGCACATCCTCGACGCCGATCACCTTGCCGCAGCGCCCGGCGACATAGTTGAGAGTCATGAGATGATCTTCGAGCGAAAAGTCGCCGATGGCGTCGGCGATCACGAAAGGCTTGATGTCTTGCATGAAGGCGTCCAGCGCCGTGGTCAGGCAGCCGATGTGGCCATAGACGCCGCAGATCGCCAGCTGGTCTCTGCCCATCTCCTTCATCATCTCAGCCAGCGACGAGCGCTTGAATGCGCTGTAACGCCATTTGGTCAGCACAATATCCGCCGCTTCCGGCGAAAGCGGCTCGATAATTTGATGAAGATGCGGATGGGCGTTCAGCCCCGGTCCCCACATGTCGTTCAACAGCCCGCGGTCTTCGTCGCTCTGCTCGATCGGCTGCGCCGTATAGATCACCGGCGCGCCCTGCGCCTTGAAAGAGGCGCGCAGCCTTTGAATATTCGAAATGAGCCGATCGACCAGCGGACTTTTCTCGCCGTAGAAACCGACGAAATAGTCTTGCATGTCATGGATGAGCAGCGCCGCGCGTTCGGGGGCGAAACGCCAATCGACTTTGTTGATCCGGAAGGACTCCGGACTCGGCATGGCGTAAGGCGCAAGGGATTGTATAGCCATGTTCCGTCCTGTTCGGGTTAGACGTTGAGCTTTGCGTGGATGTCGCTGCGCAGAGTTTGCTTGTCGACCTTTCCGAAAGCCGTGAGCGGCAGCCGATCGACGAATTCGAAGCGATCAGGAAGCTTGAATTCGGCGACTCCCAGGCTGCGCAGGTGCTTCCGCAAGGCGATCGGCCGCAGCGCCGCGTCGTTCGCGACAATGTAAGCGCAACTCTTCTCGCCCATCACTGAGTCGGGCATGGAAATCAGCGCGGCGTGCATCACGGCTTCGTGCCGCAGCAGCAAATTCTCGATCTCTTCCGCCGCGATTTTCTCGCCGCCGCGGTTGATCTGATCTTTCTTGCGGCCCACGACCTTCAAATATCCGTCGATCGTCATCTCGACGAGATCGCCCGTGCGATAGAAGCCCTCTTCATCGAAGGCGCGCGCGTTGTGTTCCGGACAGCGATAATAGCCGCGGATCGTATAGGGACCGCGAGTCAGCAGTTCGCCCACTTCGCCTGCGCCTACCTCGCCGCCATTCGCGTCGACGACTTTCAGCTCATCGTCGGGACACATCGGTCGGCCTTGCGTCGTGAAAATGCGTTCGGGAGCATCGTCGAGACCCGTGTAGTTCACGAGGCCCTCCGCCATGCCGAAAACCTGCTGCAGCCGACAGCCGAAGACCGCGACAAGTCGGCGCGCGACAGCCTCGCTGAGCCGCGCGCCGCCGACCTGGATCACGGCGAGTTTTGGCGCTTCGAACGCGCCGCCAGCGGCGGCGTCGAGCCATAGCGAAGCGATCGTCGGCACGATCGCCGTGAAATTGACTCTGTGGCGTCGAATGAGGTCAAAGCAAAGGTCGGCGCTCGGGTTCTGCGCCATCGCCACCGTTCCGCCGGCATGAAGCACGCCGAGCGCGCCGGGCGAACTCAAAGGAAAGTTATGCGCCGCCGGAAGCGCGCAGAGATAGCGGCTTTCCGGCGTCAGACGGCAGATATCCGCGCTTCGCCGCACGCTATAGTAATAGTCGTCATGCGTGCGCGGAATGAGCTTGGGAACCCCGGTGCTGCCGCCCGATAACTGGAAAAACGCCACCTGGTCCGGCGCAGAAGGGCGCGCTTCATCCGCCGCGCCGCCCGAGTCGCCTTCCCA
>JAKFXD010000150.1 GCA_021731565.1 Methylocystis sp. | reverse complement strand
CGCGGATGGAGAGACGAACCAGCATCAGGCCCTGCACAAGTCCCGGCGTCGCGGCGACTCAGCCGCCGCGACGCGGGAACGCGCCGGGATTATAGTCGCGGGAGACCTTTTCCAAACGGAGAATTTACGGAGAGCTTCCTGGCCGATCTCGACATAAACGACATCCGCGCCCTGCTCAGCGCAAAGCCGAGGCCGGTCGGCTGGCCGGCGCGGCGCGCCCGCATCGAGGAAGTGGGCGCGGCCTGGCCGGCGGCGCCCGATATTTCATTTGAGCCGGTTTCGATCGACGGCATGGCCGCCGAATGGTCGCGCGCGCCGACGAGCGACCCCTCGCGCGCGCTGCTCTTCTTTCACGGCGGCGGCTATTGCTCAGGCTCGATCCTCAGCCATCGCCGGATGGCGAGCGAAGCCGGACGCGCCGCCGGCGCTCGCGCGCTCGCCGTCGCATTCAGACTGGCGCCGGAACATCCGTTTCCCGCCGCCTATGACGATGCGCTCAAGGCGTGGCGGTTTCTGCGCGATCAGGGGTTTTCCGCCGATCGGATCGCGGTCGGCGGCGACAGCGCCGGCGGCGGGCTGACGCTCGCCCTCATCATGCGTCTGCGCGATCTCAAGGAGGCGCTGCCCGCCTGCGCCTGGCTCGCATCGCCCTGGACCGATCTGACGCTGTCGGGCGAAACGCTGGCGACCAAGGATGGCGTCGATCCGCTGCTGCACAGGCCCTATCTCGAAGAGCTTGCGCAGGCCTATGTTCCGACGGGAATCGATCGCCGCGACCCGCGCGTTTCGCCGCTGTTCGGCGATCTTTCCGGCCTGCCGCCGCTGCTGATCCAGGTCGGCTCCAGCGAAACGCTGCTTTCCGATTCGACGCGCCTCGCCGCGGCGGCCGGCGCCGCCGACGTCTGCGTCACATTGGAGATCTGGCCGCGCATGATTCACGCATGGCCCCTATGGAACGCGCGGCTCGAAGAAGGCCGGCGCGCCCTGGCGCATGCCGGCGCCTTTATCGAGGCGCGTTTTGCAGAGGCCGGCTAAATCGCGTGCAGCGTCTTGCCGACCTTGGAGAGCCAGGAATCGGTGTGTTCATGCGGCTCCAGACCATCGCTCTTCAGCAGAGCGTGGGCGTCCTTATACCACTGCGAGTCCGGGAAATTATGCCCCAGGATGGCGGCGGCGGTCTGCGCCTCATTGGTCACGCCCATGGCGAGATAGGCTTCGGTGAGGCGATAGAGCGCCTCCTCGGTGTGGCGCGTCATCTGATATTTGCCGAGCACGTCGTGAAAGCGATTGATCGCCGCAGGGTAATTCTTGCGGATGAGATAGAAGCGCCCGACGTTCATCTCCTTGGCGGCGAGCTGGTCGCGCGTCACCTGAATTTTGTATTTCGCGTCGTTCACATATTCTGATTTAGGGAACTTCTGGATAAGCTGGGTGAAGACGTCCAGCGCCTTTTCGGCCGACTGCTGGTCGCGCAGCACGTCGGGCACCTGATTGTAGAAGGACATGCCGGCGAGATAATAGACGTAGGGCGTTTCGGCCGAATTCGGATAAAGGCCAATATAGCGCTGCGCCGACTGGACGGCGTCGTCATATTTGGGCTGCTCGTACCGTGCGAAGGTGATCATCAGAAGGCCTTTGCGCGCCCAGTCCGACGACGGATATTGCTTCTCCAACTCGCCGAATCTTTTGGCCGCGCCGTCGAAATCCTTCACCTTCAGCCGCGCCAGACCGGCGTTGTAGAGATCCTCGGCCGGAATGTCGGGCGTGATTTCGGTTTGATATTTGGTCCCGCCGCCGCCGAAGAGGCCGAAGCCGCTGGTGATCGAATCCATAAGGTCGGCGCGCGCCGGCGCGGCGCCGATCGACAAGGCCGACGCCACAGCCAACACACTGAATGAACGAGCGAAAATCGACATTTGTTGCCCCGTTGCGGCGCTGCGAGACGCCCGCGCGTCCCGACGCCTTCCAAGCTCGATCAGCAAATCTTGCCCCGCAGGACGCCCCCGTCCTGCGCCAAAGGCGCGGCTCTGCGCCCCGCCTGTGCGGTCGCCTGAAAAAAGAACCTT
Organism: Methylocystis sp.; assembly: GCA_021731565.1. Taxonomy (GTDB): domain Bacteria; phylum Pseudomonadota; class Alphaproteobacteria; order Rhizobiales; family Beijerinckiaceae; genus Methylocystis. The sequence goes on along the minus strand of JAKFXD010000150.1, from coordinate 5,443 downwards.
CATCTGGCGAGATTATGGCGACAGGCTTCTGCCGGCGTCCATCGGGCATTCCATGCGCGCGCGCCCGAGCTCCTGCGCCAAAGCCCCGTCGCGCGCGGCGGCTTCGAGCAGCGCGATATTGAGCGCGTGTCCGCCGCGGTAGGAACGGAAGGCGCCGATGATCGGCGCCCCCGCCAGCGCCAGATCGCCGATCACATCGAGCATCTTGTGGCGAACGCATTCGTCGGCGAATCGCAATCCCTGCGGATGGATCGGCCCGCGCGCGTCGAAGACCAGCGTATTGTCGAGATTGGCGCCGAGGGCAAGTCGCTCGCGCCAAAGCCGCTCAGCGTCGTGGAGAAAGCCGAAACTGCGGGCGTCGGCCAATTCCCGCCGGAAATTTTCCGGCGTGAGGTCGAGCGACAGCCGCTGCCGGCCGACCGGGTTCGGAAATGCGATTTCCACATCGAGCTGAAGGCCGGCTGTCGCGGGACGCAGTTCGGCCCAGCCGGCGCCGTCGGAAACCCGCACGGATTTCACGACGCGCCAGCAGCGGCGCGGCGCGGCGAGCGCGACGACGCCGGCCTCATCGATCGCCGAGACGAAGTCCCGGGCCGAGCCGTCCATCGCCGGAACCTCTTCGCCGTCGAGCAGCATGAGCGCATTGTCGACGTGAAGCGCCGCCAGCGCGGCCATCAGATGTTCCACCGTCGAGGCGCTGACGCCGCTTCCCGCCAGCCGCGTGCGCAATTTCGAAGCGTCGACGCGCGACCAATGCGCCTCGATCTCGGCGCCGCCGACATTGAAGACGACGCCGGCGTCGGCGCCGGCCGGGGCGATCGTCAGGCTGGCGCGACGGCCCCCGTGCACGCCTTGTCCGACGAGCGTCACGCTGCGGCCGATGGTCTGCTGAATCGCTGGCGCGGCGGCGCTCAAAGCAAGCGCGACGCGACGCGCGCGCGGCGCGTGTCGGCGTAAATCCGAGCGAATGGCGCAACCCTCCCTAAAGCCCGGACAAAAGATAGCAAATCCGAGCCCCGACGCTCCAGTCACGGTTTCTTACAGTTTGTTACAAAGGCAGGCGCCCAAAAGAAAAGGCCCGCGCGGGGCGGGCCTTTTCAAACTGTCGCGAAGCATCGAACGCGCTGCGAAAAAGTGGAAACCGGTTTTTCGCATAGAGCGCGCTCTAAACTATTGGAATCGATCACGTCATCTGCGTTTAGGCGATTCCGCCTAAACGCAGCGTGATCTAATGGTTGGCCTGTCGGCGCAGGAAGGCCGGAATTTCCAGATGATCCTCCTCGGCCGAGCGCTGCTGCAGGGCGCGACGGCCATGCGGATCGAGCGACGCATGTCCGCCTTGGCCCGCCGGGGCGGCCGGACGCTTGCCATATTCGGCGTGCGTCGACGACGGCTGGCCGGCCGCCGGCGCCATGTGCTGGCGCGGCGCAGGCGCCGCCGGGGCGCCATAGAGGGCGTCTTCCTGACGGCTCGCCCCGAAGGAAGCGAGACGCTCGAAGAGCGATTTGCGGCGATGGTCGCCGCCGGCCATCTGCTGGCGCAGCTGGTCCTGGATCGGCTGCGGAAAATCCTCGATCTGCGGCATGCGAGGCGCGCGCGGCTGCTCCGGCGCCGGCGGAACATAGGCGCCGACCGGCGCTTCGTGGCCCCCGGCGTCGTATTGCGGCTCACCATAGGCGAGGCGAGGCGGCGCCGGCTCGAGATAGACGCCATGGGCGGGCGCCTGCTCGGCGTAATAGCCGGCCGGGGCCTGCGGTTCCTCCGAATGCCGCACCAGCGGCGCCGGCTGGGCCGCCGGCGCGGACTGCTGGGCGCGCGCCTGCTGCAATTGCGCGCGCAGGCGCTCGGCGGCCTCGGCAAGGCGCGTTTCGCTCATCGGATCTTCGGCGGTGATCGCGGCGAGATCGATGCCGGTCGCGACGACGGAGACGCGCACCACGCCCTCGAGCGTCGAGTCGAAAGTCGCGCCGAGAATGATGTTGGCGTCCTCGTCGACCTCCTGGCGAATCCGGCTCGCCGCCTCATCGACCTCATAGAGCGTCAGATCATGTCCGCCGGTGATCGAAATCAGCAGGCCGCGGGCGCCCTTCATCGACACTTCGTCAAGCAGCGGATTGGCGATCGCCGCCTCCGCCGCGAGATTGGCGCGATTTTCGCCCGTCGCTTCGCCGGTGCCCATCATCGCCTTGCCCATGCCGCGCATGATCGAGCGGACATCGGCGAAGTCGAGATTGATGAGCCCTTCCTTGACCATCAGATCGGTGACTGACGCCACTCCCGAATAAAGAACCTGATCGGCCATGGCGAAGGCGTCGGCGAAGGTCGTCTTTTCCGTCGCGATGCGGAACAGATTCTGGTTCGGGATGACGATCAGCGTGTCGACGCATTTCTGCAGTTCGGAAATCCCCGATTCCGCGATGCGCAGACGGCGCTGGCCTTCGAAATGAAACGGCTTGGTGACGACGCCGACGGTGAGAATGCCCATCTCGCGCGCGATTTGGGCGATCACCGGCGCGGCGCCGGTGCCGGTGCCGCCGCCCATGCCGGCGGTGACGAAGCACATATGCGCGCCGGTCAGATGCTCGCGGATTTCTTCGCGCGCTTCTTCGGCGGCCGCCCGGCCGACCTCGGGCTGAGCGCCGGCGCCGAGCCCTTCCGTCACCTGCAGGCCCATCTGAATGATTCGTTCGGCCGCCGACGAGGCAAGCGCCTGGGCGTCGGTATTGGCGACGAGAAAATCGACGCCCGACAGGCCGGAGGAAATCATGTTGTTGACGGCGTTGCAGCCGCCTCCGCCGATGCCGCAAACCATGATGCGGGGCTTCAGTTCCCGAAGTTCGGGGGCTTTAAGGTTGATCGTCATTTGCCAGGCCTCTCACCAATTTATTCGCGACTCGGCGCCCGTTGTCCTTCGCCATTGGACGCCCGGTCGCCGAACGCGTCGTCCTCGGCAATCATTCTCGGCGTTTCGAACGGCGCCGGATCGAAAGAATCAGTTCCACGCGATACTAGAAGCTTTCTCTTAACCATCTCCCTACGCGCGAGATGTATCCGTCGGTTCCCGTCGCCGCGCGCTCGATCCGCCGCGGCTCGAAATATTCATGGCCGGCGACCTGCGGATAGACGAGCAGTCCGGCGGCGGCGGCGAAGGCGGGACTCCTCGCGGACTCGGGCAGGCCTTCGACGCCGATCGGACGTCCGACCCTGACCTGGCCGCCGAGAATGCGGCGCGCGGCCTCGGCGACGCCGGTGAGCTGGCTTGCGCCGCCGGTCAGCACGATGCGCCGGCCGGGGCCGCTCGGATGGCCGGCCTTGGCCAGGCGGTCGCGCAGGAATTCGAGCGTTTCCTCGACCCGCGGTCGGATGATGCGCACGAGATGCGATTTTGGCGCATGCGCCTTGTGATCGCTCTCGCCGACGTGATCGAAGGAGACGGTTTCGCGCTCGTCGGAGGTGGAAGCGATCGCCGAGCCGTGAAAGGTCTTGAGCCGCTCGGCGTCCGAGAGTCGCGCGTCGAGGCCGCGCGCGATGTCCATCGTGACGTGACCGCCGCCGAGCGCGACGGCGTCGAGATGAATCATCTCGCCCCTTTCGAAGACGGCGACCGACGTCGACCCGGCGCCCATGTCGATGACGACCACGCCCATCTCGGCCTCGTCGGGTTCGAGCGTCGAAAGCCCGGCGACATAAGGCGCGGCGGACATCGCCTCGACGCTGAGATGCGTGCGCTCCACCGCGAGAATCAGATTGCGGGCCGCCGCCTGATCGCAGGTCGCGACATGGAGGTCGACTCCAAGTTCCTCGCCGATCATGTTCTTGGGTTCGCGGATTCCCGTCACGCCGTCGAGCGAAAAGCCCATCGGCAGCGAGTGCACGGCGATGCGGCCGCGACTGAGATGATGCGCCGCCGACGCTTCGAGAACGCGATGGATGTCATGTTCGGCGACCTCGCGGCCGCCGATGACGCGCTTCGCCTGAAAATGCTGCGACGACAATCGTCCGCCGGCGGCGGTGACGATGACGCGGTCCGCCTGAATGCCGGCCATGCGCTCGGCGGCGTCGACCGTCTGTCGGATGGCGGCGTCGGCGGCGTCCATGTCGACGACGAGGCCGTTCTTCACGCCGAGGGAGCGCTGGTGGCCGATGCCGACGATGCGAACCCGATGCGTGCGCCAGTCGCCGGGCGCAATTGCGCCAAGCGGAGTCAGCCGCGCGATGAGGCAGGCGATTTTCGACGTGCCGACGTCGAGCGCGACGAACGTCGCCGAGCGACGCGGCGACAGCGGCTTCATACGTGGCGGGACGATGGGCGAGATCATGCTGCTAACCACCACTCTTTGACGACTTGCGCGGCGCAAGCTGCGCTTCGCGCGCCGAAGCCGCCTCTTCCGTCAGCCGGACGCCGACCCGATCGGGAAGGCGCAGGTCGATCGACATCACGTCCTTGTCGAGAATCCGCGCTTCGCGCTGCAGGCGCGCGAGCGTGTCCAGCGCGCCGAACGGATCCATCTCCGGCAATTTCACGGTGACGCCATTGGTCATCTCGAAGTTCCAGCGGCGGCCGGCGACCAGCACGCCAGCCCTGATCCGATGCGCGAGATCGCCGGCCTTCGACATCAGCATGTGAAATTCGAGCAAGCGCTTCTGCGCGCCCTCGCCGACGACGAAGGGCAGGCCGAGATAGCGCTCGTCGCGCAATTCATCGATCGGCACGCCGTCTTCGGAGATCACCGCCACGCGTCCGTCGCGCTGCCAGAGGGCGCTCGGCTGCCGTTCTTCGATCGCGATCACCAGACGATCCGGGTAGAGCTTCATGACCCGCGCGGATTTGACGAGCGGGACCTGCATCAGGCGCTCGCGCACCGCCGTCGCATCGAGGAACGGCAAGGAGTTTCGCGGCCCGACGCCCGCCGCGTCGAGCAATTCGCGTTCGCGCAAACGCGACTGGCCGGTGATGGTGACCGCGGAAATCGGAAAGCCCGCGGCGCGCGCCGCGATGTCATAGAGTTCGCCGTCGCTTGCGACGAGCGCGGCGTAGCCGCCGTTCTCGACAAAGCCCGCCGCGCCGACGACGCCAAACAGCCCGAGAACCGCCAGCGTGCCGACGCCGGGACGGCCGAGCAGCGCGAAGCGCGACAGGAGGCGTTTGCCGCGGCTCTTGCGGGCCGGCGCGCGCGGCGCGACCGCGGTCGCGGCGGGCGCCGGCGGAAGGGACGCAACGGCCGCCGCCGTCGCGAAGGCGTAAGGGGCTTCTGCGGAAATGATCGGGACGAGCGAATGCCGAGCCGTAAACGACTCCTTCAACGATCGCAGGACGCGTCTTCCACCATCCATTTGACCAGCTCGCCGAACGAAAAACCTGCGTATGCCGCCATTTCTGGCACGAGCGAGGTCTCCGTCATTCCCGGCTGGGTGTTCACTTCCAATACGACGAGCTCGCCCG
>JAKFXD010000073.1 GCA_021731565.1 Methylocystis sp. | reverse complement strand
GCTGCACCGACTCATTGAGCAGCGCCGGCGCGCCGCGATGTTCAAGCGCCGCGACCGATATCGGTTCGACGTCAACGATCTTCACGTCCATGTCTTTCGTCCTTTCGCTGGGTGGGAGGCTGATCCGGGTTCGCGCGCTCCACGACGCCCAGTCGGGCGTCTTGCGGAAGGCGCTCGGCGTTTGTCCAAAGGCCGCCTTGAAGGCGCGGGAGAAGGATTCCGGATTTTCGAATCCCGAATCCAGGGCGATGTCGATGATCGGCGCGGTCGGATTGAAGGCGAGTCGATAGGCGGCGCGCTTCAGCCTCATGAATTGAACATAGCGTGAGAGGCTGATCCCGCAGTGCTGGGAGAACTGCCGATGGAAGTGGAATTTCGAAAAATTCGCCACTTCGCTCAGCGCGTCGACGGTCAGCTCTTCGTCGAGATGCCTGTCGATGTAATCGAGCACGCGGTTGATGCGTCGCGCATAGTCCGCGCCCTTTCGTTTTGCGCCGTTCTCCATATTTGCATCGTAGCAAGCGCGGAGACCGTCATCTTGACCGAAATTGCTCTTTGAGCCGCCGCGCCGGCCGCGCGGCCAATGACAAACCCTGCGCCCCCGCGCTATGAGAACGGCATGACCACGAAACCTCTTCGTCTCGGCGTCAACGTCGATCATGTCGCGACCGTCCGCAACGCGCGCGGCGGCCCGCGGCCCGATCCCGTGCGCGCCGCGCTCGCCGCCATCGACGCCGGCGCCGACGGGATCACCGCGCATCTGCGCGAGGATCGCCGCCACATCCACGACGACGACATGGCGCGCCTCAAGGCGGCGATTTCGAAGCCGCTCAATTTCGAAATGGCGGCGACCGAGCAGATGCTCGACATCGCCGTCACGACGGCGCCGCACGCCGTCTGTCTGGTGCCGGAAAAGCGCACCGAGCGCACCACCGAGGGCGGCCTCGACGTCGTCGGCCAGCACGACTATCTGCTGCCTTACGTCGATCAGCTGACGCGCGAGGGCGTGCGCGTGTCGCTCTTCATCGAGCCGTCACGAGAGGCGCTCGACGCGGCGGTGTCGATCAAGGCGCCGGTCGTGGAGCTCCATACCGGCGCCTGGTGTCACGCGCTCGAGGTCGGCGATACGGGCCGGGCCGAGGCCGAATTCGCCCGGATCGCGGCAGCCGCCGCCTATGGCGCGGGGCGCGGCCTCGAAATCCATGCGGGCCACGGCCTCGATTATGACACGGCGCGCCGCGTTTCGGCGCTGCCGCAGGTGGTGGAGCTCAACATCGGCCATTTCCTCATCGGCGAGGCGATCTTCGTCGGGCTCGCCGAGGCGATCTCCCGCATGCGCCGGGCGATGGAGGAGGGGCGGGCGCAAGCGCGCTAACGCTGATCGGGAGGCGTCGCCTGCTCCCGTGGGCGTTAGCCTTAACCCGCGACAATCGGCCGGGCGTCGGCGAAAGGCGGCTAAGCTGGCGCGCCCAGTCATTCATTTGACGCCGAGCCGCCGCCACTCCGCGCCGGCGCCCGGTTCTCATCGAAGCTGGAGCGTGGTAAGCCGGGCGGCCGAGGCGGGCCGACGCCGCCCGAACGCATGAGGAGTAAGTCGGCTTGAGCAGGAACGTTCCGGTGGCGCGAAAACGCGAAGAAGGCGGTTTTCTGGAGACCGTAAAGGTCGTCGTCGAGGCGCTGGCGATCGCGCTCGTCATCCGCACGCTGCTGTTTCAGCCGTTCAACATTCCGTCGGGCTCGATGATCCCGACGCTGCTCATCGGCGACTATGTGTTCGTGTCGAAATACGCCTACGGCTATTCGAATTATTCGATGCCGTTCGGCCCCGATATTTTTTCGGGCCGCATTCTGGCGACGCCGCCGAACCGGGGCGACGTCGTCGTCTTCAAGCTGCCGCGGGACAATGAGACCGACTATATCAAGCGCGTCATCGGCCTTCCCGGCGACCGAGTCCAGGTCATCGACGGCCGGCTTTACATCAACGGCGTGATCGTTCAGCGCGAGCCGATCGAAAAGGCGGTGACGGAAGGCCGCGACGGCCGCGAAGTTGCGGTGACGACCTATAAGGAAACGCTGCCCGGAAACGGCGATCATCCGGCGGTCGAACATACGATCGTCGAGATCGAGGGCGATCACGGCTACAAGGACAATACCGATCTCTTCGTCGTGCCGTCCGATCACTATTTCATGATGGGCGACAATCGCGACAATTCGACCGATTCGCGCTTCGTGCCGGAGGAAGGCGGCGTCGGCTATGTGCCATTCGTCAATCTCGTCGGCCGCGCCGAAATCATCTTCTTCTCGGTCAGGAAGGACGAATCGGCGCTCGCCTTCTGGCGCTGGCCATGGTCGGTGCGTTGGGACCGGCTGTTCCGACCCGTTGATTGACGAGGCGCAGATTGACGAGGCGCATGGACGTGACATGACGCGCGGCCGCGACGAGGCGCTCGCTGCGCTCCAGGCGCGCATCGGACATGACTTCGCCGATCCGGCGCTGCTCGCCCGGGCGCTGACCCATGTCAGCGCCTCGGCCGCCCGGCGCGAGTCATATGAGCGCCTCGAATTTCTCGGCGACCGGGTGCTCGGCCTCGCCGTCGCCCATATGCTCTATGACGCCTTTCCCGGCGAGACCGAGGGCGAGCTGTCGCGCCGCCTCGCCGCCCTGGTGCGCAAGGAGACCTGCGCCGAGGTGGCGGAAGCCTGGGGCGTCGGCCCGGCCATGCGGCTCGGCGAAGGCGAGGCCCAGACCGGCGGGCGCGGCAAACCCGCTTTGCTCGGCGACATTTGCGAAGCGATCATCGGCGCGGCCTTTCTCGATGGCGGCGCGGCGGCGGCCGAGCGTATCGTTCGCCAGGCTTTCGGCGAACGCATGGGGGCGAGCGGCCAGGATTTGCGCGACGCCAAGACGGCCCTGCAGGAATGGGCCCAGGCGAGGGGGCTGGCGACGCCCCGTTATCAGCTCGTCTCCCGCAGCGGGCCGGATCATGCGCCCTTTTTTGAAGTCGCCGTCGACATCAGGGGATTCGAAATGACGCCGGGCTCGGGCGCCTCCAAGCGCGCCGCCGAACAGGCCGCCGCGGCGGCTTTTTTGGCGCGGGAAGCGGACGATCGCCGATGAGCGAAGCGGCGCCGCCGGCTGGGGAAGAAACGCGCTGCGGATTTGCGGCGCTGGTCGGCGCGCCCAACGCCGGCAAATCGACGCTGCTCAATCAGCTGGTCGGCGCCAAGGTGTCGATCGTTTCGCGCAAGGCGCAGACGACGCGGGCGCTGGTGCGCGGCATCGCCATCGAAGGCGCGGCGCAGATCATCCTTGTCGACACGCCGGGCATCTTCAAGCCCAAGCGCCGGCTCGACCGCGCCATGGTGGCGAGCGCGCTCGCCGGCGCCGCCGACGCCGACGTGATTGCGCTCCTCGTCGATTCCCGCAAAGGCCTTGATGAGGAAGTCGAAGCGATATTGACGCAGCTTCATCAGGCAAAAGCGCCGAAGCTGCTCGTCCTGAACAAGATCGACCTCATTCCCCGCGAGAAGCTGCTGGCGCTGGCGCAGACGCTCAACGAACGCCAGAAGTTCGACGAGACCTTCATGATTTCGGCGCTGAACGGCGACGGCGTCGCCGATCTGCGCCAGGCGCTGGCGCGGCGCATGCAGCCTTCGCCCTGGCTCTATCCCGAGGATCAGCTTTCCGACGCGCCGCTCCGGCTGCTGGCCGCCGAAATCACCCGCGAGAAGCTCTACGAGCGGCTGCACGACGAACTGCCCTACCAGTCGACGGTCGAGACCGAATCCTGGACCAATCAGAAGGACGGCTCGGCGCGCATCGAACAGACGATCTATGTCGCGCGCGACAGCCAGAAGAAGATCGTCATCGGCGAAGGCGGGCGCACCATCAAGGCGATCGGCCAGGCGGCGCGCAAGGAGATCGCCGAAGCGGCCGAACAGAAGGTGCATCTGTTTCTGTTTGTGAAGGTGCGCGAGAATTGGGCGGACGACCCGGAGCGCTATCGCGAGATGCGCCTGGAGTTTCCCAAAGGCGGGTAGTATTCAAAACGGCAAGCGTAGCCGTTTGTCGATTCTCTCGCTTGTTCCCATCCATGCGCCGATCGCGTCGGCGCCAGGGCGCGCGACATGACCCAACTCCCGAAACGCTTCACCGCCTATCGCTATCTTACCGGGCCGGACGACGCGGCCTTCTGCCATCGCGTCACCGAGGCCTTAAGCCGCGGCTGGACGCTCTATGGTTCGCCCGCCCTGACCTATGATTTGGAGAAGAAGCGCGTCATCTGCGGTCAGGCGTTGACCAAGGAGGTCGAGGACGCGGAATATAGGGCCGATCTGACGCTCGGAGATTTGTAGCAAGGCGGGGCGAGGCGACGATATGGAATGGCGCGACGACGCTCTCGTCATCGGCGCGCGCCGGCATGGCGAAACATCCGTCATTCTGGAGCTGATGACCCGCGCGCATGGACGCCATCTCGGTCTCGTGCGCGGCGGCCGCTCGCGCCGGCTTCGTCCGGTTCTGCAGCCCGGCAATCTCGTCGCCGCGCTATGGCGCGCACGTCTTGAGGACCATCTCGGCGCTCTGACGATCGAGCCGCTCGCCGCCCGCGCCGCCCATCTCCTCGATCGCGGCGCGGCGCTCAACGGCGTCGCTTCGCTCTGCGCGCTTCTGCGCCTGCTGCCGGAGCGCGATCCTCATGCGGAATTGTTCGAAATGGCCGACGCCATTGCGGCGCGGCTGGGCGATATTCACGGCCTTGACGTCGGCGCCGTCATGATGGCGCGGTTTGAACTCGCGCTGCTCGGCGCGCTCGGCTTCGGACTCGACCTCAACGCCTGCGCGCTGACCGGCGCGCGGGACGATCTCGCTTATGTGTCGCCGAAGTCGGGCCGCGCGGTGAGCCGCGCCGCCGGCGCGCCCTGGCGCGACAGGCTGCTGCCCTATCCCGATTTTCTTCGTCATGAGAGCGACGCGGCGGCCCCGGGCGATGTCGTCGCCGCCTTTCGATTGACCGGCTATTTCCTCACGCGCGACGTACTGGCGCCGCGCGGCGTGGCGCTGCCGGCGGCGCGCGATCTCTATATCGGCGCGCTGGTGCGCGCGGCGTGATCTAACGGTCCTTGTCGCCGCAAATATAGCGCGACTCATGGCTGCTGACGCCATAGCCCTGGTCGATGTCGACAAGCACTTCGCGGCACATCGCCTGCATCTCGTCATTCGCCTCCGGCGCCTGCGGCGCGCGGTCCCGTGCGGCGACCGTCGGGCCGGAGACCGATAGCTGCGATCTGTCCAAGGCGAAGGAGGCGGTGGCGACGAGCAGGGCGGCGACGAGCAACAAAAGCAGTTTCTTCATGGACGCCCGTCTTGAAAGCCGCAGAAAACCCGCCAAAAACTCGACCGCGCAGATCCGCGCGATCACCGCCAAGCTTCTAAAGGACGAAGCGCGGCGACCGCAAGAACTTATTTGCATCATTGCAGACAAAATATACGCGCATCATCTTTCGCCGCGCCGATCGACAAAGCCGAACAGTCCGCTTGCGCCGACGCCGCGACGGCCATAGTACCGATCGCACAGCAAGATTCGGGTTGACGAGATGGCGCAAAAGGGCGGCGGCGGAAGCGGAAAAGGCAAGAGCGCAAGCGAGGTTAGCGTAATCGCGCCGGTCGCGCTGCGCGAAGCGCTCGAGGAGCGCTATCTGCGTTACGCGCTGTCGACGATCACCGGCCGCGCGCTGCCGGACGCGCGCGACGGCCTCAAACCCGTGCACCGGCGCATCCTTTACGGGATGCATATTCTCCGCCTCGATCCCGGCGCGCCGTTCAAGAAATGCGCGAAAATCGTCGGCGACGTGATGGGCTCGTTCCATCCGCATGGCGACCAGGCGATCTATGACGCGCTGGTGCGCCTCGCTCAGGATTTCTCCTCGCGCTATCCGCTGGTCGACGGGCAGGGCAATTTCGGCAATGTCGACGGCGATTCGGCCGCCGCCTATCGCTACACCGAAGCCCGCATGACGGCGGTCGCGCGGGCTTTGCTCGAAGGCATCGACGAAGACGCGATCGACTTCATCCCCAATTATTCCGGCGAGGAGAAGGAGCCGGTGGTGCTGCCCTCGGCGCTGCCCAATCTGCTCGCCAATGGCGCGCAGGGCATCGCCGTCGGCATGGCGACCTCGATCCCGCCGCATAATCTCGCCGAGCTTTGCGACGCCGCGCTTTATCTCATCTCCCACCGCCAGGCGACCGCCGAACAGCTTCTCACTTTCGTGCAGGGGCCGGATTTTCCGACCGGCGGCATCGTCGTCGACAGGCGCGAAGAAATTATCGAGACCTATCGCACCGGGCGCGGCTCGTTTCGGGTCCGCGCGCGCTGGATGAAAGAGGAACTGCCCCGCGGCGGCTGGGTCGCGGTCGTCACCGAAATTCCTTACGGGGTGCAGAAGTCGCGGCTCATCGAGCGGCTCGCCGAACTCATCTCCGAGCGCAAACTGCCGCTCGTCGCCGACGTGCGCGACGAATCGGCGGAGGATGTGCGCATCGTCTTCGAGCCGCGCGCGCGCACGGTCGATCCGGCGCTGATGATGGAGACTTTGTTCAAGCTCTCCGAGCTCGAAACGCGTTTCGCGATGAACATGAATGTGCTCGTCGACGGCGTGACGCCGCGCGTCGTTTCGCTCGACGAGGCGCTGCGGCAATGGCTCGACCACCGCCGGACCGTGCTGCAACGCCGCTCGCGCCATCGCCTCGCCGCGATCGTCCGCCGCATCGAGCAATTGGAAGGCATGGTCATCGTCTTCCTCAATCTCGACGAGGTGATCCGCATCATCCGCGAAGAGGACGACGCCAAGGGCGAATTGAAAAAGGCGTTCAAGCTCACCGATCTGCAGGTCGAATATATCCTCGACACGCGGCTGCGCGCTCTGCGCAAGCTCGAAGAGATGGAGCTCAAGAAGGAGCTCGGTGAGCTTTCAACCGAACGCAAGGACATCGAGGCGCTGCTCGCCGACGAAGCCAAGCAGTGGAAGACCATCGCCTGGCAGGTACGCGAACTGAAAAAAACCTATGGCCCGCAGACGCCGATCGGAAAGCGCCGCACGACTTTCGAAGACGCGCCCGAGGCGATCGATCTCGACCTCGCCGAGGCGATGATCGAGCGCGAGCCGGTGACGATCGTCGTCTCGCAGAAGGGTTGGATTCGCGCGCTGAAAGGCCATGTGCAGGATCTCTCGACCTTGCAGTTCAAGGGCGACGATGCGCTCGCCGCGTCATTCTTTGCGCAGACCACGTCGAAAATCATCGCGCTCGCCTCGAACGGCAAGGCCTATACGTTGGAGGCCTCGAAACTTCCCGGCGGACGCGGCCATGGCGAGCCGATCCGCATGTTCGCCGAGATCGAGGAAGGCGCCGATGTCGTCGCCGTTCTGCCGCATGTCGCGGCGGCGTCGCTGCTGCTGGTCACCAATGACGGGCGCGGCTTCGTGGCAGGCGCGGACGATCTTCTTTCGTCGACGCGCAAGGGGCGCGCGGCGCTGAACGTCGATCCGCCGTCGCGATTGAAAATCGTAAGCGAGGCGCAGGGCGACCATGTCGCGATCATCGGCGAGAACCGGAAGCTGCTGGTGTTTCCGC
>JAKFXD010000057.1 GCA_021731565.1 Methylocystis sp. | reverse complement strand
GGGCGAGATGAGCGCGGCCCAGCTCAAGGAAACGACGATGGACCCGGGAAAGCGCACGCTGCTCAAGGTCGTCGTCGAGCCGGAAGATCGCGAGGAGACAGCAGATTGCGTCGAGCGGCTGATGGGCAACAAGCCGGAAGCGCGCTTCGCCTTCATTCAGGAGCGCGCCGCTTTCGCGACTGAACTCGTCGATATCTAGCCCCTCGCGTCCGGGCCCGTCCGGGAGTATGCTGTCGGTCTCCCAACAAATGACAGGCGTCGCGTGACCGACACGGAAATTCGCCCAGAACACGACGACGCGCGCTCCGCGCGGTCCTTCTGCGACGAGCAGGCCTTCGCTCTGGAGCGGATGCAGCTCGCGCTCGACGCCGGGCGCACCGGCATCTGGGATTGGAATCTCCTCACCGGCGAGGTGCATATCGACGAGCGCGTGCGCCGTCTATGGGGACTGCCCGAGGGCGTTCCGGCGAGCTTCGAGATTTTCCGCAGCGCGCTGCATCCGCAGGACAAGAAGCGCACCAAGGAGGCGGTCGGCGTCGCGCTCGATCCCAACCACGAAGGCGACTACGAGATCGAATATCGCGTCATCGGTCAGACCGACCGCATCGAACGCTGGGTCTCGGTGCGCGGCCGCACCTTTTTCGAAGACGGCAGGGCGGTGCGCATTCTCGGCACGGCGCGCGACATCACGCCGCGCAAGCAGCGCGAGCAGCATGTGCGCGTTCTGCTGCGCGAACTCGTGCATCGTTCGAAGAATCTGCTCGCCGTGGTGCAGGCGATGTCGCGGCAGACGGCCGCCGGTTCGCCCTCGGTCGAAGATTTTCAGCGCAAATTCGGCGCCCGCCTGCAGGCGCTGTCGATGGCGCATGATCTCTTGGTATCGCAGGATTGGCGCGGCGCCTCGATGCGCGAATTGGTGCGGGCGCAGCTCGCCTATTGCATGGACGCGCCTCGGGGCGACCTTTCGGGGCGCGCCAAGATCGACGGGCCCAAAATCATGCTGAAGCCGGAGGCCGCGCAGAACATCGGCCTGGCCTTGCATGAACTCGCGACCAACGCGCTGAGCTACGGCGGTCTGTCGCGGCCGGACGGCGCCGTGTCGCTGAGTTGGCGCTTCGAAGACGGGCGGCTCAACATCGAATGGCGCGAGAGCGGCGGTCCGGCGGTGGCGATGCCGCCGCGCGAAGGCTTTGGCCATAAGGTGATCAAGCGGCTTGTGGCTCAGGCGCTCGATGGCGCGGCGACGCTGAATTTTCCGCCCGAGGGATTGATCTGGACGCTGTCGATTCCAGCGAGCTACGCCACGGTTAGGGAAGAGCAGGCGTAGCGCCGTGCTGCGCGCAAAAGGCGACGTAGTCTTCGGCGTTCTGCCGTGCATAGAGAATTGCAAAGGCCGCGAGCGCGTCGTCGAAGGCTTCGCTCTTGCCCATATAGCCCGCAAGAGTCATGGCGTCGGCGGAACGCGCATGGGCGCGCGCCAAGGTGCGCCCGCATAGTTTCGCATAATCCAGCAAATCGTGACTCTGCAGCAATTCGGTCAGTCCGCCTAAACGGCGCGTCTTCAGCTGGCGCATGTAGAATTCCTTCTTCGACGCTGGGTCGAGCATGGGCCCTAGAAAAATGTCCGACGCCGCTTGCATCATGCGCTGCCCTTCGACGACGCGCTCGCCCTGAGGGCCGGACCATGCGCCAAGGCCGAAGCGCTCCAGCACCGAACGCTTCGCCTCCTTCACTTGAATGAACAGTGGCTCATCGTCCGGGCTCAGGAACAGCGCGATCGTGCAATAGGTTCCGACGCTGCCGACGCCGACCGCCTTGAAGGCGATGTCGGAAAGACGGTAGCGGCGCAGCAGGGCGGCGACATGCGGCGGCAGATTCGCGAAGGCGGCGGCGATGAGCCCGTTGACGTCGAACTGGCTGGATTCGCTGTCTTTGAGATGAAAGAGCCGCGGACGCTTGTCCTCGATTCGACGCTCGCCGGCGTCGTCCTGCGTGACTTTTGGGAAATTATCCGCGCAATCATCTTCGTTTCCATGCGCCGCAATTGCGGCGTGCACGGCCTGGTGGAGCACCCGGTTACGAAGCTTCTCGACCACGTCGTGCAGCGGCACGCGCGTATTCCACGCCTGGAGCGGCGACAGGCTTGCCAGTTCAGTCACCGTGCGGCGGTAGGCCTTGACGGCGGCGCGCGCCGTGGATCTTGCCGTTTGCGCGCTCTTGCCGGCGCCGAGCGCCGCGACGACGGCGCTTGTCGCGAAGCGGCGCAAATCGATCGTGACATCGATGTTAGGCAGCGTCTCGTCGAAATCATTCACGTCGAACAGCGGATGTCCTTCCGGCGAAACGAAGGCGCCGAAATTCATCAAATGGCAGTCGCCGCAGACCTGCGCGGGAATGCCGGGCGCCGGCTGCGTCGAAAGATCGGCGGCCATCACATCGGCGGCGCCGCGCAGAAAGGCGTGCGGCGATTCCGCCATGGATTTGCGGCGAAGCGGAATCAAGGATTGGATTCGATCGCGCTCGGTATCGGCGATGATCGCGAGGGCGTTTCGGTTTGCGGCAGGCGTAAAATTCGCGAGCGCTTCGCGCGGGACGATCCGGCGCAGCGCTTTGCCTGCCGCATAGCGGGCGCGACGATCGGGGCCGCGCTCAGTGACGCCAGTCTGCGTTTCAATGTTCATTGTCGGAAATCTCCGAAAAACCAGCAGGCGATCATGGCATATAGATCGGCCGGGTCAGCGCGCGATCGCGGTCACCCCAGCAAATCGATCAGCGGGCCGATCAGCGGCGCGTCGGCGGGCGGCATCGGATAGTTGCGCAGCTCGCGGGCGCGCGTCCACTTCACCGCCTGCCCCTCCGTCGGGCTGACAAAACCTTCCCATTTACGGCAGACGTAAAGCGGCATCAGCAGGTGAAAGTCGTCATAGGCGTGGCTTGCGAAGGTCAAGGGCGCGAGGCAGGGCGCGCAGACCCGCACGCCGAGTTCCTCCTCGAGTTCGCGGGCCAGCGCATCCTCCGGCCGCTCGCCTGGATGAAGCTTGCCGCCCGGAAATTCCCATAATCCCGCAAGCGCCTTGCCTTCGGGGCGCTGCGCGATGAGCACGCGATTGTCGGCGTCGACCAGCGCCGCCGCCACGACGAGAAGGAGAGTCACGGGCGCGCTCAATTGCCGGAGAGAACGACTTCCACGGGGCCGCTTTCCTTACCGGTCAGGGTGACTTCCTCATACATCGCGCCGCCTTGCGGCAAGAACGAATCTTTTGGCTTCCAGACGAGCTGTGTCGTGAGATAGTAGCGTCCGGGCGCGACATTCTCGAATTTGAATTTCCCCTTTGATCCCGTCGTCGTCGTGCGGGTGAGCGAGGCATATTGCGTGTCGGTCTCGACTTGCGGGACCGAGGTCACCGGCATGAATTTCACCGAGCCAAACAACTTTTTGATGCGCGTCTGCGCGAAAGTCGTCGCTGGTATCAGCCTTACGGTTTCGCCAGCGGCGTAGCGCACATTGGAGTGTCCGGAGACATCGCGCAGAAAGGCCTCTCCGGTGATGACGCCTTTGCCCGGCGCTCTGATGTAACTCGCCTGCGACGGATCGAAGGCGGCGACGCTTGGGTCCGGGCCGCGCGCAGTATTGCAAGATGCAAGCATGACAAACTGAGCAAGGAAAACCAATTTAAGGCGACGCATGGCGACTACGCTCCACGACGAAACCAGTCGAAAGGCTTGGCCGGCGCCGAAAAGACCCGCTGGTCGGGCCAGTGAGGCGGCTTCGGCGGTCAGATAATCTAGCACGTCAAATATCGTCCTGACGATAGCGATGCGCGCGGACCGCGCCGCCGTCTCGCGGACGCCCTGCTGGTCATCGCGTCCGAGGCCGCGGCGGCGAAAAGGCCAGCGGGCGCATCTCGAAACAGCGGAGGAGATATTGGCCTAATATCAAGCCCCTCCGCGGCTCCATGATAAGGATTTCGTCGCTGGCTTCGCGTCCTTCACCCTATCCGCCGATAATCGCGTTCTCGAACGCCGCGCGATGGTCAGCTTCGGTAATCGCCGTTGATCGCGACATAGTCCTTGGTGAGGTCGCAGGTCCAGACCGTCGCCGCGCCCTTGCCCAATCCAAGATCGACATTGATGACGATTTCGTCGCGCTTCATGATCCGCGAAACTTCCGCTTCGTCATAGTCAGGGTCGCGCAGCCCCTTATGCGCGACGCGCACGCCGCCGAACCAGATCGCGAGCCTGTCGCGGTCGGCCTTTTCGCCGGCCTTGCCGACCGCCATGACGATGCGGCCCCAATTGGCGTCCTCGCCGGCGATCGCGGTCTTCACGAGCGGCGAATTGGCGATCGAAAAGGCGACGCGTTTCGCCGCCTTGGCGCTGTCGGCGCCGGTCACCGTCACTTCGACGAATTTGCGGGCGCCTTCGCCATCCTTCACCACCTGATGGGCGAGGTCGAGCAGCACGGCGTCGAGCGCGCGCCTGAAATCCGCAAGCCGCTTGTCGCTCGCCTTGTCGATCTTCGGCGCGCCGCGCTGCTTCGCCGCGCCCGTCGCAAAGAGCAGTAGCGTGTCGGAGGTCGAAGTGTCGCCGTCGACGGTGATGGCGTTGAAGCTTCTCTTGGCGCCGTTCTCGAGCATCGCCTGCAGCGCTTCCGCGCCGATCGCCGCGTCGGTGAAGACGAAGGCGAGCATCGTCGCCATGTCCGGCGCGATCATCCCCGCGCCCTTGGCGAAGCCGCTGATCGTCACCTCGACGCCGCCGATCATCGCGTTGCGCGTCGCAAGCTTCGGATAGGTGTCGGTGGTCATGATCGCGCGCGCCGCGTCTTGCCAGCCGTCGGGCCGCGCCGCTTCGACGAGCTTCTCCAGGAGGCCGTCGAATTTATGCGCATCGAGCGGCTCGCCGATCACGCCCGTCGACGCGAGGAAAATCTGACGCTCGGGGGCGCCCGTCGCGGCGGCGGCGAGCTTCGCCGATAATTTGACCGCCTGCGCGCCGGTCTTGCCGGTGAAGGCGTTGGCGTTTCCCGAATTAACCAGCAGCGCGCGGGCCTTGCCGCCCTTGAGACGCTCGCGGCACCAGTCGACCGGCGCCGAAGGACATTTGGATTTGGTGAAGACGCCGGCGACCGTCGTTCCCGCATCGAGCAGGGCGAGCATCACGTCGGTGCGTCCGGCATAGCGCACGCCGGCGGCGCCGACCGCGAAGCGCACGCCGTCGAGCGGCGGGATTTCTGGCGTGGATATCGGCGCGAGCGGGGAGACCGGGGCGTCATGAGCCATAGCGGAACCTTGCAAATTGGAGTGGACCCGGGCGGGTTTGACGACGCTTCGAGTCCACGTCAAGGCTTCGCTGCGGAGCGGATTTTCGTTTGGTCGAAGAATCTCGCGCGAAACGGAGAAAGGCGCTACGAGGCTACTTCTTCTTCGCCGGCTCGGCAGGCTTTTCGGCAGGCTTGGCGCCTTCCGCCGGCTTGGCGCCGGGCGAGCCCTCGGCCGGCTGATCGGCGCGCTCGATCTTCGAGCCGTCTCGCAGCTTCATGACGAGCTCGCTCTGCGCCTTCTGCACCACATAGCGGGCGACCTGATCCTTGACCTGATCAAGCGGCGGAAAGACCTTGGGGCGCTTCTCGTCGAGCTTGATAATGTGCCAGCCGAACTGCGTCTTAACCGGCTCGGAAATCTGGCCCGGCTCCATCTTCGCCGCCACGTCGCCGAACTCCGGCACCATGCGGTCCTTGGTGAACCAGCCAAGATCGCCGCCCTTGGCGCCCGGGTCCTTGGACAGTTCGGTCGCGACCTTGCCGAAATCCTCGCCGCCCTTCACGCGCTTGAGCGCCGCCTTCGCCTCGTCTTCGGTCGGCACCAGAATGTGGTGCGCGTGATATTCGGTTTCCGGCTTCTGGCTTTTCGCCGCCTCGTCATAGGCCTGCTTGATCGCCGCTTCGGTCGCGGCCTTCCGGGCGACGTCGCCGAGCAGAGTCTCCATCAGCGCCTTGTCGCGCAGATAGCCCAGTTTCTTGGCGAATTCCGGCGTTTCGGCGAGCTTGTCGGCCTGCGCCTTCTGCACGACGAGCTGCTCGTCGATCAGGAAATCGAGCACATAGGACTCGCGCGCCTTTCCCTCGAGCTGGCGGGGAACGGCGGGGCCGAGATCCTCCAGCGCCAGCTTCAGGTCCTCGTCGGTGATCTCGACGCCATTGACCTTGGCCAGCGTTTTCGCCGCCGCCGCCGTCGCGCTGGCGACGCTCATCGCCAGCAGGGCGGCGAGCGCGGTCGCGCCAAGCGCGGCGCGAGCGAGGGAACGCGCATTCTTGCGGGCGTGAGACATGATCTGCTCCAAAAAAGGGCCGGGGCGGCCTCAAAGAAAAGCGGCCCTCGCCGCCAGCGGGAAAGCTCCTGCGCGAGGAATCCGGCGTATCTATGCCTGAGCGGCCCGTTCTGCAACTCCCGCTTACGCCGAAACCGGGCGCTCGGCGGCCTCGCCGACGACGTTCGTGAAAATTTCCCGGGTGCGCTTCTGCGTATCGGCGAGCAGCGCTTCGAGATTGGAAAGATCGGGCGCGTCGCCGACGCGCAGCAGCAGTTCCGTCATTCCGCGCGGCGCGTCGGCGGGACGGAACGCATCGTCGACGGCAAGCCGCATCAATTGGGTCAGTCCCTGATAGAGCCGCGACGCCTCCGCCAGCGCTTCGGCCCGGCCGGCTTCGAGAACGCCCGCATCTTTAAGATGCTGCAGAGCGAGCGTGGCGGTCGTCGAGAAAAGCTCGGGATGCTGCGGGCCATGGAGCAGCATGAGATATTGGGCGATGAACTCGATGTCGACGAGCCCGCCGGGAACCTGCTTGACCTCCCACGGGCTTCCCGACCCTTTTTCCTTCTCGATCCGCCGGCGCATCGACAAGACGTCGTCCTTTAGTTTTTGCGGGTCGCGAGGCGTCGTCAATGCGGCGCGGATCGCCGCTTCGACGCGGTTGGCGAACGCCTCAGGGCCGGCGATGACGCGGGCGCGGGTCAGCGCCATATGCTCCCAGGTCCAGGCCTCATGCGCCTGATAGTCCGAGAAGGCTTTGAGGCTCACCGCGATCGGGCCGCTGTTGCCGGAAGGCCGCAGGCGAAAATCCGTCTCATAGAGCAGGCCTTCCGCCGTCGGCGCGGAAAGGGCGCTGATCAGCCGCTGGGTGAGGCGGCCGTAATATTGCTGCGTCGAAATCGGCCGCCCGCCGCCTTTCGATTCCGCCAGCGGATCGGCGTCATAGAGCAGCATCAGATCGAGATCGGACGCCGCCGTCATTTCGCGCCCGCCGAGCTTGCCCATGGCGACCACGGCGGCCGCGCCGCCCTCGATTGTCCCATGAATTCTCGCGAATTCGTCGCAGACCAGCCTGAAGAGCCGGGAAATCAGCGTCTCGGCGAGACGCGTATAGGCGAAGCCGGCTTCCGCCACCGAAACCGATCCCGTCAGGATGCGCACGCCGATGAGGAATTTCTGCTCCTGTCCGAAGATTCGGGCGCGGTCGAGCGCGTCTTCATAGGAGCGCGCCTCAAGGAACTGCTCTCCAAGCCGCTGATCGAGCTCCGCCTGCGACGGCACGCTTTCGAAGAACGCGGGTTCGAGCAGCGCGTCCAATACGC
>JAKFXD010000018.1 GCA_021731565.1 Methylocystis sp. | reverse complement strand
CCCCCTGGCGGCCTGAAGGCTGAGCGGCGCGGTTTCCATGGAAACGCCTTTGTTGCCTGTTCTGGTCGCCCG
Source organism: Methylocystis sp. (assembly GCA_021731565.1). GTDB lineage: Bacteria > Pseudomonadota > Alphaproteobacteria > Rhizobiales > Beijerinckiaceae > Methylocystis. The sequence continues at coordinate 7,687 of JAKFXD010000018.1, read as the reverse complement.
CCTGTTGTCCGGGCCGGCGGAGAATCATGCGGTGAACGGATGAGATTGCCCCTGTCCCTGGCGCCAGCGGCCCTCGGCGCATGGGCGCTGTTCGCCGCCGGCGCGTCGGCCGAGCCGATCCGGCATCCGACCGCGGTCTTCGCCGGGCTCGACAAGACCACCGGCCGCATCATCAATTTCGACGTCGCCATCGACGAATCCGTGCAGTTCGGCGCGCTTCAGGTGACGCCGAAGGTCTGCAACACAAGGCCGCAGACCGAGACGCCGCAAACCACGAGCTATGTCGAGGTGGACGAACTCGTGCTCAAGTCCGAGCGCGGGGCCGATCCGAAGCCGGAAGCCGCCAAGACCGACGCGAAGCAGGACGCCAAGCGAATTTTCTCGGGTTGGATGTTCGCCGCAAGTCCCGGCCTCCATGGCGTCGAGCACCCCGTCTATGACGTCTGGCTCGTCGACTGCAAAGGCGGCAAGGAGACCGCGGCGCCGCCCGCGGAGGCGACAACGGCGCCTGCGCCTGCAGCCCCGGCCGCCGAGGCAGAGGCGACGACTCCTCCCGAAGGCAGGAAGCGCCGCTCGCGCCGGGTCGAGCCGACGGCGCCGCCGCCGATGGAAAACCAGCCCATCGGACCCGCCGATCAGGCTGCGCCGGCGCCCGTCGATCTCGATGCCGGCGAGGCGCCGCCGGAGCCGGCGCCGGCCGCGCCGTCTCGAAAGAAGAAGCGGCGCGGCGACCAGGCCGCTCCCCCCGTGCCGCCGGCGAATGTGCCGTACTAATTCTTGCTAGTTCTTGAGCGCGGCCAGGGCCGTCGTCCCCGTCACGCGCGCGGCCTTCGGCCAGACGAGGAAGTCGGCTTTCGCCGCCAACGCCCGTTCGAGCGCGCTGTGATAGGCGTCGCGCGAAATCTCGATCGCGCCGAGCGATGCGAGGTGCGGCGTAAGGAACTGCGTATCGAGCAATTGGAATCCGCCCGCCCTCAACCGGGCGACAAGGTGGACGAGCGCCACCTTCGAGGCGTCCCGCTCGAAATGGAACATGCTTTCCCCGAAAAAGGCGCTCCCCAAAGCGACGCCATATAGTCCCCCGACCAGACGGCCCTCACGGCGGCACTCGATCGTATGAGCGAAGCCGAGATCGAACAATTCGCGATAGAGCCGGCGGATTTCGGCGTTGATCCAGGTGCGCTCGCGGCGGAAGGCCGGCGCGGCGCAGGCGTCGATCGCCGCGTCGAAGTCGCGATCGACGTCGACGTCAAAACGGTCGGACCTCACGGTCTTGGCCAGGGAGCGCGACACGGCGAGGCGGTCGAGCGGGAAAATCGCGCGCCGCTCCGGATCGACCCAGTAAAGCTGATCGTCCTCGGCGCTTTCGGCCATCGGAAAAAGTCCGATGGAATAGGCGCGAAGCAGAAGATGCGGGGTGATCGCGTAAGGGGCGTTGAGGCGCGACATCCCTTCAAGGATAGCGGCGCGGGAAGGCCGCGCCACCCCGGCGCCCCGACTTTCTTTCAAAAAGACGGATTAATTTTCGGTCGTGCGGTCGAGCTTCTCACCGCGCCGCGCGACGACGGCGCCGTGCGGCTTTGTCGCCGCTACCTTTCAGAAGCCGGGCTCGATGCCGCCCGTCGCCAGGAAATGCTCCAGCCAATGAATGTCGTAGATGCCGTTCTGAACGTCGGCGTTGCGCACCAGCGTTCGAAACAGCGGCAGCGTGGTGTCGATGCCGTCGACGATGAATTCGTCCAGCGCGCGACGCAGCCGCATCAGCGCCTCGGTTCGATTGCGCCCGTGAACGATGAGCTTGCCGATGAGCGAGTCGTAATTCGGCGGGATGACATAGCCTTGATAGACCGCCGAATCGACCCGCACCCCGACGCCTCCGGGCGGATGATAATAGGCGATGCGTCCCGGCGAAGGCCGGAAGGTGACCGGGTGTTCGGCGTTCACCCGGCACTCGATGGCGTGGCCGTAGAACCACATGTCTTCCTGGCGCAACGAGAGCGGCGAGCCGGCCGCCACCCTGATCTGCTCGCACACGAGATCGACGCCGGTGATCGATTCGGTCACCGGATGCTCGACCTGAATGCGCGTATTCATTTCGATGAAATAGAATTCGCCGCCTTCGTAGAGAAACTCGACCGTGCCGGCGCCGGCATATTGCATGTCGCGCATGGCGCGCGCGCAGATTTCGCCGATCTCCATGCGCTGCGCGTCATTGAGCGCCGGCGACGGGCTTTCTTCCCAGACCTTCTGGTGACGGCGCTGGAGCGAGCAGTCGCGTTCGCCAAGATGCACGGCCTGGCCCTTGCCGTCGCCGAAGATTTGAATCTCGATATGGCGGGGCTTGTCGAGAAATTTCTCGAGGTAAACCGTATCATCGCCGAAGGCGGCCTTGGCTTCGGTGCGCGCGGTGGCGACGGCGATCGCCAGGTCATGCGGATTGTGCGCGACCTTCATGCCGCGGCCGCCGCCGCCGGACGCCGCCTTCACCAGAACCGGGAAGCCGATCTTTTCGGCGACCCGCATCGCTTCCTTCTCGCTCAGGATCGGCCCGTCTGATCCCGGCACGCAGGGGATGCCGAGCTTCCTGGCGGTCGCCTTGGCCTCGATCTTGTCGCCCATCAGCCGGATGTGCTCGGACTTCGGACCGATGAAGGTGATGTTGTGCTCTTCGAGAATCTCGGCGAAGCGGGCGTTTTCCGAAAGAAAGCCGTAGCCCGGATGCACGGCGTCGGCGCCGGTGATTTCGCAGGCGGAGAGCAGGGCGGGGATATTGAGATAGGAATCGCGCGCCGGCGCCGGTCCGATGCAGACCGACTCGTCGGCAAGCTTCACATGCATGGCGTCGGCGTCGGCGGTTGAATGGACGGCGACCGTCGCGACCCCTAATTCCTTGGCCGCCCGCAGGATGCGCAGCGCGATTTCGCCGCGGTTGGCGATGAGGATTTTGTCGAACATCCCTGGCCTACTCGATCACCAGGAGAGGTTCGCCATATTCGACCGGCTGGCCGTCCTCGACCAGGATCGCCGTCACGACGCCCGACTTGGTGGCGACGATGTCGTTGAACGTCTTCATCGCCTCGATCAGCAACAGCTTGTCGCCGGTCGAAACGCGCGAGCCGATCTCGACGAAGGGCTTGGCGTCCGGGTTCGGCCGCAGATAGGCGGTGCCGACCATGGGCGACTTCACCGCGTCGACGAATTCGGCGGCCGGCGGCGCCGGAACGGGAGAGAGGGCCGGTTTTGACGACGGCGCCGCGACCCCCGGCAAGGGGTGGATCGCCGGCGGCGGCGCGGCGATCACGCTCGCGACGGCGGCGGTCGGCGTGCGCGCCGCGCGGATCCGCAGATCGCCTTTTTCCACCTCGAATTCGGTCAGATCGCTGCCTGCGACGAGTTCGGCGATCGTGCGCAGAAGGTCCGCGTCGATGGCGGGCGCGCTGGCCGGCGCCGGCCGGCGGGAGGAAGCGATGCGAGGCGGTTGAGCTTTGCGCGCCATAAGTGTTTCAGTTCTTTCTCGGTTCGTTTTGAAAGACGGCCTCAAGGGCGAGGACATAGGACAGCGGGCCGAAACCAGCGATCACGCCGCGCGCCGCCGGCGAGATGAAGGAGCGGCTGCGAAAGCTCTCGCGCGCATGCACATTGGAAAGATGGACTTCGATGACGAAAGCGTCCGCGCCCTTGATGGCGTCATGGAGCGCGATCGACGTGTGCGTGAGCGCGCCGGCGTTCAGGATGACCGGCGCGCCGGCGCCGCCGGCCTCGTGGATCCAGTCGACGAGATCGCCTTCGTGGTTGGACTGCCGGAAGACGAGAGAGACGCCGCGTTCGGCGCAACGCCGTTCCAGCGTTGCGCGGATGTCGTCGAGAGTCGCCGTTCCATATATCGCCGGCTCGCGCCTGCCGAGAAGATTGAGATTGGGACCGTTAAGCACATGGACGGCTGACATAGCGCTTCCGAAACGTTCCCGAAAATCTCAAGGGCGGCAGGCCGTCTCTCTTAGCCTCATTGCCGCCGCAAAGGAAGCCCGCCTCCCGGTTAGCATACGGTCTTGCCGCATTTGCGCATGTTGTCGATTTTGGCTTTCAATTGGGCGTAGGGCAGGCCGCCGATGATCGCCTCTTTGCCGATCACCCAGGCCGGCGTCCCGTCGAACCGCAGCTCATCCGCCAGCGACGCCACTTCCTTCAGTGCGGCCTTCGTCTCCGCGCTCGCCATGTCCTTCTCGATGCGCGGCATGTCGGCGCCGACTTCCTTCGCCGCCGCCAAAGCCTGTTGCTTGCCGATGTGGCCGCGCGTCATCAGCAGCTTGCGATGGAAGTCCCAGAATTTCTGGCTGTCGAGCTGCATCCGCGCGGCGGTCGCGACCTGGGCCGCCTCCACCGAGTCCGGCCCGAGGACCGGGAAATCCTTGAGCACCACGCGAAGCTTGGGATCCGCTTCGATCAGCTTGGCGATGGAAGTGAGCGACTGCTTGCAGTAACCACAATTGTAGTCGAAGAATTCGACCAGCGTAACATCGCCGCTGGGATTTCCCACGACCGCCTGATTGGGCGAATTTACGATTTTGTCGCCATGCTGGCTGACGGCCTTTTCGCGCGTGGCGGCCTCGGCGACCTTCTCGCGCTTTCCGAGTTCGTCGATCGCGTCTTTGATCACTTCCGGATTGGTGATCAGATAGTCATGCACGACTTTCTCGATCTCGACCTTCTGCGGGCCTGAAAATCCTTCTGCGAGAAGCGGCGCTGTCGGCCCGATGGCGAGAAGCGCGCCGGCGGCGAGCGGAATAAAAAACCTCATTGCGTTCTCCTTTGCGCGACAGCGCGTCTGTGTCGGGCGTATCCGCGCTTGGCGGCCGAGGCGCGCCCCGAGGGGCGCGGATCGCGGCGCTTTTAGCACGAGGGGCGGCGGGCGTCCTCCCGGCATGGCGAATCCGACATGTAATTAGGGCGGTTCGGCGAAAGAGAGCGGCTCAGTGCGTCACGTTGGAGCGCACGCCGTCGTTCACCAGCACCGAACCCACGCCGTAGTTAAACTTCGCTTCGCCCAAGGTGCGCAACTGGAGCGTCACCATCACCGTCTGATTGCGGGCGGGCAGTCCGGTGTAGGACTGCGGCTGATAGATTTGCGTATAATTGACCGACAGAGTTGCGCATTCGTCGTGGTAGCCGAAGCCGGCGCCGAGCGTCGCCACCGAGAACAGCGGCGCCGAGCCGGTGAGATTGATGCCGGTCAGCGTCGTCGTGAATGGCGCGAACGTCGGATCGGTCAGGGAATTATAGAGATAGCGGCTCATGTCGAAGGTGACGGTGCCGGTCATGAAGTAGTTTTTCGTAATATTATACTGGCCAGAAGCCGACAGGCCTTGCCGACGAATGTCGAAGCCGATGGCCGGCTGCGACGCGTAATTCGCATATTGAAGCTGGAGCGAGATCGGGTCCAGATTCAATGTGGCGAACAGGTCCAGACGGCGCGCGCGCAAGTTGCCCTTGTCGAAGCGGCCCTTGGCGACGAAGCTGAGGAGCGAGGAGGGCGCGAAGGCGAACCGCCCGACGATGTCCGAGGCGCGCGAATTCAGACCGGAATTGAGGCCTACATTCGCCGCGTCAGCCTGCGCGTAGGAGTTGGCGCCGGCAATCTGGCGCGATTGGCCGATCATCGTATTGATGAAGCCGCCATTGGGCAGCGACATCGTGGCCTGGCCGCCATAGTTGAGGCGCGTGCCCGTCTCGAACCGATCGTAGCCGGAGAATTTGCTCCATTCGAACAGGGTCGAATCGTCGAACACGAGGCTTTGCGCGTCGATGTTGACGAGCGACGGGATCGACGTCTGATTGGGCCGCGCGACGACCTGCGCAATCGGCTCGAAAACGATGTCGCCGACAAAGCTTCTGGCAAGGATTGGGTAGCGCCATTCGGCGCCGATGCCTGGCAGCGCCTGGCCACGGAAGCGATTGTCGGCGCCATCGAAGAACAGACCTTGCGCGCTGTTGGGAATCGGCTGCCCGAATTGATTGTATATCGGGAACAATCCCTGGCGGTCGAAATCGAGATAGCTGCCGACGAGGCGCGTGAAGGCGAAGGGGGTCCAAACGCCGCCGACGGGATCGATAAATTTGCGCTTCCAGGCGCCGCTGATCGTTGCGTGCTGGTAGTCGCCGCCGACGCCGCGAAGCAAACAGGTGCTGCGCTGGGGCACGACGTCGCGCGCATAGACCGAGCAGACATTGTAAAGGCCGTAAATGCTGTCCAGTCTGCGCGGATTGATCGACTCGTAATTTGCGAGATTGGCGGATGTGCTCGTCACATTGCCGTCGACTTCGATCTGGCCGCCCACGCCGGCCGTCGCCGCCGGGTCGATGTCGAAGACGCGATTATAGTCGATGACCGGATGCACGACGGGCTGCTGCGCCTGCACGTCGTTGGGCGACAGGAGCTGGAAATAATATCCGCGCATGTCGAAATAGCTGCGCGGCCCCTGGCCGGTCAGATAGATCGTCGACGATGATTCGCGGAAGAAGTAATTTTGCAGAAGATAGTTATATTGCTTGTAGTCCTGAAAGAAATAGCGATCCGAGAGCGCCGTGATGTCCCAGCCGGCGCGCCAGCGGTCATTGAGCCAGAAATCGCCGAAGGACTGAATCGCGCCGCGCCACTGCTTGTTGCCGGCGCCGAGCGGGGCCGCCGCGAAGGCGCCCGTGTCCCCGACATGGGTCCCTTCGGCGCGGATCGAGTATGATCCGGCGTCAAAGCGCTGGCGGAATTCCGCGGTCACGAACGGACCCTGCCGCGAGAAATAGATCGGCGTGACGGTGAGGTCGTAATCCGGCGCGATCGCCCAGAAGTAGGGCACGCCGACGCCGGCGCCGAGCTGCGAGCGATACACGAACACTGGCGACAGGTAGCCGGACTTGCGCTTGACCGACGGATCCGGCGACGACCAGAACGGCACATAGGCGACCGGCACGCCAAGCAAATCGAAGGATGCGTCTTCGTAATAGACCATCTTCTCGACATTGTCGTGGATGATCCGCTTGGCGTGGATCTGCCATGTGCGCGGCTTCGCAGGATCGTCGCGGCAGGCCTCGCAGGCGGTGTAGCTGCCCATTTCGAAGGTCGTCGTCTCGCCCGCGCGTTCGGCTCGCGGCGAGGTGAAATGCGTGTTGTTGACCGTGTCGACCTGCAGGCTTTCAATGAAGCCGTTCTTGAAGTCGTCGGTGAGGTCGAAACGTTCGGCGCGCGCGATCGAGCCGTCCTTTTCGGTCAGCTTCGCGTGGCCTTCGGCGAACACGCGCGACGTGTTGCGGTCATAGGTGACCCGGTCCGCTTCGAGCAGCCGGCCCTTGTAGTAAATCTGGACGTCGCCGCGCGCCGTAACCGTGTTCTTCTTGTCGTCGTAGACGAGTTCCTTGGCTTCGACGACCATGCGCTCGCCGGCCGCCGGCGCGGGCTGCGCCGCCGCGGAGAAATTCGCGAAGGACGCCGCAACGAGAGCGAGCGCGGCAAAGGGAAGGGGGAGGCGACGGAGGGGTCGGGCACACGCCATCAGCCGTCCTCCGAATACAGCAAGATCACCGTGCCCAACATGCTCCCGACAAGCGCAGGCGACCATGCGGCCACGACAGGGCTGATCATGCCCGCGCCGCCGAGATCCGAGAGGACTTTGGTAACGATATAAAGCACGAAGCC
>JAKFXD010000017.1 GCA_021731565.1 Methylocystis sp. | reverse complement strand
CAAGGCGCAGAGCTCGGGCTTGTCGGCAATGTCACCGACCGGTGGGAGGTGTCGCTCGGCTACGGCTATCAGGACGCGAAGGTCGTCAGCACCGACAGGACGCCGACTTTGCGGACGCCGTTCTTCACAGACGTCGGCAAGACCAATCCCTTTGTGCCCAGAAACACTTTCTCCCTCTGGAACAAATACGATATTTCCAACCTCTTCGACGCCGGTCCCGGCGTTCTGGGCGTCGGCGCAGGCGTCGTCTACAACGCCAAGTTCTACGCGGCCATCGACAATTTCGTCGTCGTGCCGGGCTATGCGCGCGTCGATGGCGCCTTGTTCGTCAAGTTGAGCGAAAACGTCTCGGGACAGCTCAATGTCGAGAATCTGGCGGGAGCGCGCTATTATGTCTTCGCGCATAACAACAACAACATCACGCCTGGCGCGCCGCGGTCCGCCTATGTGACGCTGAACGCGCGATTCTAGCGGCGCCCGGACTTGAGGCGCGCCGGGGGGGCGCGATGCCGGGTTTCGTGCGAAGCGCGCTAGGCTATAGAAATCGATCACGTAAATTGCATTTGGGCGATTCCGCCCAAGTGCAGATAACGTGATCTAGGACGCCGTGACCCGCAAGCCCGACGAAATCCCTGCCGATCTCATGCAGCCGCTGGCGACTCTGCCGGTGTTCTACGCGCTTGCCGGACGGCGGGTGCTGGTCATCGGCGGCGGCGAAGCCGCGGCCTGGAAGGTCGATCTGGCGGCCGCGACCGGTGCGAAGGTCGACGTTTTCGCGGCCGAGCCCTGCGACAAGCTTCGCGAGATCGCGCGCGCGCGGGACAATGTGGCCATTCATGCGCGCGATGTCGGGCCCGAAGATTTCGCCGGGGCGGCGATGGCGCTTGGCGCGATCGATGACAACGCTCTTGCTCGACAGGCGCATGAATGGGCGCGCGCGGCCGGCGCGCCGCTCAATCTTGCCGACCGCCCGGCGCAGAGCGATTTCATCATGGGCGCCATCGTCAATCGCTCGCCGCTGGTGATCGGCGTCTCGACTGGCGGGGCGTCGCCCGTATTCGCGCAAGCCGTCCGCGGCCGGATCGAGACGCTGGTGCCGGCGACGTTCCAGGCCTGGGCGCGGGCGGCGCAGGCCTGGCGGCCGCTGGTGCGCGCCTCCGGACTGGACTTTCTGGCGCGGCGCGATTTCTGGCGCCGGTTCACGCGGCTCGCCTTCCGCGAAATCGAACGAAAGCCGCTGGACGAAGACCGCGTGGCGTTGATCGAAGAGGCGCGCGCCGGCGCCGAGGCCACGGCGCGCGGACGCGTCACGCTCGTCGGGGCAGGGCCCGGCGATCCCGAACTCCTCACCTTGAAAGGCATGCGCGCGCTCGCCGGCGCGGATGTCGTGCTGTTCGACGATCTCGTCCCGGCGAGCATTCTCGATCTCGCCCGCCGCGAAGCGACGCGGATCAATGTCGGCAAGCGTGGCTATGCGCCCTCCGTGCGCCAGGAAGAAATCAGCGCGCTGCTGGTCGAGCTGGCGCGCGAGGGCAAGAATGTCGTGCGGCTCAAGGGCGGCGATCCGCTGATCTTCGGCCGCGCCAATGAAGAGATCGCCGCGCTGCGCGAGGCGGGCTTTTCGATCGAGATCGTTCCCGGCGTCACCGCCGCCTGCGCCGGCGCCGCCGCGATCGGCGCATCGCTGACCAGCAGAGAAACGGCCCGGCGTCTGCAATTCATCACCGCGCACACCAAGGACGGCGAATTTCCCGAGGACTTCGATTGGGGCGCGCTCGCCGACGAACGCGCCACCACGGCGGTCTATATGGGCAATCGCACGCTGCCGGAATTGTCGCGCCGCCTGCTGCAGGAGGGCATGTCGCATGATACGCCCGCCTTCCTGATCGAGCGCGCGTCGACGCCGCAGGAGCGAATCGTCAAAGGCACGATCGCGGATTTGCCGTCGAGAGTCGCGGGACAGGCCATCGTCGGGCCGGTCATGGTGCTGATCGGCTGGGCGCTGGCGGAGAAGTGATTCAGCGCTATTGTTGCAAGAAGGCGCGAGCGGAGAAGCAATATGCCCTTCACGAGACGATCCGCTCTGCTTGCGTCGGGATTGGGTTTGCTGGCGCCCGCGGCCTTCGCCAAGGCGAAGCCGAAATCAACGCCTGTCCGCGAACTGACTGAGAAGCATCTTACTGCGTTGAACGCCCTCGTCGTCGACGTCATGAAAAAGACCGGCGTGCCGGGAATGGCGGTCGCCGTCGTCTCTCCCGACCGCGTGCTCTTTTTGAAAGGATTCGGCCTGCGCCGGGCGGACGCGGCGAATCGCGTCGACCCCGACACGGTCTTTCAGCTTGCGTCGCTGTCCAAGCCTCTTTCCACCACCGTCGTCGCCGGCCTTGTCGGAGACGGCGTCGTCTCATGGGATCAGCCGATCGAGCGTAGCCTGCCGGGTTTTGCGATGAGCGATCCCTGGGTGACCCGCGAAATCACGCTACGCGACATGTTCTGCCATCGCAGCGGACTTCCCGACCATGCCGGCGATCTCGTCGAAGACATCGGCTACGATCGCGACGAAATCATTCGACGCCTGCGCTTCATCAAGCCGGAGGCGAGTTTTCGCACGCATTACGCATACAACAACATGGGGTTTTCGGCGGCGGGATACGCTGCGGCGAAAGCCGCGGGAAAATCCTGGGAGGACGTGTGCGACCAGCGCCTTTACCGGCCGCTGGGGATGACGAGCGCCAGTTCGCGGCACGCCGATTTCGTCGCGCAGAAAAATCGCGTCTTCGGCCATGTGCGCCGCGGCGGCGGCTGGGTGGTCGGTAAGGAGCAGCGAAATCCCAATGCGCAGGCGCCGGCGGGCGGCGCGTCGGCGTCGGCGCGCGACATGGCGACATGGGTGCGCATGCAGCTCGGCGGCGGCGCTCTCGACGGCCGCGACATCATAAAGTCAGCAGCGCTTGCTGAAACGCATTTCCCGCTTATCGCCACCGGCCCGGCGCATGATCCGATGCGCGGCCCGACCTTTTACGGGCTGGGCTGGGATATCGACTATGGCGGTCCGGCGCGGCTGCGCTGGAGCCACTCGGGCGCATTTTCCCTCGGCGCGTCGACATGCGTCTACGTCATGCCGTCGGAGCGCTTTGGGATCGTGGTGCTGAGCAATTCCGCGCCGGTCGGCGCGCCAGAAACGATTTGCCGCAGCTTCCTCGATCTGGTCCTGACGGGGAAGTTCGAACGGGACTGGCTCGCGCTCTTTGGCGCGGCCTTCGCGAAAATGGCGGTCCCCGCCTATGGTCTGGACGCCGATTACGCGAAGCCGCCGGCCGGCGCGCCGGCGCGCGCGCCGCGCTCGACCTATGTCGGCGACTACCGCAACGCGCTTTACGGACCGATCGGAATCGTCGAAACGTCCGAAGGACTTTCACTCAATCTTGGCCCGACGCCCACGTCCTATCCGCTGCGTCACTATTCGGGCGACATTTTCACCTTTCAGCCGCCGGGAGAAAACGCCAGCGGCCTCAGTCCGGTACGATTTTCCCGAAACGGCGGCGAGAAGGCGACGAGCGTGCTCATCGATTATTTCAACGCCAACGGTCAGGGCGTGTTCCTGCGCGGCTGATCTGTCCGAGACGACCGCGCCGATACGACCGCGCCTTGTCAAAGACGGGAAATCGGAAGAGAGTTGCGCCCCAGCCGGCGTCACGTCCGGCGGATTCCAGACCCAATGAATCGCTTCAGCCCGGATTGCTATCTGTATCACCGCGGTCAACGGCCGTCGCAGCTCCTGCCCCGGCAGAGGGGGAACTCATCATGAAACGCATCGAATGGATGTCGGCTTCGTTCATTTTCGCCAGCGCCGCCTTGTGCGGCGCGCCGGTTCTTGCACAGGCGACCCGCACCTGGGTTTCCGGCGTCGGCGACGACGCGAATCCCTGTTCGCGCACAGCGCCTTGTAAGACCTTCGCCGGCGCCATTTCCAAAACCGCCGCCCATGGCGAAATCAACACGATCGATCCGGGCGGGTTCGGCTCCGTCACCATCACCAAATCGATCACCATCGACGGGGGCGGCGGCCATACGTCAAGCATCCTGGCTTCGCTGACGAATGGCGTGATCGTCAATGCCGGCGTGAATGACGTCATTCTGCTGCGCAATATCGACATCAACGGCGTGGGCAACGGCTTGAACGGCATCCGCTTCCTTGCCGGCGCCGCCTTGATCGTCGAGAATGTGAAGATATTCGGCTTCACTCAAAAAGCGATCGATTTCCAACCCGCAGCGATGTCCAGGCTGGTCGTGCTGCACACAACGATCACCGATAATCAGGGAGCCAGCGGCGGCGGCGTCTTCGTTCAGCCCGGCGCGGCGGGAACGGCGCTTGTCGAGCTTGTCGGCGTCAAGGCGAGTCTCACCACGGAGGGCCTGCGGGTGAGGGATCGCACCAACGCCAACGTTCAGGACAGCGTGATGAGCGAAAATTCAATCGGCGCCATTGCTCAATGCGCGACGGCGAACTGCGTGATCAATATCGAGCGCTCGATGTTGTCGAACAACCTCATCGGGGTGAGAGCCTCAGGCGCTGCCGCCACCGTACGTTTGTCGAATGTCGGCATTTACGGCAATTCCACCGGCGTCAGCCCTCAGGGCGGCGCTGTCGTGTCCTTCGGCAACAACCAGATCGGCGGAAACGCGACGAATGGCGCGCCCACCTCGACTGTCCCCCAGCAGTAAGTCGCGGAGCGCGCCTGCCCGAGTTTCAGGGCCGATCGCGGATCGCGATTGACGAAGCCTTCCTCGATTGCTCTGAAACCTAATATGAACTCCTGATTAATCGTAAGCCCAGGCGTAGATGGTCGGTCCGGCGGTATTGGTGCAGAGGACCTTGCGGGTCACCGCGCCAGCGGCGCCGACGGCGGAGCCGTATTTTCCGGTGTCGTAGTCGGCTCCGTCGGTGACGGTGCTGTACGCGCCGAGGGTTGCCGCATCGCAGGTTACTAAAGTGCCGATCGTATATTTAACGGGGATAATCGTTCCCTGGATCAACACGCCGGCGATAGACGCTGCGTTGGGCGTGAACCAATAGTTCGGGAGCGTTTTGTTGTAATCCAGTCGAATTGTTCCGTCGCCAGTGGCGAGAATGACGGCGCCCGTTAAGCCGCCGGAAAGTCCGACAACTTGGCCGCCAATGATCGTGTTGTTCGACCCGGTCGTGATTCCGCGGCCAGTGTTGTGACCGATGAATGTGTTGAATCCGCCGATGGTGACATCGTAACCGGATTCATAGCCCATAACATTATTGCCGCCAGCAGTTGTGGCGGAATAGAGCGTATGGTGACCGACGCCGACGTTAAGGCCGCCGCCAGCGATGAGGTTGTAGAGGGAAGTGTTGCCGATGGCGATATTGGCGAGAGAGGTCGTCGAATTGAAAAGGGCTTGATTGCCGACCGCGACGCCACCCTCGACGTCATTGTAGTTTTGGAGGGCTCCGTAGCCGACCGCTACCGTGGCGTCTGTGTTCGTGGCGGCATAGAGGGCGTAGTTACCGACCGCGACTGATCGGCGGCCGGCAAGATTGCCAAACATGGCGTTGACGCCAACGGCGACATTTCCGAAGACGTTGTCGTCGGTGAGGCGGATATTGGCGAGAGCGTTTGCGCCGAAGGCGGCATTCGATGCGCCAAAGACATTTTTGCCGAGGGATGGCGCGATGACGCCGCCGGGGCCGGTGAGGATTCCGAAAGACGACGCTGGGGAGCTTGGCCAAGCCGTTGAAGTTTTGGGACCGTAGATTCCACCGGAACTCGTGTCGATAAACCAAGATGCTTCGGAGCCGACGGAATCAGCGGGACGATTGCCGGAGCTATCGCCAAGAAAGATATTGCCCGGGGCCTGGGAATTTTGGGAAAAGGCTGAACCAGCAAGAGTCAGCCAAATAAAGAGAGCAAAAAGAATCCTCATTCCGGGGCTCCATGTCAGTGAGTCGAACGGCTCGATCGTGTCGTAAGCTTCAAGCAATGAGTTGAGCTCGCTTCCGCCTCCGCCGCGGCGGCGTCAAACGCCAGGATGGTCGAACCGTCGTGGGCGTCGTCGTCGCGCCGCGACGCCCTGCTCCTCAATGAATGCGGGAGAAAGGATCAAAAGCAGCATTGCAAAATGCGTCGGTCGAAACATCGGCTCCTCCCTTATTTTTGCGGGCGGCGCGCCTTGTCGCCCTGCATTGCGAGCAGCGCCTGCAAATGTTCCTCGTCAGGCCGTTCGGCGACGCCGACATTCGGGAAATTCTCGCACAGAAGCGGCTCTGCGACTGCTTGAGACAGCGTCAAATGCAGGGCGTCGCGCGTCGTCTCCATAATCCCGGCCGCCGTCGCGAGCGCGATGAAAATCTCGGCGCTGCGGCGAGAATAATGGAGAACCGCGTCAATCTCGCCCGCGGCGATCGCATCGACCGCGTCTTGCGAGAGCGCCTTCGCCGCGCGCGCTTCGTAAACCTCCACGGCGGCGACCCGATGACCCGCCGTCTTCAGGCCCGCCTCCAGAGTCTGCTGGCGGTCGCGCCCGGCGAGATAGAGGAAATGCGCCGGACGCTGATAGCGCTCGAATAGAAGCGGCAGGATCGCTTCGGCGTTTGCCGCGACGATGTCGAGATGGAAGCCAAGCGCGCGCGCCGCATGCGCGGTTCTTTCGCCGACGGCATGGAAGGGCAGGACTTTGAGCGCTTCCGCGCCTCGCGCGAATTCGACGCCCTTGGCGCTCGTCGCCAACACCGCGTCATATGCGCCTTGCGGCATGCGCGCGCCCGTCGCGGCGATTTCCAGCACGGGCGACAGCACAGGCTCAAATTGCAGAGCGCGCAGCTTTTCCGCGGTGCGCGCGGCGTCATCGCGCGCGCGCAGCACCAGGACGCGCCTCACATAAGCCCCGCGACGCCATGCGGCAGGCGCAGCAATATTTCCTTGCCGGCGTCGGCGCCGATCAGCGCGGCGTCAATAGCGCGCCCGCGGCGGCGCACGACATAGGCCTCCGCCCCGTCGGCGGTCAGCGCCTCGCCGATGAAGGACAGTTCGTCGCCGTGAACCTGCGCATGGCCGGCGATCGGCGTGCGGCAGGAGCCGTCAAGCGCCGCAAGAAAAGCGCGCTCGGCGGCGAGCGCCATTCCAGTCGCTTCGTCGAACAGCGCCGCCAGCAGATCGCGCGCCGCGTCGTCTCCGGCGCGCCGCGTGACTCCAATCGCGCCCTGTCCGCAGGCCGGCGGAAACTCGTCCAGAGGAAGCAGCGCCGTGGCGCGATCGGAGAGACCCAGGCGTTTCAATCCGGCCACGGCGAGAAGGGTCGCGTCGATCTCGCCAGTCTCGACTTTTCTGAGCCGCGTCTCGACATTGCCGCGAAGCAGCACGGTCTGGATGTCTGGCCGCCGGCGCTTCACCTGGGCGGCGCGGCGCAGCGAAGCGGTTCCGACCACGGCGCCGGCGGGAAGCGCGTCGAGCGCAAGCCCGCCGCGCGCGATCCAGGCGTCGCGCGCGTCCTCGCGCGGCAGATAGCCGGCGATGACGATCGCGCTCGGCAGATGGGTCGGCAGATCCTTCGAGGAATGCACCGCGAGATCGATCGCGCCAGCGATGAGCGCCGAATCGAGCTCCTTGGTGAAAAGTCCCTTGCCGCCCGATTCAGATAGAGGCCGGTCCTGGATTTCGTCGCCGGTCGTGCGGATGACCTCTATCGGAAAATCCGCATCGCTTCCTTCATGGGCGCGCATCAGCGCCGCTTGGACCAT
>JAKFXD010000055.1 GCA_021731565.1 Methylocystis sp. | reverse complement strand
GGCCTCGTCGAGTCGCTCGTCGACGTCTGGCAGACGTTGGGCATTCCCTTCGTCGAGCCGCCGTCGCATCTCCATGTCGACGAGAAGAGCGACGAGAAGTGCAGCTATCCCGAGATCAAGCTCGCGGCGCAGTGAGCGGGCGGCGGCGACGGTCGCAAGTCTTTTGAGTTCAGGATTTTTCCGTCGCCAAGAGATTTGCGTCTCTGGCAAGCCGCCATCGGCCATCGGCTTCCTTGCGCAGAATCGTCAGCGTATAGCCGCTCCGACGCATAGGCGCGCCGCCGTCTCGGGGCGTCGCCGTCATTTCGATGTAATTGCGCAGATAGGCCCAGTCGCCAAGCACTCTGAGTTCCTGGATTTCGCTGCGCCCCTCGATCGCGGCGTTCTTCATGCTTTCCGAGGCGGCCGCGAAGGCCTCCTTGCCGAAGGGCTTGCCGCCTGGCGTCATAAAAATCACGTCGTCCGTCATCAGATCGAGCACCGCCGGGAGGTCGCCCGCTTTGCTGGAGGCCATCCATGCATCGACCAATGCGCGAATGGCGCTTTCATCGTCGGTCATCTGCAAAGGCTCCGTCTCACGCTCTCCCGACGCTCACATAAGTGAAGCCGCGCTTGCGCACGTCGCCCGGTCGATAGACGTTGCGCAGATCGACGATGATCGGCTGCTTCAACAGGCTCTTCACCCGGTCGAGATCGAGCGCGCGGAAGGCGTCCCATTCGGTGACGATGGCGAGCGCCTCGGCGCCCTCCAGCGCCGAATAGGCGTTGTCGTGGAAGGCGACCTCCGGCATCAGCGGACGCGCCTGTTCCATGCTCTCGGGGTCATAGGCGTGCAGCTTGGCGCCGTCGCCGGCGAGCGAGGCGACGATGGCGAGCGAGGGCGCGTCGCGCATGTCGTCGGTGTTGGGCTTGAACGCCAATCCCAAGAGCGCGATCTTCTTGCCGCGCACCGAACCGCCGAGCGCGTTGATCACCTTGCGCGCCATCGCGCGTTTACGCGCGTCATTGACCGCGACCACCGTCTCGACGATGCGTAAGCTCGCGCCCTCATCCTGTCCGGTCTTGATCAGCGCCAGCGTATCTTTCGGAAAGCAGGAGCCGCCATAGCCGGGGCCAGCATGCAGGAATTTCCCGCCGATGCGCTTGTCGAGACCGATGCCGCGCGCCACGTCCTGCACGTCGGCGCCGACCTTCTCGCACAGATCGGCGATTTCGTTGATGAAAGTGATCTTGGTCGCCAGAAAGGCGTTCGCCGCATATTTCGTGAGTTCCGAAGTGCGGCGCCCGACGAAGACCAGCGGCGGCGCATTGAGCGACAGCGGCCGATAGATTTCCTCCATCACCTCCCTGGCGCGCTCATCCTCGATGCCGATGACGACGCGATCCGGGCGTTTGAAATCCTGGATCGCCGCGCCCTCGCGCAGGAATTCGGGATTGGAGACGACCGCGAAATCGGCGTCCGGATTGACTTCGCGAATGATGCGCTCGACCTCGTCGCCGGTGCCGACCGGAACCGTCGATTTGTTCACCACGACCGTGAATCCTTCGAGCGCGCCGGCGATGGTCTGCGCGGCGGCGTAGACGAAGGACAAATCGGCATGGCCGTCGCCGCGGCGCGACGGCGTGCCGACCGCGATGAAGACGGCGTCCGCATTCTTCACCGACGCTTCGAGTTCGGTGGTGAAGGAGAGGCGCTTCTGTTCGACATTATTGGCGACGAGTTCGTCGAGGCCGGGCTCAAAGATCGGAATTTCGCCGGCCTTGAGGCGCGCGATCTTGCCGGCGTCGGCGTCGACGCAAATGACGTTGTGGCCGAAGTCGGCGAAACAGGCGCCCGAAACGAGACCCACATAACCCGAGCCAATCATCGCAATATTCATCAGCGTTCGTCTCTCACTTCATTTGCGGCGGCGCAGCCGGTAGGGGTGAGCAGAGGGTGCGATGCGGAGAACGTCCCGCTTCGCGCCTACGCGGGACGCCCCCATCAGGGGAGGATGGGTTACCCTCCGACGCCAAAGGCGGCGAGCGCCGCCATATTGACGATTTCCGTGTCCGTCGCGCCGAGTTGGACGATTTGAATCGGTTTGTCGAGTCCGACGATCAGCGGACCGAGCACGGTCGCGCCGCCCAGTTCCTGTAACATTTTTGTCGAAATAGCCGCCGAATGAAACGCCGGCATGACAAGGACATTCGCCGTATCGCTGAGCCGCGAAAACGGATAGGCGCTCATCAGCTCCTTGTTGAGCGCGATGTCGGCGCCCATCTCCCCCTCATATTCGAAATCGACGCGCTGGCGGTCCAGCACGCTGACCGCCTGATGCACCCGCGCCGTGCGTTCGCCCGGCGGATAGCCGAATGTCGAAAAGGCCAGCATGGCGACGCGCGGCACAAGGCCGATGCGGCGCGCCACGCCCGCCGCTTCGATGGCGATCTCAGCCAGCTCCGCGGCGTCGGGCATTTCGGTGATCGCCGTATCGGCGACGACGACGATTCGGCCGCCGGCGAGAATCAGCGAAGCGCCGATGACGCGGTGCCCGGGCTTGTGGTCGACGACGCGCCGCACGTCTTCGAGAGCGTGGGAGAAATTGCGCGTGACGCCGGTCACCATGGCGTCGGCGTCGCCCTGCGCCACCATCGCCGCGGCGAAATGATTGCGGTCCTGATTGATCAGGCGCTGGCAGTCGCGCATGAGAAATCCCTTGCGCTGCAGGCGCTCGAAAAGGAACTGCGCATAGACCGCGTTTCGGTGAGAGAGCTTGGCGTTGTGGATTTCGATCTCGGGCGCCAGTTCGAGGCCGGCGTTCGCGGCCGCCTCACACACGCGATCTTCTCGACCGACCAGCACGGCGCGTCCGAAGCCCTGGTGAACGAAGGCCAGCGCGGCGCGGATCACCTGCTCCTCTTCGCCCTCGGCGAAGACGACGCGCTTCGGATCGCGCCGCACCCGCTCGTGAACGGTCTGCATCAGACCCGCGATCGGATCGCGCCGCGCCGACAGTTCGGCGCGATAGGCTTTCATGTCGACGATCGGTCGCCGCGCCACGCCGGTGTCCATCGCCGCAAGCGCCACCGCGGGCGGGATGATCGAGATCAGGCGCGGATCGAAGGGCGCCGGGATGAGATAATCGCGTCCAAAACGCGGCCGGGCGCCGCGATAGGCGTTCGCCACTTCATCGGGCACGTCTTCACGCGCGAGTTCCGCGAGCGCGTGCGTGGCGGCGATCTTCATCTCCATGTTGATGGTGCGCGCGCGAACGTCGAGCGCGCCGCGAAATATGTACGGAAAGCCGAGAACATTGTTAACCTGGTTGGGATAATCGGAACGGCCGGTGGCGATGATCACGTCGGCGCGCGTGGCGCGCGCTTCCTCCGGCGTGATCTCCGGATCGGGATTGGCCAAGGCGAAGACGATCGGATTGTCCGCCATGGCGAGAAGCATTTTTGGCGTCAGCGCGCCTTTGACGGAGAGGCCATAGAAAATATCCGCGCCTTCCAGCGCCTCGGCCAGCGTTCGCGCCTTGGTGTCGACGGCATGCGCGCTCTTCCACTGATTCATGCCTTCCTGACGGCCGCGGTAGACGACGCCCTTGGTGTCGCACAGAATGACGTTGCGCGGATCGAACCCGAGCGCCTTGGCGAGATCGAGACAGGCGATGCCGGCGGCGCCGGCGCCGTTGCAGACGAGCTTTGCATGGCCAATGTCGCGTCCGGTCAGCAACAGCGCATTGATCAGCCCGGCCGATGAGATGATCGCGGTGCCGTGCTGATCGTCATGAAACACCGGAATGTCCATGAGATCGCGCAGCCGCTCCTCGATGACGAAACATTCGGGAGCCTTGATGTCTTCGAGATTGATTCCGCCGAATGACGGGCCGAGATAGCGCACCGCATTGACGAAGGCGTCGACCTCCTTTGCATCGATTTCGAGATCGATCGAATCGATGTCGGCGAACCGCTTGAACAGCGCGGCTTTCCCCTCCATCACCGGCTTCGCCGCCAAGGCGCCGAGATCGCCGAGACCGAGGATCGCGGTGCCGTTGGTGATGACCGCGACCATATTGCCGCGCGTCGTATAGTCGAAGGCCGCGGAAGGGTCCTTGGCGATCGCGAGCACGGGCGCCGCGACGCCCGGCGAATAGGCCAGCGACAGATCGCGCTGCGTCGCCATCGGCTTCGAGGCGACGACGGCGAGCTTTCCCGGTCGGCCGCGCGAATGGAAGAGCAGCGCCTCCTTGTCCGAAATCGTCGCCCGCTCGTCCCCTTGCGCCCGAGTCTCCGCCATATCGTCGGCCATGCCCGCCCCAGTCGTTGTTGCAATGCAGCGCGGCGACCATAACCGGAGCGTGGCCGCATCCACAAGCGTTTTGGCTCGAACAGGCTTGCGCCAAACGTCGCGGAACAACGGCCAAGCGCCAGAGTTTTAGGGGCATGCGCCGCCGTACGCCGCGGCTCAGATCAGGATTGCTCGTCAACAGCGATCGGCCGGAGGTTGCAATGAACGGCATCATTTATCTCGTCGGACTCATCGTCGTCATCATGGCGATTCTGTCGTTTCTTGGTTTGCGCTGAGGGAGGCGACCCATGACCGACATCGCGCATACTGGAATCGCCACACGGCCGGCCCGCGGCGATGCCGTCACGGCGGCCGCTGTTGAAGAGGCTTCCGCCCGTTCGACCAATACGGATTGGCCGGCGATCATCGCCGGCGCGATGATCGCCGGCGCGATCTCTTTCGTGATGGGGACGTTCGGTTCAGCGATCGGCTTGTCGTTAACGTCGACCTACGCCGGCCAGTCGCTGGCCGTGCATCTCATCGCGCTGACGCTCTGGGTATTGTGGATCGTCGTATCGAGCTTTGCAGTCGGCGGCTACGTCACCGGACGGCTGCGGCGCCGCGCGGCCGGCGTTACGCCGGAGGAAGCGGAAGTCCGCGACGGCGCGCACGGCTTGGTGCTCTGGGCGGCGTCGCTGGTCGTGTTCGCGCTGATTACGGGCGTCTCGATTTTTCAAATTGCAAAGACCGGGGTCGCCACGGCGACCGCGTCAGGCGAACGAAGCGAAGCGTCGGCGCTTACGAACAATCCGGTCGAAGAACGCGTCGATTTTCTGCTGCGCGGCGATGGCGACGTCAACGCAAGGGGCGTCACGGCGCCTTTGGAAAGTCCCCGCGCAATCGTGAAGCGCATCGTCGAGCGCGGCATGGCGACAGGCGACGTCGCCGGAGAGGATCGCGTCTATCTCGTCAATGTTCTTGCCTCGCGTACCGGTCTTGCGCCGCTGGACGCGGAACGCCGCGTCGATCAGACGGCGGAGCGCCTGCGCGAAGATCACGCCAAGGTGAAGGAGGCGTCCGAGACTGCGCGCAAGACCGGCGTCGTTCTCGCCTTCCTGTCGGCGGCGACGATGCTGATCGGGGCTGCCGCCGCCTGGTTCGGCGCGACGCTTGGCGGACGTCACCGCGATGAAAATATCGGCGTCTCCTCACTCTCTCGCTTCTAACTGGAGGTCAAAATGTTCCGGTCGATCTTGCTCTGGATGCTCGGCGTGCCGATCCCGATCATCATCCTGCTGGCGCTGTGGCATTAAAAAAAGAAACCCCGGAAGAGAACGCTTCCGGGGTTTCTTTACGCATCGACGCGCGCGCCGATCTTTGAACCGAGCGCGCCGGACTTCGTCGTCCACATGTGCGTGCGCGTTCCGCGTGGCGCTTAAGCCGCAACGCCGCTAAACTGGCGCGCATGAAATACGACGCGCTCCCTCCCGCCCCAATTTCGGACGATAAGGCGTCGGCGCGCGCGACGCCGATGATCGCGCAATATATCGAGATCAAGGCGGCGAACGCCGATTGCCTGCTGTTTTATCGCATGGGCGATTTCTATGAATTGTTTTTCGAAGACGCGCAGACCGCCTCGCGCGCGCTCGGCATCATGCTCACGAAGCGCGGCAAGCATCTTGGCGAAGACATTCCGATGTGCGGCGTCCCGGTGGAGCGCGCCAATGATTATCTGCAAAGGCTGATCGCGCTCGGACATCGCGTCGCTGTGTGCGAACAGATCGAAGACCCGGCCGAAGCGAGAAAGCGCGGCGCGAAATCGGTGGTGCGGCGCGACGTCGTGCGGCTCGTCACGCCCGGCACGATCACCGAGGACGCCTTGCTCGATCCGGCGAGGCCCAACGCCTTTCTGGCGATCGCGCGCCTGCGCGGCGATGCGGGGACGTGGCGATACGGCCTCGCGAGCGTCGATATTTCGACCGGCGCCTTCACGCTCTGCGCGCGCGAGGAAAGCGCGCTCTGCGCCGAAATCGCGCGTCTGGAGCCGCGCGAGATCGTCGCCGCCGACGCCTTGTGCAGGGACTCTGCGCTGGCTGCGCTTTTCGAGACGGCGGGCGTCCCCATCGCGCCGATCGGCCGCGATATGGGCGTCGGCGTTGACGCCGCGCGACGCCTCATGGATTTTTACGGCGTGACGACGCTTGACGGTTTTTGCGCCTTAAGCGACGTCGAACTCGCCGCCGCCGCGACGGCGATCCTCTATGTCGAGCGCACGCAGAAGGGGCAGCGCCCGGCGCTTTCGCGTCCGACGAGCCTGCGCGAACTGACGACGCTCGACATCGACGCGGCGACGCGCGCCAATCTGGAATTGACCCGCACGCTGTCGGGCGCGCGCGAGGGCTCGCTGCTGTCGGTCGTCGATCTCACCGTCACGCCCGCCGGCGCGAGGCTTCTGGCCGAGCGCATCGCCGCGCCTTTGACGGAGGCGCGCTCGATCGCCGCGCGGCTCGACGCCGTCGCCTTGTTCCTCGAAAGTCCGGATCTGCGCGGCGCGCTTCGCGCCAGGCTCGCCCGCGCGCCGGATCTTTCCCGGGCTCTGTCGCGACTGTCGCTTGCGCGCGGCGGACCGCGCGATCTCGCCAGCGTCGGCCTCGCGCTCGAGGCGGCGCGGGGCATCGCCTTTCTCTTTACGCCGCTTGATCCGCCGCCTGACATCGCCGCGGAGGCGCGAATGCTTTCTCGCGCCGATGTCGCGCTCGCCGAAAATATCGGCGCGGCTTTGAAAGACAATCCGCCGCTCGACAAGCGCAACGGCGATTTCATTCGAGAGGGCCACGACGCCGAACTCGATAACGCAAGACGGCTTCGCGACGAGAGCCGCAAGGTGATCGCCGAATTGCAGGGGCGCTATGCCGCGCTTACCGGAGCCAAGCTGAAAATCAAGCATAATAATTTTCTCGGCTTCTTTCTCGAGGTTTCGCCGGCGCATGGCGAAAGGCTGCTGCGGCCGCCGTTCGACGCGACCTTCACGCATCGCCAGACGATGGCCGACGCGATGCGGTTCTCGACGCGCGAACTTGTCGAGCTCGAAGCGAAAATCTCGTCCGCGGCGGATTGCGCCCTGGCGCGCGAAGCGGCGATTTTCGACGCGCTTGTCGCCGAGGTTTGCGCGAAGGCGGAAGAGCTGCAGCGGCTCGCCGAAGCTTTCGCGCGGCTCGACCTCTATAGCGCGCTCGCGGAGGTCGCCGAGAAGCGCGGCTGGACGCGCCCCATAGTTGACGCGTCGCTCGATTTCGACATCGTCGGCGGGCGCCATCCGGTCGTCGAAGCATCGCTTCAATCGCAGGGTCAGGCTTTCGCCGCGAATGATTGCGATCTCGGCGGATCGGACGGCGGCCGGATCGCCGTGGTCACCGGGCCGAACATGGCGGGCAAGTCGACCTACCTGCGTCAGAACGCGCTCATCGTGCTTCTGGCGCAAATGGGCTCTTATGTGCCCGCGACCTGCGCGCGCATCGGCGTCGTCGATCGGCTGTTCTCGCGCGTTGGCGCCTCGGACGATCTTGCCCGCGGGCGCTCGACCTTCATGGTCGAGATGGTCGAAACCGCGGCAATTCTGAATTGCGCGACGGCGCGTTCGCTGGTCATTCTCGACGAAATCGGCCGCGGCACGGCGACGTTCGACGGACTGTCGATCGCCTGGGCGACGATCGAACATCTGCATGAAGTCAACCGCTCGCGCGCGATTTTCGCGACGCATTTCCACGAGCTGACGCAGCTGGCGAAGCGGCTGCCGCGCCT
>JAKFXD010000026.1 GCA_021731565.1 Methylocystis sp. | reverse complement strand
CCTCGGCCGCGTCGATCTCGCGCATCAGCGCTGGCAGCGCCCGCCACATCTCGAAATCGAAGGCGTTGCGCTTCGAGGGATTGTCAATATAGAGCCGCGCGACGCCGAAATTCACCGCGACGCGCAGCTTGGGAGTCGGAGATTGAATCGCCATTGGTCCTCGTAAACGCTAGTCGCCGAATCGCCTGTTCCCGCCATGCGCGACCGAATGCCGCGCCGCGCCGCGGCTTCCGCGACCTTACGCCACAATATTCTGCGCGCGCGATCGAGTTAAGTTCAACCGCCTGTCAGGCAACCTCCCTGCGATATTTCGGAGCAGCGATGGCGATGGGAACCGACAAATTCGCGTCGCCGGGCGCCTTGCGGCTGACTTTAGCCTTTGCGGTCTTTCTCCACCATACGACCAGCTTCAACCTCGGCATGTCCGCGGTGCTGATCTTTTTCGTGCTCAGCGGCTATTGGGTCGCGGCGATGTGGAAGAACACCTATTCGCATACGACGTCGGCCTATTTCACCTATCTCGTTTCGCGGGTCTGGCGCATCGCGCCGGTTTTCGCGCTGTGTTCGGCGATCGCCTGGGCCCTTCTGATCTGGCGCGGCGACGCGCCCGGCGATCTTGGCGGACTCGCGCATCAGCTTTTCTCCAACATCATGATCCTCGGCTACAGCGCGCTGCCATTCCAGGCCAACATTCCCGGCTGGTCGCTGGATATGGAATTGCAGTTCTATCTGATCGCGCCGGGGATTATTTTTCTCATTTCGAGAAACATCCATCTCCTGCTGATCTGCCTCCTGATTTCGGCCAGCGCGCCATTGCTCGGCGGCTCCACCACCGTCGCGCCCTTCCTCTTGTTTTTTGGAATCGGCGTGGCTGCGGCGAGCCACGGTTTGAGGCCCGATCGCGCCTTCGCCTATCGCGCGTTATACACGACGCTCGCGACGCTGTTCCTGTGCGCGCTGATTTTCGCCAAGGACATGATGCTCGGCGAAAAGCAGGAGTTGCTCGCCTTCAGCGACAAGATGAATCTCGTGATCGCGGTGATGATGACGCCCTGGGCGCTCTATACGACGCGGCAGGCGAGCGCGTCGACCGACAGAATGTTGGGCGAACTCTCGTATATTTTCTATCTGCTGCATTGGTCCGTGATCGGCGCGCTCAAGACCGGCGAAGGGTCCTATACTGATCGACTTCTGCTTTGCGGCGAGGCGCTCGTCATCATCATGGTCGCCTCTTATTTGATCTGGCGCCTGTTTGATCGGCCGATCAACAGGCTGCGCGCCGCCTGGGTGTCCGGGCGGCTTTTGGCTCAGCCCGCCGCCCCGACAGTGGCGGCGCGCACCGTGACGGCGACCGCCTAGGCAGGACGGGCGCCGCGGTCCCGCGCGAATCCCGGCCACGCCAAGTCGACACCAACGCCCACACTCGACGCCCACGCCCAAAAGTCCACGCCCAAAGTCCACATCCAAAAATTTGCTTGAGTCCAGTCTGCGGGCTATGGGTGCGCCATGTTCCCCGGCGCGCAGCGATTGGCGTTTATTCTGGCTGTCACAGGCGGGCTGACGCTTCTCAGCCTCAAGCGCTCGGATGAACCCTCGGTCGACTGCGCGACCGTCAACGGCGGCGATAGCGACTACAACATCCTTGTCGTCGGCGAATCCTGGGCCTCCGACGGCAAGCTGCTGCCCGAACTGCCGCGCGCCATTTCCGAGCGGCTTCAAGGTCGCGGCGTCAAAGCCTGCAGCATCGGTTTTGCGGGCCGAAACTCGCGGTTGCTCTATTCCGAACTGCGCGAGAAATTCCCAAGAGAAAAACTCTACCGCCTTTTTGGGGGCAAGACGCCCGACAAGGTCGTGCTCATGAACGGCGTCAATGACGAAATCCAGCACGTCGGCGCATCGGCCTATGTCGAATATACGAAAAAGCTCGTCGAATATTTTTCCGGCGTCGACGACGTTGAAATCATCGCCATTCCGCGCGTCAATGAGCGCAGCTTCAAACCGCCCAATCTCTACAGCGCCGTCAAGCGCTCCCTATTGAGCTGTTTCTATGACGATTGTCAGAAGCAGGTGAACGACCTCTATCGGGTCGCCCTGTGGCGCGACCACCCCGAACTCAACATCATCGAATATGACGATTTCATCGATCGCTACGAGGGCAACGAGCGGCGTTACGCCGCCGACGGCGTGCATTTGACCGACGAATACTTCCACAAATATGGCGCGTTTATCGGCGGCGCGCTCATGCTCGACAAACACGCCGGGAAATAGCGATTTAGAGCGCCGCGCCCTGCTATAAGCGAGCCATGGACCTCCTCTCTCGACTGCTTCACCGCGACGGGCTGATGCTGATCATCGACAAGCCGGCCGGCGTCGCGGTGCATCGCGGCCCGAAGGGCGGCCCGAGCCTCGAAGACGGCTTCGACCAGCTTCGCTTCGGCCTTCCGCGTCCGCCGGCGCTGGCGCACCGTTTGGACAAGGACACGTCCGGCTGTCTGGTGCTCGGGCGCCACCGCAAGGCGCTGGAGCGGCTCGGCCGCCTGTTCAAATCGGGGCGCATCGGCAAGACCTATTGGGCGGTGGTCGAGGGCGCGCCGGCGGGCGAGCAGGGCGAGATCGACCTTGCGCTCGGGCGGCTCGACGCGTCGCGCGGCTGGTGGATGCAGCCCGACCCGCTTGGTCTGCCGGCGCGCACGTCCTGGCAGGTGCTTGGCAGAAGCGCCGACGCGACGCTGACTTTCATAGAATTCACGCCGCATACGGGCCGCACGCACCAAATCAGGGTGCATGCGCAGGCGATGGGCTGGCCGATTCTCGGCGATCCGATCTATGGCTCAGGTCGCCGCGAGGGCGCGCCGCCCCTTCATCTTCATGCGCGCGCGGTGAGCGTGCCGATGCAGGACGGCAAGCCGCCCGTGGAGGCTCTCGCCGCGCCGCCGGCGCATATGACCGCGGCGCTCGCCGCCTGCGGCTGGCGGGACGAAGCGCCATCGTAACGGAGCGATTGCAAATCGGCGCCGAAACGCCCAACATAATGAGGCAATTGGGAGCGACATATGGCGGCCGCCGCCACGCCTTTTCATTTGGAATCCTCCTGCCGGGGCCGCGGCGCTTTCGCGCTGGACCGA
The DNA here is from genome assembly GCA_021731565.1 of Methylocystis sp. Taxonomy (GTDB): domain Bacteria; phylum Pseudomonadota; class Alphaproteobacteria; order Rhizobiales; family Beijerinckiaceae; genus Methylocystis. The sequence goes on along the minus strand of JAKFXD010000026.1, from coordinate 5,177 downwards.
GCGCTGCTCCACGATCTCGCCGATCTTGCGCTCACCGCCGCACGGCAAAGCGGCGCCGCCTACGCCGACCTCAGGATCGGCGAAACGCGGCGCGAATACGCCTTCGCCAAGGACGACCGGCTGGAGAGTTTCGACGAACGCGCCTCGCAGGGATTTGGCCTGCGCGTGCTTCTCGACGGCTGCTGGGGATTCTACGGCGCCCGCCGGCTCGATCCGCTCAGTCTGCGCGACGGACTCGAGCGGGCGCTGGAGAACGCCCGCGCCGTGAAGCCGATCCAATTGCAGCCGATCGAGCTCGAGCGCCTGCCCGCCCATGAGGCCGAATGGATCATGCCGATGGGCGTCGACCCGTTCGACGTGCCGGCCGGCGAAAAAGCCGATCTGCTGCTGTCGATCATCGCCAGCGCGCGCGATCATGGCGCGGATTTTTGTTCGGCGTCGTTCTCGGCGGCCTGCGAAGAACGGTTCTTCGCCAATAGCCTTGGCAGCCGGATTCATCAGACGCGCACGCGGGTCGCGCCAAATTTTCAAGCCGCCGCCGTCGACCGTGCGAAGGGCCGCTTCGCGACGCGCGACTGCCTCGCCCCGGCGCGGGGGGCCGGCTGGGACTATGTCCTCGGCGCCGGCCTGATCGAGGAAGCCGCGCGGGCGGGCGAAGAGGCGCGCGCCAAACTTGACGCCAGGCCGGTGACGCCGGGCGAATACGACGTGGTGATCGACCCGACGAATCTGTGGCTCACGATCCATGAGACGGTCGGCCATTCGACCGAACTCGATCGCGTGCTCGGCTGGGAGGCGAATTTCGCCGGAACGAGCTTCGTCAAACCCCATATGCTCAACGAATTGCGGTTCGGCTCGGAGTTGATGACGATCGTCGCCGACCGCGCCCAGCCCGGCGCGCTCGCCACGATCGGCTATGACGACGACGGGGCCGCCGCCGAGGCCGCCGAATTCCCGATCGTCGAACGCGGCGTGTTCAGGAATTTCCAGATGGCGCTGGGACAGGCGCATCTCATCGGCCTGTCGCATTCGAACGGCTGCGCCTATGCGGACAGCCCGACGACCTTTCCGATCCAGCGCATGCCGAATATTTCCTTGAAGCCGAATCCTCGGAAGTGTTCCTTCGACGATCTCATCAGCGACGTCGAGAATGGCATTTACGTCGTCGGCGCCGGCAGTTGGAGCATCGACCAGCAGCGCGACAATTTTCAGTTCGGCGGGCAGCTCTTTTATGAAATCAAGAACGGCAAGCTCGGCGATCTGTTGCGCGACGGCGCCTATCAGGGCCGCACGACGCAGTTTTGGAATTCTCTTTCCGGCCTGTGCGACGCGAGCGCCTATCATCTCGACGGCACCTTCACCTGCGGCAAGGCCGAGCCGATGCAGCTGGCGCCGGTCTCGCATGGCAGCCCGCCGGCGCTGTTTCGCAAGGTGCGCGTGCTGAACACGGGCGACGACGCATAGCTGATGTTTCTTTCCTCAGACGACGCCAAAGCGATCGCCGACAAGGTTCTCGCGCATTCCAGGGCCGACGCCTGCGCCGTCCATATCCAGGGCGGCCTCGACCAGAGTCTGCGCTTCGCGCGCGGCGGCGCGACGACCAATCTAGCGAGCGCGGACGCCAGTCTGCGGATTTCGTCTCATATCGGCGGGCGCATCGGCGCCTGCAGCATCTCGCGTTTCGACAACGACGCGATCGCCGCCGCGGTCGCGCGTTCGGAAGAGATTGCGCGCATGCTGCCTGTCGACCCGGATTATGTCGCCCCGCTGGGTCCGCAAAATTACGGCTTCGCCAATCGCTATGACGAGGCGACGGCGAGCTTGCGCCTCGGCGCGCTCGCCGGCGCGGCGGCGCGGGTCATGGAGGAAGGCGCGCGGATCGGCGTCGATACTTTCGGCTGCGCGACGACCGCGCGTCGATTCAACGCCTTTGTGACGAGCGCGGGGCTCTTCGCCTATGAGCGGCGCAGCGAAATCGATCTCTCCGCCACCGCGCGCAACCGCGCCGACGCATGGTCGGGCTGGGCCGCCGCGCATCAGTTCTTCGCCGACCGTCTCGACGCCGACGAAATCGCGCGCGTCGCCTGCGCCAAGGGCGCGCATGATTCGACGCCCGTCGATCTCGAACCCGGCGCCTATACGGTGGTTCTGGAGCCGGACGCCACGGCGGAACTCGCCTTTTGGCTCGTCAGAGCGATGGAGGCGCGCGCCGCCGACGAGGGCAGAAGTTTCTTCGCGCGTCCCGGCGGCGGCGCGCTGATCGGCGAAAGGCTGTTCGACGAAAAGCTCACGATCCGCGTCGATCCCGCCGATCCGATAGCGCCCGAAGCGGCGGTCGGCTACGAGGGCCTGCCGCATCGCGCCCGCGCATTTGTGGAGAACGGCGTCGCGACGACGCTCTACCGCTCGCGCGCCTGGGCGCAACGGACGGGCGCCGAGCCAATTCCTTTCGCGCGCAATTTCGTGATGTCTGGCGGCGACGTTTCGATCGACGACATGGTCCGATCGGTGCGGCGCGGCGTTCTGGTGACGAGATTGTGGTACACCAATATCGTCGAGCCGAAGAGCCTGCTGCTCACCGGGCTCACGCGCGACGGCAATTTTCTCATCGAGAACGGACGCATCGTCGCGCCGATGCGCAATATGCGCTTCAATCAGCGGCTCGGCGAGTTCTTCGCCAACATCAAGGCGCTCGGTCCGACGCGCCGGACCTGGCGCGCGGCGGGCGAAGGCGGCGCGCCGGCGGCGCCGGCGATGCTCGTCGAAGGCTTCAATTTCTCGTCGAAGTCGAGCGGCATATAGCAAACGATCGGCGTCGGAGGTTGAAGATGGAAACGAAGGTCGACGAAATCGCCGAGCGCATTTATCGCTTGTCGACTTTTGCGCCACAGATCGCCGCGCCTGCCGGTTTCACCTTCAATCAGTTCCTCATCGTTGCCGACGAGCCATTCCTTTTTCACTGCGGGCCGCGTTCGCTGTTTCCGCTGGTATCTAAGGCTTTGGGCGCGATCATGCCGGTCGAACGGCTGCGCTGGATTTCCTTCGGCCATGTCGAAGCCGACGAATGCGGGGCGATGAATCTGTGGCTCTCCGCCGCGCCGCTGGCGCAAGTGGTTCACGGCCAGATCGCTTGCATGGTGTCGCTCAACGATCTCGCCGACCGGCCGCCGCGCGCGCTCGCCGACGGCGAGAGCATCGACATCGGCGGCAGGCGCGTGCGCTACATCGATACGCCGCATGTGCCGCATGCGTGGGAATCAGGACTGATCTTCGAGGAGACGACAAGCACGCTTTTTTGCGGCGATCTCTTCACACAGATCGGTCAAGGGCCGGCGCTCGTCACGGAAAGCGTCCTCGACGCCGCCATCGCGGCGGAGAACGCCTTTCAAGCCACCGCGCTGACGCCGGCGACAGGCCCAACGATTCGCATGCTCGCGACGCTCGCGCCGCGCCGTCTCGCCATGATGCACGGCTCAAGTTATGAAGGAGACTGCGCAGCGCAGCTCTCACAGCTCGCGGATTTTTATGAAGCGGCGCTTGCGGCGAAAAGCTCGCGCTCACCCTCCCCTTGAAGGAGAGGGTCGCATTGCGCAGCGCTTCGGGGTGGGGTGACAAAGGCGCGAAGCGCGGACAAAAGCACGGAGCGGGCGGCAATAGCGTTGGTTGGGGTTCACCCCACCCCGGACTGCTTCGCAGTCCGACCCTCCCCCTCAAGGGGAGGGTGAAGGCGCGCAAGCGGGATAGAGCGCTATCGTCAAGAGATTGCAGACGCATCGACGATATGTCGATCCTGCGCTAAGACTTCTGCGCACAGCTGAAGGAAACATGCGCAGCTTCTTCGTCGCTCTCGCCGCCGGCCTCGCCGGCCTGTTCCTCGCCGCCGCGCCGGCGCAGGCCGACAAACTGCGCATCGCGCTGCAGAAGACCGGCACGCTCGGCTGGGAGCTCGCCGTGATAAGGGCCTTCGGCCTCGACAAGGACGCGAAACTCGAGATTGACGCAACCGAACTCGCCTCGACCGACGCCGGCAAGATCGCCATTCAGGGCGGCGGCGCCGATCTCATCCTTTCCGATTGGCTGTGGGTCGCGCGCCAGCGCGCGCAAGGCCAGAAACTGACCTTCTACCCGCACTCAACGGCGATCGGCGCGGTGATGACCAAGAACCCCGCAATCAAGAGCGTCAAGGACCTCGCCGGCAAGACGCTGGGCGTCGCCGGCGGGCCGCTCGACAAGAGCTGGCTGATGCTCAAGGCCTATGCGCTAAAGAACGGCGTCGACCTCGACAGGAGCGCGACGGTGCTTTACGGCGCGCCGCCGCTCATCGCCGAAAAGGCGCTGCAAGGCGAGATCGACGCGGCGCTCGAATTCTGGAATTTCGCCGCCGACCTCGAAGCGCAAGGCTTCACCCGCGCCGTCGAACTCACCGATGTCGAAAAGGCGCTCGGCGCCAAGGGCGACGTCGTGGTCACCGGCTATGTCTTCGACGAAGGCTTCGCGGCGAAGAACAAGGACGCGCTGGCGCGGTTCTTCGCCGCGAGCCGCAAGGCCAAAGCGCTGATTGCGACATCCGACAGGGCTTGGGGCGCCGTCATCGCGCAGCGCCTCGGCGGCAAGGACGCCAAGACGATCGACATCTACCGCAAGCGCTATGTCGCCGGCGCGCCGAAACGCTCGATTGCCGAAGAGGAGGCCGACGCCCGCACGCTCTATGGCGCGCTCGCCGTGCTTGGCGGCGAAAAGCTCATCGGCCCCGGCAAGACGCTCGATCCCGGAACCTTCTACAAGGGCGCCGAAGGCAAGCCGCATTGATCCGTCTGGTTTCGCTTGCGGCGCTGCTCCTCCTTTGGCAGATCGGCGCGTCTCTGTCCGATCCGCATCGCCTTCCGGGACCCGCCGCCGTCTTCGAGAAAATCTATGAGGAAGCGGTCTCGGGGGCGCTGTTCTTCAATCTCGCGGTTACGCTGGCGCGCGTCGTCGCCGCCTTCGCGCTCGCCATGAGCTTCGGCGCGGCGATCGGCTATCTCATGGGCCGCAACAGACTTGCCGACCTGCTGCTCGATCCCTGGGTCGTCACGCTGCTCAATCTGCCCGCGCTGGTCGTCATCGTGCTCGCCTATGTCTGGGCGGGACTGACCGAAGTCGCCGCGATCGGCGCCGTCGCGCTCAACAAGCTGCCA
>JAKFXD010000025.1:3599-8303 GCA_021731565.1 Methylocystis sp. | reverse complement strand
CTCGACCGCGCGGTCGCCGCCGCCTATGGCTGGCCGGAGGATATTTCGACCGAAGACGCGCTCGCCAGACTGCTGGAGCTGAATCTGCAGCGCAGCGCTGGATAACGCCATATCGCCGCGGGAGTTGTCATTCCCGGCGCGCGCAAGGCGCGCGATCGGGAATCCAGAGCAAAATCAGCGTTCTCGCATTGGCTCTGGATTCCCGGTCAGGCCTTCGGCCTGCCGGGAATGACGGTCCCAGCGAACGGATCGGCTGGAATTCGTATTACGCCGTGCTCACGGCCTTCTCGCCGAGCGCCGCCTGCGCCGCCGCCAGCCGCGCGATCGGCACGCGGAACGGCGAGCAGGACACATAGTCGAAGCCGATCTGGTCGAAGAAGGCGACCGACGCCGGATCGCCGCCATGCTCGCCGCAGACGCCGAGCGTGATCGTCGGATTGGCCGCGCGGGCGCGGTCGCAGCCGAGCCGCACAAGCTCGCCGACGCCTTCCTGATCGATGGTGACGAAGGGATCGGCCGGCAGCAGCCCCTTCTCGACATAGGCGTTGAGGAAGGAGCCCGAATCGTCGCGCGAAATGCCGAGCGTCGTCTGGGTCAGATCATTGGTGCCGAAGGAGAAGAAATCCGCCGACGGCGCGATGTCGCCGGCGCGCAGCGCGGCGCGCGGCAGTTCGATCATCGTGCCGACGTGGTAATTCGGCCTGATCCCGGTCTCGTCCTCGACCAGCTTCGCCATTTCGGCGACGCGCGCCTTGACGAGATCGAGCTCGGCGCGGGCGAAGACGAGCGGCGCCATGATCTCGATGTCGACCGGTTCGCCGGTCGAGAGCGAGGCTTCGATCGCCGCCTCGAAAATCGCCCGCGCCTGCATGTCGACGATCTCGGGGAAAATCACTGCGAGTCGAACGCCGCGAAAGCCGAGCATCGGATTGAATTCGGAAAGCTGCGCGGCGCGGCGGCGCAGTTTCACCGGATCGGCGCCCATCGCCTTCGCCACGGCGCCGATCTCCGAATCCGAATGCGGCAGGAACTCATGCAGCGGCGGATCGAGCAGGCGGATCGTCACCGGCAGGCCCGACATGATTTCGAACAGCTGCTTGAAATCCTCGCGCTGCATCGGCAAGAGCTTCGCGAGCGCGAGGCGGCGGCCCTCGGTGTCGTCGGCGAGAATCATTTCGCGCACCGCGACGATGCGCTCGCCTTCGAAAAACATGTGTTCGGTGCGCGCGAGGCCGATGCCTTCGGCGCCGAAGCGGCGGGCGGCGCGGGCGTCCGCGGGCGTTTCGGCGTTGGCGCGAATTTTCAGGCGCCGCTTCTGGTCGGCCCAGGACATCAGCACGGCGAATTCGCCGGTGAGCTCCGGCCGCTGCATTTTCACCTCGCCGGCGATGACCTGGCCGGCCGAGCCGTCGATGGTGATGCGCTCGCCCTTGCCGAAGCGCTTGCCGGCGACGGTAAAGCTCTGGTCCTCATAATCGATGCGCAGCGCGCCGGCGCCGGTGACGCAGGGCTTGCCCATGCCGCGCGCCACGACGGCGGCATGCGAGGTCATGCCGCCCCGCGCGGTCAGAATGCCTTCGGCGCCATGCATGCCGCCGATGTCCTCGGGACTCGTCTCGATGCGCACGAGGATGATCTTGCGGCCATTCGATGAGAGCTTCGCCGCCTCTTCCGGATCGAAGACGATTTCGCCGACCGCCGCGCCGGGCGAGGCGGGAAGTCCCGTCGCCAGGATATGGCGCTTCGCCGCCGGATCGATCGTCGGATGCAGCAATTGTTCGAGCGACTGCGGCTCGACCCTGGTGATCGCCTCATCCTTGCCAATGAGGCCCTCGCGGGCCATGTCGACGGCGAGTTTCAGCGCCGCGCGCGCGGTGCGCTTGCCGGCGCGCGTCTGCAGCATCCACAGCTTGCCGCGCTCGACGGTGAACTCCATGTCCTGCATGTCGCGGAAATGACGTTCGAGCTTGTCGGAATATCCCTTGAACTCGGCGAAAATCGCCGGCATCGCCGCTTCGAGCGACACTTTCTCGAAGCCGGAGGCGTGGCTCGCCGACTGCGTGATCGGCTGCGGCGTGCGAATGCCGGCGACGACGTCTTCGCCCTGCGCGTTAATGAGATATTCGCCATAAAGCTCGCGCACGCCGGTCGAAGGGTTGCGGGTGAAGGCGACGCCGGTCGCCGATTGCGCGCCCATATTGCCGAACACCATCGCCTGGATATTGACCGCGGTGCCCCAGCTTTCGGGAATGTTGTGCAGGCTGCGATAGACGATGGCGCGATTGTTCATCCAGGAGGAAAACACGGCGCGGATCGCGCCCCATAATTGTTCGCGCGGATCCTGCGGAAAGCTCTTGCCGGCGGATTTTTCGACGATCGCCTTATATTGCGCGGCGACCTTGCGCCAATCGTCGGCGGTAAGCTGCGTGTCGAGCGCGAAACCCCTGCTCTCCTTCAATTGCTCCAATGCGTCCTCGAACTCATGATGTTCGACGCCGAGCACGACGGAAGAATACATTTCGATGAAGCGCCGGTAGCAGTCCCAGGCGAAGCGTTCGTCGCCGGAATTGCGCGCGAGCGCTTCGACGGTCTCGTCGTTGAGGCCGAGATTGAGGACCGTGTCCATCATTCCCGGCATCGAGGCGCGGGCGCCGGAGCGCACCGAGACGAGCAGCGGCTGCCGCGGGTCTTCGAACGCATGTCCCGCGACGCGGCCGACGTCGGCGAGCGCCGCATCGACCTGTCCGGCGAGATCGGCGGGAAAGGTCTTGCCGTTGGCGTAAAAATAGACGCAGACCTCGGTGGTGAGGGTGAAGCCCGGCGGCACCGGCAGTCCGAGGGCGGCCATTTCCGCGAGATTGGCGCCCTTGCCGCCCAACAGATCCTTCATCGACGCCGAGCCTTCGGAGCGACCGGCGCTGAAACTATACACCCACTTGGTCATACCTATTTCGTCCGGAAAGAGAGGCGGGCGCGGGACGCGCCGCGCCTTGGCGGTCTTAGCGGTCATGGGCGCTTCCGGCCGCGCTGCGGCCGCCGACGCCCCGCCTGCGCGGATCATCAAGCGCGCCGGAAGTTACGCTCAAATGACGCGCGTCCACAAGTTGGCGCATGACTCCTTAAGCGCTATTTTGGCCAGCGAGCGAAGAAATCCAGCCGAGGTCCGCGGTGATGAAAAGCGAACAGGATGACGCGCCGCGTCCCGCGGCTTTCGAGATCGGCCAGCCGCTTGATCTGCTGTCCGTCGCCGAAATCGACGAGCGCATCGAACGGCTGCGGCAGGAAATCGCGCGGTTAGAGGCCGCCCGCGCGGCGAAACAGGCGGCGAGCGCCGCGGCGGACGCGTTTTTCAGGAAGTAGGCGGCGGCCGGCGGCGCTCGGCTTGACAGCCGGCGACGGCCCATGCCCTTTCTGCGCCGCGAAATCGCCCGGTCCTTCCGGGATCGCGTCCCTTTACCACACAAGCCCGATGAGCCGACCCTTGCATCGCTACCGTTCGCATAATTGTGGCGCGCCCAATGAGGCGCTCGTCGGCCAGAAAATCCGCCTCTCCGGCTGGTGTCACCGCATCCGCGACCATGGCGGCGTGCTGTTTATCGACCTGCGCGACCATTACGGCCTGACGCAATGCGTCGTCGATCCGGATTCGCCGGCCTTCGCGCAAGCCGAGAAATTGCGCTCGGAATGGGTGGTGCGGCTCGACGGCGAGGTGCGCAAGCGCCCGGCTGGCACCGAAAATCCCGACATGCCGACCGGACAGGTCGAGATTTACGTCGGCGAGATCGAGGTTCTGGGCCCGGCCGCCGAACTGCCGCTGCCGGTCTTCGGCGACCAGCCCTATCCCGAGGACACGCGCCTCAAATATCGCTTCATCGATCTGCGTCGCGAGAAGCTGCACCAGAACATCATGCTGCGCGGCCGTATCGTCGATTCGATCCGCATGCGCATGAAACAGGCGGGCTTCTTCGAATTCCAGACGCCGATCCTGACCGCCTCCTCACCCGAGGGCGCGCGCGACTTTCTCGTGCCCTCGCGCCTGCATCCGGGCAAATTCTACGCGCTGCCGCAGGCGCCCCAGCAGTTCAAGCAGCTCATCATGGTCGCCGGCTTCGATCGCTATTTCCAGATCGCGCCCTGTTTCCGCGACGAGGACGCCCGCGCCGACCGCTCGCCGGGAGAGTTCTACCAGCTCGACGTCGAAATGAGCTTCGTGACGCAGGAAGACGTGTTCGGCGCCATCGAGCCGGTGCTGCGCGGCTTGTTCGAGGAGTTCGCCAACGGCAAGGCGGTCACGCAGAAATTCCCGCGCATTTCCTTTAGCGAGTCGATGCTCAAATATGGCACCGACAAGCCGGATTTGCGCAATCCACTGATCATCGCCGACGTGTCCGAGGAATTCGCCCGCGAGGATGTGAGCTTCAAGGCGTTCAAGGGCAAGACCGTGCGCGCCATTCCGGCGCCGGGCGCCGCCGCCCTGCCGCGAAGTTTCTTCGATAAATTGAACGACTGGGCGCGCAGCGAAGGCGCGCCGGGGCTGGGCTATATCATCTTCGAGGAAGAAAACGGCGCGCTCGTCGGCAAAGGTCCGATCGCGAAATTTATCCCCCCGGAGGCGCAGGCCGCGATCGCCGCCAAGGCTGGCGTCAAGTCCGGAGATGCGGTGTTCTTCTCGGCCGGACAGGAAACCGCCGCCGCAAAACTCGC
>JAKFXD010000025.1:0-2895 GCA_021731565.1 Methylocystis sp. | reverse complement strand
TGTCGTTGCGGCCGCTGCCGTAGAATCCGCTGCGGCCTTCCGCTTCCTTGTTCGTCAGCTTGTAGTTCCGATCGAAGGTCAGATCGAAGCGCTTGCCGCCCTGGCATCTGGCGTCGTCGACTTCGAATCTTCCTTTGTCGAATTCCATTCTGCCGCCCGAGCAGCCCATGTCCTTAAGCGCCGATCGGATGCTTGACTTCTCCGCGGAGGAGAGCCGACGGTCGGCCTGGGCCGGCGTCGCCGCCAGGCCGACGAGTCCGAGAAGCGCGATGCAGGTCGCGAGTATACGCATGCTGAGCCCTTTCTCTCGCAGTGGCAGCCGCAACCAAGCCGCGGCTGCGCCACGCCGCCCAAAGGATGAGCGATCCGCGGCCATATGAGGCGCGATCCGCCCTCGGAAAGGGGGCCTCGCGATTGTTTTGGCGATTGGCTGTTTTGGCGTGGCTTGCCTCCCCTGGCGCGCTCCCCTATAAGCGCGGCGGCGCCTGCGTTTCCGACACCCCTGGAGGCGAGCAGCGCCTTTTCTTTTGACTTGAAGGACACCGACATGGCCGAGACCAAGAAGCTCGCGGCCGCGGTGCGCAGCGGGACAGGCAAGGGGGCCGCCCGCAGCGTTCGCCGTGAGGGCCGTATTCCAGCAGTGCTGTATGGCGGCGGCGAAGCGCCGCAGCCGCTCTCGCTCGACAAGAAGAGCGTTTCGCAGCTCATTTTCGCGGGGCACTTCCTCACGACGATCTTCGAAATCGACATCGACGGCAAGACGGAGCGCGCGATCCCGCGCGACTACCAGCTCGACGTCGTCAAGGACACGCCGATCCATGTCGATTTTCTGCGCCTGAAGCCGGGCTCGCGGCTGCGCGTGAACGTGCCGGTGCATTTCATCAACCAGGAGGCGGCGCCCGGCATCAAGCGCGGCGGCGCGCTCAACATCGTCTTCCACACGGTGGAGATGTGGGTGCCGGCCGACAATATTCCGGAAGCGATCACCGCCGACCTCGCCGGCTTGGACTTTAACGATTCGCTGCATATTTCGGCGATCCCGCTGCCTCAGGGGTGCAAGCCGACAAATCCCGACAAGGATTTCACCGTGGCGAGTCTGACGCCGCCGGCCGGCGGCGGCGCGGCGGAGGAGGCTCCGGCCGCGGCGGCTGCGCCTGCGGCGGCTCCCGCCAAGGAAGAAAAGAAGAAGTAAGCGCCGTAAAGCTTGCCGTGTTAATGGCCGGGTTCGCCCGGCCATTTTTATGTCAGAGGCTGAAAATGCAGCTCCTTGTCGGACTCGGCAATCCCGGACGCGCTTACGCCAGAAACCGGCACAATATCGGCTTCATGGCGCTCGAAGCGATCGCCAAGCGGCACGGCTTCGCGCAGGCGCGGGCGCGGTTTCAGGGCCTCGTCAGCGAAGGGACGATCGGCGGCGAGCGCGTCATGCTGCTGGAGCCGCAAACCTATATGAACGAGAGCGGCCGTTCGGTCGGCGAAGCGGCGCGTTTTCACAAGATCGGCCCGGACGGGATCGTCGTCATTCACGACGAACTCGATCTCGCGCCCGCCAAATGCCGGATCAAGACCGGCGGCGGCGTCGCCGGACATAACGGGCTGCGCTCGATCACCGCGCATATCGGCAACGACTATAAGCGCGTGCGGCTCGGCATCGGCCATCCCGGCGACAAGGCGCAGGTTTACGCCTATGTGCTGAGCGATTTCGCCAAGAGCGAGGAGTCCTGGGTCTCCGCGCTCTGCGAGGCGATCGCCGACAACGCCGCGCTGCTCGTCAAGGGCGACGACGCCGGCCTGCAGAACAGGCTCCATCTCGCCATGGAGGCGAAAGGCTTCAGCGCGGTAAAACGCCCGGGCGAGGCGTAGCTCGCGCCGGATTTGGCGTTTTACCCCTGCCCCGTTCGCTTGAACCATTCGTCTTCGCTGATCACTTCGATCCCGAGTTCAGCGGCCTTCTTAAGCTTCGATCCCGCGCCGGGGCCGGCGACCACGAGATCGGTCTTCTTCGACACCGACCCCGCGACATGCGCGCCGAAACGTTCGGCCTGCGCCTTGGCTTCATCGCGCGTGAGCCGTTCGAGCGCGCCGGTGAAGACGACGGTCTTGCCGGCGACGGGCGACGCCGACGCTACGGCGGGCATCGGCTCCAGAGTGATTTGCTCTAGGAGAGCGTCGAGTTCGCGTTCATTGTGCGGTTCGACGAAAAAGTCATGCAGCGCCTCGGCGACGACGGGGCCGACGCCGTCGATCGAATCGATGCGCGCGCGCGCCTCGCCGCCGGGCGCGGCGTCCCGCGCTGTTTCGCGCAGCGACTCAAAGTCGCCAAAATGGCGCGCGAGCCGGCGCGCATTGGTCTCGCCGACATGGCGCACGCCAAGCGCATAGATGAAGCGATTGATTGGCGCTTTTCGGCGCACCTCGATCGCCGCGAAGAGATTGCGCACGGAAGTCTCGCCATAGCCCTCGCGCTCGGCGAGTCGCGGCGACATCCGCGCCTCGCGCTCAGGGAGCGTAAAAATGTCGGATGCGGTCTTGATCATTCCCTCGTCGAAGAAATATTCGATCTGCTTGTCCCCGAGCCCTTCAATGTCCATGGCGTTGCGCGAAGCGAAATGTTTCAGGCGCTCGACCGCCTGCGCCGGACAGACCAGCGAACCCGTGCAACGGCGCACGGCGTCGGTCTTGCCCGTCTTTTCGTCGATCTCGCGCAGCGCGGCGGAGCCGCAGCGCGGGCAGACTTCTGGAAATTTGAATTTCGCGAGTCCTTCCCCCGGCCGCTTCTCCTTCACCACCTCCACGATCTGAGGGATGACGTCGCCCGCGCGCTGCACGACAACCGTATCGCCGATGCGGATGTCCTTATCCTCGATGTAGTCTTCATTGTGGAGCGTCGCATTC